>DAHUYF010000027.1 GCA_027315365.1 Rhodospirillales bacterium | reverse complement strand
CAGGGCGGCGGCCAGGGGGAGGATAACGCCGAGTCGCGGCAGTCTCGCGGTCATGGTCGGTTTGCTGGCGGGGACGTTAGAGGAAGACGGCTGTCATACGCAATGCCCCGGGCCCGCATCCCCGGCCGGCCGCCGGCGCCCTTGCCGCCGTTGAACGCCGCCGTTCCCGGCTTCGTCCCTTGCCCTGCCGCAGGGCGTGAGTCCGATTGGCGGCATACGGTGGTATGGCTGTCGATGGTCAGAGAATCGTCGAGTGACCATCCCGACGAGCGGTCCCGCGTCTAAGAGCGAGACAGAGCGATTGCTCACCCGGTCCGTTGGAAGGCCGCGCGGCGTCCGTACCGGAAATCGCCCTCCCGCTGGCTCTCGACCGTTGATTTGCGTCAATGCGGGCCGTCACGCTTCCGGCGATCGTTAAGTTGATAAACGCCGAAATGAACCCCTCCCCGGACGGCGCTGCACGGTGCCGTTGTCTGCCCGCCTTCGCACTACAGCTGCGGCCTTCTGACGAGAGCCCGCGTTGCCATGCCGAGCCTGAGTCGCCGACACTCCGGAACTGCGCGTTCGGACCGCATGCCGGGAGGCGCAGCCCTGGTGGCGACGATAAGCATGTTGATGCTCCTGGGGCTGAGCAGTTGCGTTCTGGCGCCGCAGGGAACGACGGAGGAGCAGGCCAACCTCAACGAGGCGGCGCCGCCGTTTGAAGCGCCGCCTGACCTTCGTCAGCTGCCGCCCTTGCCGGCGCCGGCGGACTGGCGCGACGTCCTGCGTCGGGCATTCCTGACCAATGGTGAAGTGAAGTCGGCCTATTTCGAATGGAAGGCTGCTCTCGCCGACATCAACGTCGTTGCGACCTGGCCCAACAGCAACGTCGCCGTGAGCTTCAGTTATTTGTTTTCCGCCGGAAACGTAAAATCCTGGGATCGCACGTCGATCAGCGGCGGCTTCGATCCCTCCGTTCCCCTGCGGCTACCGGTCAAAGTGCAAGCCGCCGGGAAAGTAGCGCTGGAGACCGCCAGGGAGGCGGGCGAGAGATTCCGCGCCGCCAAATTCGATATCCAGCGGCGGGTACTTCTCGCCTATTTGGATCTGGCGCTGACAGAGGAGAAAATTCGCATCGAGCGGGACAATCTGGCCGTTCTCAAGCTGCTGGCCGATTCCGCCGCCTATCGCGCGCAGACCGGCGGCCCGCTGCAGGATTTGCTGAAGGCCCAGATCGCAGCGCAGCTGGCGCGGAACGAGTTGTCCAACCTGGAAGCCAGCGCTGCCTCTGAGCGGGGAGCGCTCAACGGGCTGCTCGCCCGCGATGGCACGGCGCCGCTGGAACTTCCGCCCACGCTGCCGGCACCCCGCCCTGTCGCTGCTGATGATGCCCGGCTGCTCGCGGTCGCAGTCGATCAAAACCCGGAGTTGGCCGGGCTCGCCCACCAGGTGACCGGGCGGAAGGATGCGCTGGAATTGGCGCGATTGGCCTATCTGCCCGATATCATTCCTTCGGCGGGCATCACCGGAAGCATCTCGCAGGCTCTCGGGGCGATGATCATGCTGCCGACGACGCTCCCCGCGATCCGCGGTGCGATCGACGAGGCGGCCGCGCTGCAGCGGTCGTCGGAAGCCGTTGCGCGGCAAACCAGGCGAGATCGTGCCGCGAGTTTCGTGGCCGACCTGTACCTCATGCGCAACGCGGAGCGGCAAACCGAGTTCTATCGGCAAACGGTCGTACCCGCCACCCGGCAACTGTTGACCACGTCGCGCCAGGAGTATGCGGCGGGGGCCGTCACCTTCGCGGATCTGATCGATAGCGAGCGCACATACATATCGGTTCGCCTGATGGTTGCCGAAAGCCGGATCGACCGGGAGCGGCGGCTGGCGGAGCTCGAAGCGCTTGCCGGGGTCGACATAGAGATGCTCGGGCAGCCGAGGCTGCCCGGGATGCCGCCGGCAAGCACGCCGCCTTCACCATAGGCAACATTATGGCAATGGCAGGACAACGCAGTGGGGATTCCGATGTCGGTCATGCAGCGCCGAAGTCTGCTCGGACTAGCGGTGGCAACACTGCTGGTCTCGGGCGCCCTCTCCCATTTCCGCGAACGGGCAATCGCGGCGACCGGCACGAGCATGCCGACCGAGCAAATGCCAAGCACGGCCGAGCCGCCCGCGACGAGCAGCGCGGCGCCGCCGGGCTATGCCGAAATCCAAGTTGCGACGGATGTCCAGCAACGGATCGGCGTGACGCTGGGACGTGTCCAGGAGACGCCGCTGACCATGACCATTCGCACGGTCGGCATCGTGCGTCCCGACGAGACCAAGGTCGACCACATTCATCTGAAGACCGAGGGCTGGGTCGAAAAGCTGTTCGTCTCCTTCACCGGTCAAGAGGTAAAGGCCGGCGACCCGATGCTGTCGATCTACAGTCAACCGTTCCTCGCCGCGCAGGGAGAGTTCCTGTCGGCCTTGCGATCCGCCCGCCTGAACGGCATCGCGGATCGGCAGATCGTGGCGGAGACCGCCCGCCGGCGCCTGGAACTCTGGGATATACCCGAAGATGAGATCGATGCGCTGGAGAAGACCGGAAAGCCGATCAAATTCCTGATCCTGCGCAGTCCGATTTCCGGAACGGTGCTGGAGAAGAAGACCTTCGCAGGCCAGTACCTCACGCCAGAAAGCGATTTGTACGTGGTCGCCGATCTGTCGACGGTGTGGATGCAGGCCAAGATCTACGAATATGAATTGCCGCATGTCGAACTCGGCATGTCCGCGACTGTGTCGTTCCCATGGCTGATGGAACAACCGCTGCACGGCAAGGTCGTGTTCATCGATCCGGTCGTCGACGAGATGTCCCGAACGGTGCAGGTCCGCGTCGAGCTGCCCAACGGCGACGGCCGACTGAAGCCCGGCATGTTCGGCGACATGCTGATCGCCCACGCAATGGGCGTGGGCTTGACCGTTCCGTCATCCGCCGTCCTCCGCAACGGCGAGCGTGACATCGTCTTTCGTGCGGCCTCCGCCGATCGCTTCGTGCCCGTGCAGGTAAAGATCGGTCCCCAGCGGTTCGGGGACCGCTTCCAGATACTCGCGGGGTTGAAGGCCGGCGACGAGGTGGCGACCTCCGCCACCTTCCTTATCGATTCGGAGAGCCGACTTGAGGCTGGCAGCGGCAGCATGGCGGGCATGCCGGGCATGGGCGGCGGCGACAAAGGCCATGGCAAGGCGGCCGATACCAAGCCCGACGACATGAAGGCGATGCCCGGCATGGGCGGGCCGCCGCAAACGACGGATCACTCCAAGCCAGCGCAATGATGTTTCCTATGAAATCCACCGATACCCGCGCGCTGCTCGTCCCATGATCGCCCGCATCATCGAGTTCTGCTCCCGCAACGCGTTTTTCGTTCTTCTCCTGTTCGTTGCCATCATTGGCGGCGGGCTGTGGGCGCTTTCCAATACGCCGCTCGACGCGCTTCCCGATCTCTCCGACGTGCAGGTGATCGTCGCAACCGACTGGGCAGACCGAAGCCCCGACATCGTCGAGGATCAGGTAACTTATCCTATCGTAACGCAGCTCCTCTCCGCACCCAAGGTCAAGGCGGTGCGCGCCAACAGCTCCTATGGCGAGTCGCTGATTTACGTCATTTTCGAGGACGGCACCGACCTCTACTGGGCGCGCAGTCGGGTGCTGGAATATCTCAGCGGCATGGCCGGCAAGTTGCCGGAAGGCGTATCGCCGCAACTGGGGCCGGACGCGACCGGCGTGGGATGGGCTTTTGAATATGCGCTGATCGACAAGACCGGGAGACATTCGCTGGCGGATCTCCGCAGCTTGCAGGACTGGCAGGTGCAATATCAGCTGCGAGCGGTTCCGGGCGTAGCCGAGGTGGCGCCGGTGGGCGGATTCGTGCGGCAATATCAGGTCACGATCGATCCGGACGAACTGCTGGCCTACAACATCTCGATCAACAAGGTCATCGAGCAGGTCCGACGCGGCAACGAGGAGGTGGGCGGCCGGGTGCTGGAGTTCACCGGCAGAGAATACATGGTCCGCGGCAGAGGCTACTTCGCGAACGTCTCCGACATCGAGAATGTGGTGGTCGGCGTGCGTCCAGACGGGACACCGATCCTGGTTCGCGATCTCGGCTTCGTCCAAATCGGCCCCGACATCCGCCGGGGTGTCGTGGACTACAATGGCATGGGTGACGCCGCTGGCGGCATTGTCGTGGTCCGGTTCGGCGAAAGCACCTACGACGTGTTGAAACGCGTCAAGCAGACGATCAGGGACGAGGTCGATCCGTCATTGCCGCCCGGCGTCGAGCTGGTGGTGACCTACGACCGCTCAGCGCTCATCAAGCATGCGGTCAAGGCATTGACCGGGAAGCTCGCCGAGGAAAGCCTCATCGTCAGCTTGGTGTGTCTCGTTTTCCTGTTCCACCTCCGTAGCGCCCTGGTCGCGATCATCATCCTGCCCCTGGCGGTGCTGATGGCAATGCTGGCCATGCATTTGATCGGACTCACCAGCAACATCATGAGCCTGGGCGGCATTGCCATCGCCATCGGCGCAATGGTGGATGCGGCCATCGTGATGATCGAGAATGCCCATAAGCACATCGAGCACGAGGAGGCCAAGCCCCTCGAGCAGCGCCGCCCCCGCCTGGAGGTCCTGATCGAGGCCGGCAGGGAGGTGGGACCGTCACTGTTCTTCTCACTCTTGATCATCACGGTCAGCTTCTTGCCCGTATTCGCCCTCCAGGATCAGGAAGGCCGACTGTTCAAGCCGTTGGCCTACACCAAGTCGCTCAGCATGATGTTTGCGGCGCTGCTCTCGATCACCGTGGTGCCGTTCCTCATGGTGCTGCTGATCCGCGGCAAGGTGCCCGCGGAGGAGAAGAACCCGATCAGCCGCTTCCTGATGTGGCTCTATCGTCCGCTCGCCAAGTTGGCGCTGAAATTCCGCTACGTCACGGTCGTCGCCGCTTTTCTGGCCGTCGCCGCGATGGTGCCGATCTACGCTGGCCTGGGCAGCGAATTCATGCCGCCGCTTTGGGAGGAAACACTCCTTTACATGCCGGCCACCCTCCCGGGAGCGTCGATCCAGACGATGAAGCAAGCGATCCAGGAGCAGGACAGGATTTTGATGGAGTTTCCGGAGGTCGCAAGCGTCTTCGCCAAATCCGGCCGGGCCGCGACCTCCACCGACCCCGCGCCCCTGGAGATGGTCGAGACGGTGATAAACCTCAAACCTGCCGATCAGTGGCGCAAGGGCATGACCCCAGACAAGCTGACAGGCGAGATGAATCGGCGGCTGAATGAAAAGCTGGTGGGCTTCTCCAACAGCTGGACCATGCCGATCAAGGGGCGTATCGACATGCTTTCCACCGGCATCCGGACGTCTCTTGGCGTGAAGGTGTTCGGGCCGGACCTCGCGGAGATCGGGCGCATATTATCGCAGGTGGAAGCGGCGGTAGGCAGCGTCCCTGGCACCCGAAGCGCTTTTGCCGAACGCGTAAATCAAGGTTACTACCTGGACTTCGTGATCGACCGCCAGGCTATCGCCCGCTACGGGCTCTCGGTGATGGATGTGGAGGAGGTGATCCAGTCGGCGGTGGGCGGAGCCAACGTCACGCAGACCATCGAAGGTCGCGAGAGGTATCCGGTAAATGTCCGCTACGGGCGTGATCTGCGGGCCGATCTGGATCAGTTGCGGCGGGTGCTGGTCGCCGCCCCGACCGGCGCGCAGGTGCCCTTGGAAGAACTGGCCGACCTGCGCTTCGTCGACGGCCCCACGATGATCAAGAGCGAAGAGGCGCGGCTTGTCGGGTATGTCTATGTGGACATGGCGGGCCGCGATATGGGCAGCTACATGAAGGACGCCCAGAGCGCGGCGAGCCGGATGGTGACGTTGCCAAAAGGCTACAGGCTGGAATGGAGCGGCGCCTACGAGGGGATGCAGCGGGCAGACCAGCGATTGATGTATGCCGTTCCGCTTACGCTGGCGATCATCATCGTGCTGCTTTATGTCAACGCCCGTTCGCTGGCCAAGGTGCTGATCGTGCTGATCGCCGTGCCTTTTTCACTGGTCGGTGCGTTCCTGCTGCTTTGGCTGCTCGGCTACAATCTCAGCGTCGCGGTGTGGGTCGGAATCATCGCCCTCGCCGGGGTGGATGCCGAAACCGGAATCGTCATGCTCCTCTACATAGACTCTGCCTATGAGCGCTGGAAGCAGGAAGGCCGGATGAACAACCTCGCCGACTTGGAGGGCGCGGTGATGGAAGGCGCCGTCCAGCGGGTGCGGCCCAAAACGATGACGGTACTGGCGATACTGATGGGCCTCTTGCCCATCATGTGGTCCAGCGAGACAGGATCCGACGTGATGAAGCGCATCGCTGCTCCCATGGTCGGCGGCATCGTCACGAGCTTCGTTCTGTCCCTGTTGATCCTGCCGGTTATCTATGTCCTCTGGAGATGGTGGGGCGAGATGCGGCACGTTCGCGCCCGGATGCGATGAGCTTCTTGTGTTCCCGAGGAATTGATCGTCCCGACAATCCCGCCGTGGCATCGACGCATGAGCGGACAAGACGGGACATCCTCTGGCTTGCTTGCGCGGCGACAGGCCGCTCTGCTCCCCTTCCGCCGGCCGCCCCCACTTTTTAGAGTCCCGATCGGGGCGGCAAGCGTTGGCGACCGAGCTTGCTTACAGTTTGGTGCAGTCGACGGTGGCCTCGTGCTGTGTGCCTTCCGTCTTGGACTTGGCCTCGGCGCAGCGGCGCTGGTTCAGGTCCGCCATGCATTGCTTGAATTCAGGCGTGCCCTCCACATGGCCCATCGCCACGCAACTTTGCTGATCTTCGGCCAATCGGTGGTCTTCATTGGCGCAGCCCGCAATACCGAAGGCTGCCGCGGCCAGCACGAACGCGAACAAAGGTGCCGTTTTCATATCCATCTCCGTCGTAAATCAGACGCTTTCCGCGCCCGCGTCCATTTCTGTCAGAGCGATACAGCGGCGTCTTTGATCTGTCTCAATGAATGAGGGCGAGGCAGGCGCGGCCAAGAGTTTCGGCATTCCCTTCGCCTTGACACGCTGCTGTCGAGTAGCTGCATTTTTGTAGCTACGATAGATGCCGATGCGGTGGATCTGGGAGGCCGCGAAGAACCGACAGAATAGGCGTAAGAACGGCCTCTCGTTTGAGACGGTGCAACTGGTGTTCGATGATCCGTCGGCGGGACGATTCCCGGTCCCTATCCGCAAGAGCAGCGATGGCGCACGATCGGCGGCGTCCCCGGCGTGACCATTCCGGTCATTCATACATGGCCCCAGGCGACGCCCGAAGGCGGGGAGGTGCGCCGCATCATCAGCGCCCGTAAAGCGACCGCCTATGAAAGGAGGGCTTACGAGGATGGCGACATGTAGGAAACGCGTGGCGGCAAAGCTCACGCCAAGCAGCAGCCTGAGATGAAGGCTCTGGCCAAACTGTCGGATGAGAAAATCGACCTGAGCGATGCAACGGAAGGCCGTGACTGGAAGGACGCGCGCCGTGGCTTGTTTTATAAACCGCGCAAGCAACAACTGACCCTCCGGCTCGACGCGGATGTCGTTGCCGGGTTTCGCCACCATGTCGGCACCGGATATCAGGCCGCCATCAATGAGCCACTACGCGAGTATGTCGACAAGCGGCCGGGCGGGCATGAGTGAGGGCGGCGGATTCGTCATTCCGGCTCGTTGAACGCCGCAGCTAAAGCCTCTTCCCCCTTATTCATTCGCGCTCGCCGGCGGGCGGGCGGCGGGGCATGAGCAGGCCAGCGTCCGATTTAATGGCGGACCCGACACGATTCGAACGTGCGACCTCTGCCTTCGGAGGGCAGCGCTCTATCCAGCTGAGCTACGGGTCCCGCGGCCGCGACCTTACGGCAACACCCCCTCGCGGCGCAAGCTGGGGACGCCCTGCACTCGCCG
>DAHUYF010000017.1 GCA_027315365.1 Rhodospirillales bacterium | reverse complement strand
AGGTGCTCGCCACCGATCCCGGCGCGGTCAAGGATTTCGAGGCCTTCTGCCGAACCACCGGCAACGAACTCGTCGACTCCACCGTCGACGGCAAGGTCTACAGCTTCGTCATCAAACGCACCGCCTGAGCCGGTCCAAGCGATCTATATATTCGATTATTATAGTTTTTTATTTTCGAATATGTCACGCCGTGTTATACGAAGATGGCACCTTCTCCAGTGACGATCTCCGCTCAACCATTCAAGGGCCGCAAGAGCCCGCACCACAAGGGGGGGCCAATGAAGATCGGGAAATGGGTGGGCGTTCTTGCCGTCGCCGGCGCGTGGATGCCGGCAACGTCGTTTGCCACCGACGGCTATTTCAGCGACGGCTACGGCATCATGGATATCGGGCGGGGCGGCGCCTCGATCGCGGTCGCCGAAGACTCCATGGGCGGCGCCAACAATCCCGCCACCATGGGCTTCGTCGGCGACCGTCTCGATGCCGGCGCCTCGATGTTCAGCCCCGACCGCAGCGCCAGCCGCTCGGGAAACGCGAACGGCATCAACGGCACCGCCGGCAGCGGCACGAATTATTTCGTCATTCCCGAATTCGGCTACGTCCATGCGCTCAACGACAGCATAAGCCTCGGCATCACGGTCTACGGCAATGGCGGCATGAACACCGATTATTCCGGCGGGCAGATCCCCGCCGGGCGCTGCGGGACCGGCGCGCCGGCATCGAATCTCCTCTGCGGCCAAGGCCGGCTCGGCGTCGACCTGAGCCAGGCGATCATCGCGCCGACCGCGACCTACAAGCCGACGCCGAACAATTCCTTCGGCATTTCACCGCTGATCGCCTATCAGCGCTTCAGCGCCCAGGGCGTGCAGGCCTTCACCGGCGTCTCCTCCAGCCCCGACGACGTCACCAACCGGGGATATAGCGATTCCTTCGGTGCCGGCGTGCGCATCGGCTGGATGGGACGGGTCACCGACACCATCAGCCTGGGCGCGACGTATTCTTCCAAAGTCATGATGAGCAGGTTCCAGCAGTATCAGGGCCTGTTCGCCCAGCAAGGCGGCTTCGACATCCCGCAGAATTTCGGCGCGGGCGCCGCCTTCCAGGCCACGCCCGAGCTGTTGCTCGCCTTCGACTATAACCGCATCGACTACAGCGGCGTGGCTGCCGTCGGCAATCCCAGCACCAACGCCGCGACGCTCGGCAGCAGCAGCGGGCCCGGCTTCGGCTGGAACGACATCAACGTGTACAAGATCGGCGCCGAATACCGGCTCAACTCGCAATGGATCGTGCGCGGCGGCTACGATCACAGCGACAATCCGATTCAGCCGCGCGACGTCACCTTCAACATCCTCGCGCCCGGGGTCATCCAGGACCAGGTCTCGGTGGGCTTCACCTACGAGATCGCCGGCGGCTACGAGCTGAGCGGCGCCTATATGCATGCCTTCGAGAACTCGGTGTCGGGAGCGACGAATTCGCTGATTCCCGGCGGCGGCACGGACAAGATAAGCATGAGCGAGAACACAGTCGGATTTGCCCTCGGGATCAAGTTCTGAAGCCTCGGTGGCGCCGGGCGCGCACGCCCGAGAACGGCATGCCGGGGCGGGCATAATCCATCGATATGGCTTATACATGCCATCACTATTATGTGTTAGAAAGAACGGTCGCACAGGTGCATGGTGCCCGGCCGATCGGTCCTACCTGCAAGATAATTCCGCAATCGCAGCAAAGCGGGGAGTTCAGATGAATCCAATGCTCAACCGGCGCTCGGCGCTCGCCCTCGGCATCGCGGCCGGCACGGCAACCTTGCTTGTCGCCGACCCCGCCGTGACGCATGGCGCCGCAGCGGCGACGCCGGAGGCCCCCTACCTGCCGCAGGGGGCCAAGGCGCTCGCCAAGCTCACCGCCGGTCTCGCGAAGGCGCCGCGGCGGCGGGACTTCAAGACCGTGCCGATGATCCTGGAGAGCGAGGCCGATTGGGACGCTGCCGCGCTCCGCGAGGTCATCGCCTATGGCGGCAAGCCGAAGCAGGTGTGGGACAGCACGGACCTGACCGGGCCGTGGCTCAATCTCATCCGCAATTCGCTGAACACCCAGATCTGGGCCTGGAAGCATCCCGATTTCCTGGCGGTGTCGGCAACCCATGGTGCCGCCCATCTTGCCCTGTTCGACGACGCCATGTGGCAGAAGTACCAGCTGGGCAAGCTGGTCCCCGGGGCGCCCGCAACGAACAGCTTCATCGGGCCGGGACCGGCCGCGGCGAGAGACGCCAGGAACATCCAGGACCCCGAAGGCGTCTTCTCGTCGTCGGACAACAGCATCGCGGTGCTGCAGCGCCGCGGCGTGGTGTTCATCGCCTGCCACAACGCGATCTGGGAGATATCGGAGAAGCTGCTCAAGGCGGGCTCCAATCCCGACCATCTCGGGGTCGAGAAGGTGGCCGCCGAGCTCACCAACCATCTGATCCCGGGAACCGTGCTGAGCCCGGGCGTCGTCGGGACGCTGCCCGAATTGCAGCGAGCCGGCTTCGATTATGCCAAGTGACGCGGCGTTTCGCGGCCTGAGGCGGCCGGCGGCGCGCCGGCGCGCCCTGGCATTGCCGGCTGGCGCCCTGTGCCTTGCGATCGCGCTGTCGCCGCTCCCGGCAGCGGCGGAAACCGGCGGCAAAGTTGCGCCGCCGCGCGGCGACGAGATTTTCCCGCCCTGGCAGCACGGCGCCAACAACGGCGCGCTCGACAAGGGGCTCGACTTCACCATCCCGGAGATCGACGTCCTCGCCGATTTCCACGGCGACGTCATGAACCCCGCCCTG
>DAHUYF010000008.1 GCA_027315365.1 Rhodospirillales bacterium | reverse complement strand
GAGGCCACGATAAAGGCCGTCGAGCCGACCGGCTTCCGGCTCCGCAACCTGGTCCAGGTATCGCCCTACCACTATGGCGCCGTGTTCGAGCGCACGCCGTAGCGGTCTTTGGCGAGCCGCAATTCGAGCCGCGGCTGGTCGATGTGGTCATCGCCGGGACCAAGGCGCGCACCGGCGTGCTCGATCCTGACGGTGCGCTCCTGCCGCGCGGTCGCGGCCGCTACCTCGCTCTGCTGAACGGGCTGGCCGACGACCTCGTGCGGTGTCTGGGGTAGCAGGGCAATCGCATATGTCGTGGCGCGGATAGGAATAAAAAATTGTCGGCACGGAGGCAATTGCACTGCCCGGCGTGGGGGACGCTACCCCTCGACCCAGGCGATGCGCAGGACGTTGGTGGCGCCGGGGGTGCCGAAGGGGACGCCGGCGGTGACGACGATGCGCTGGCCGTGCTCGGCGAAGCCCTCGCGATGGGCAAGCCGCGCCGCGCGATGCACCATGTCGCCGAAATTGCTGACGTCGCGCGTGTGGATGCAATGCAGGCCCCAGACCAGAGCGAGCCGGCGTGCCGTCTGCAGGCTCGAGGTCAGCGCCAGGATCGGCACGTCCGGGCGCTCGCGCGCCGCGCGCAGCGCCGTGGCGCCCGAGGTGGTGTAGGAGCAGATGGCGGCGGCGCCGACGGTGTGCGCCACCTGGCGGGCGGCGGCGCTGATCGCGTCCGAGGAAGTGTGCTCCGGCTCGGCCTCGGCGCCGGCATGCAGGCTCGCATTGTAGAGCGGGTCGGCCTGCACGCGGCGCACGATGCGGTCCATCATCATCACCGCCTCGACCGGGTATTCGCCGGCCGCGGTCTCGGCCGAGAGCATCACCGCATCGGCGCCTTCATAGATCGCGGTGGCGACGTCGGAGGCCTCGGCGCGCGTCGGCACCGGCGCGTGCACCATCGATTCCAGCATCTGCGTCGCGACGATCACCGGCTTGCCGGCGAGCCGGCAGGCATGGACGATCTGCTTCTGCACCGGCGGCACGTCCTCGGGCGGCATCTCGACGCCGAGATCGCCGCGCGCCACCATCAGCGCGTCGCTGAGCTCGATGATCTCGCCGAGCCGGCGCACCGCCGCGGGCTTTTCGAGCTTGACCATGATGCCGGCGCGGTTGGCGACCAGCTTCCTCGCCTCGGCGACGTCCTCCGGCCGCTGCACGAAGGAAAGCGCGATCCAGTCGGCGCCGGCATCGAGCGCGAAGGCGAGGTCGCTGCGATCCTTCTCGGTGAGCGCGGCCAGCGGCAGCACTGCGTTGGGCACGTTGACGCCCTTGCGGTCGGAGAGCTCGCCGCCGTCGACCACGACGGTCTCGGCGAAGCGATCGCTGCAGGATTTCACCTTGAGCCGCACATTGCCGTCATTGAGCAGCAGATCGGTGCCGGGCTCCAGCGCCGCGAAGATCTCGGGGTGCGGCAGCGGCGCGCGCTCGTGATCGCCGGGCTTCTTGTCGAGGTCGAGGCGGAAATGCTCGCCCGCTTTCAGCCGCACCTTGCCCTGGGCGAAGGTGCCGAGGCGCAGCTTCGGTCCCTGCATGTCCGCCAGGATGCCGATCGGCCGGCTGGTCTCCTTCTCCAGCGCGCGGATGGCGTCGATCCGCGCGAGATGGTCGCGGCGCTCGCCATGGCTGAAATTGAGGCGGAAGACGTCGACGCCGGCGCGGAACAGGGCGGCGATGATCTCGGGCGTGGAGCTTGCCGGGCCGAGCGTGGCCACGATCTTGGCGCTGCGTTGACGTCGCATGACTTATTCCCTTGTTGCGGTGGCGGGTTCCGTCTCCAGCACGAGGATCGCCCGGAAATCGTTAACATTCGTCAGCGTCGGTCCGGTGATCAGCAGATCGCCCAGCGCCGCGAAGGCGCCGTAGCCGTCATTCCCGGCGAGGCGCGCGCCGAGATCGAGGCCGGCCGCCGCGGCGCGCGCGGCGGTGTCGGGAGCATAGAGCGCGCCGGCATTGTCCTCGGTGCCGTCGATGCCGTCGGTATCGGCGGCGAGCGCGTACAATCCGGGCTGGCCGTCGAGCGCGATGGCCAATGCCAGCAGGAATTCGGCGTTGCGCCCGCCGCGGCCGGCGCCGCGTACCGTCACCGTGGTCTCGCCGCCCGAGAGCAGCACCGCCGGCAGCGGCAAGGCCCGCTCGCCGACGATCAGCTTGCCGGCCGCCGCCTGGCGCGCGATCCCGGCATGAACCAGCGCCGCCTCGCGCGCCTCGCCCTCGATGGCGTCGCCCAGCAGCAGCGGCGTCACGCCGGCGCCGCGCGCGACCGCCGCCGCCGCCAGCAAGGCCTGCTGCGGCGTCGCGACCGTGATGAAGGTGCTGCGCGCGAGGCGCGGATCACCGGGCTTGGGGCTCTCTTCGGCGGCGGCGGCGAGATGCGCGGCGATCGCCGCGGGTGGCGCGATCGCGTATTTGGCGAGGATGGCGCGCGCCTCGGCGAAGGTCGAGGGATCGGGCACGGTCGGGCCCGAGGCGATCACCGCGGGGTCGTCGCCGGGAACGTCGGAGATGGCGAGCGTCACCATGCGCGCCGGCGCGGCGGCGGCGGCGAGCCGGCCGCCCTTGATGGCGGAGAGATGCTTGCGCACGCTATTGATCTCGCCGATGGTGGCGCCGCAGCGCAGCAGCGCCTGCGTCACCGCGCGCTTGTCCTCGAGGCTCACGCCCGGCGCCGGCAGCGCCATCAGCGCCGAGCCGCCGCCCGAGGCGAGAAACAGCACGAGATCGTCGGCGCCCAGGCCGCGCACGCTGTCGAGGATGCGCCGCGCCGCCTCGCTGCCGGCGGCGTCGGGCATGGGATGGCCGGCCTCGACCACCTCGATGCGCCGCGTCGGCGCGCCATGGCCGTAGCGCGTGATGACCAGGCCCGAGAGCGGGCCGGGCCAGTGATCCTCGACCGCCTTCGCCATCGCCGCCGCCGCCTTGCCGGCGCCGACCACCACGGTGCGGCCGCTGGGCGGCGGCGGCAGGTGCGGCGGCACGACCCGGGACGGATCGGCGGCGCCGAGCGCCGCGGCGAAGAGCGCGCGCAGCAGCAAGCGGGGATCGTCGCGGCCGGGGAGCGTCACGGGAGTTCGACCTTGTCGCAGCGTTGTGCCGGGTCTCGCCGGCCCGGTCGGGAAAAGATAGGATGCGCCGCCCTTTGCCGACAACCCCGCCTGATCGGATCGTCTCATGCCATCGCCCGAACCCGCGCTGCTCGGACCCGATGATCCCGCTCCGCTGGAACTGTGCGAGGCCGGCGGCGGGCCGGTGCTGCTGACCTGCGATCACGCCAGCCATGCCGTGCCGCGCGCGCTCGCCGGGCTCGGCCTCGCTGCCGGGTTGCTGGAGCGGCATATCGGCTGGGACATCGGCGCCGCCGCGGTGACGCGGCTGCTGGCCCGGGCGCTCGCCGCACCGGCGATCCTCTCCGGCTATTCGCGCCTGGTGATCGACTGCAACCGCGATCCCGCCGAGGCGAGCTCGATCCCCGAGCTCAGTGACGGCGTGGCGGTGCCGGGCAATCGCGGCCTGACGCCCGAGGCGCGCGCCGCGCGGCGCCGCGCCTGTTTCGATCCCTATCACGCGGCGATCGCGGCGTGGCTCGACGCGCGGCTGGCGGCGGGGCAGGTGCCGGCGCTGCTGTCGATCCACAGCTTCACGCCGGCGATGGGCGGCGTCGCCCGGCCCTGGCAGGTCGGCATCCTCTGGGACGCGGATCCGCGGATCCCGCTGCCGCTGCTGGCGGCGCTGCGCGCCGATGCGTCGCTGACGGTCGGCGACAACGAGCCCTATTCGGCGCGCGAGCCCGCCGGCTACACCGTGCGCCATCATGCGGTCGCGCGGGGATTGCCGCATGTCGCGATCGAGCTGCGCCAGGATCTCGTGGCGTCGGCGACGGGCGCCGAGGCCTGGGCGGCGCGGCTCGCGGCGGTACTCGCGCCGATCCTGGCGCGGCGCGAGATCTATCGCATCGAGAGGGACTGAGCGGAGCGGCCGGCGGCCTTCATGACGGGGCCTCGGCTGCGGCGAGGGTCTCCCGCAGCCGCTGCGCCAACTCGCTGAGCCGGTAGGGCTTGGACAGCAGCGGGATGCGCTCCCCGGGCGTGGCATCGATCGCGGATCCTCCGGAATAGCCGGAGGTGAGGAGTATCTTCAGCCCCGGACGCAGGCGCCGCGCTTCCTGCGCCAGCTCGATGCCGCTCATGCCATGCGGCAGGACGACGTCCGAGAACATGATGTCGATCGGCTCGTCGCCGACGAGAATGTCCAGCGCCGCCGCCGGTGTGGTCGCCAGGAGCACGCGATATCCCAGCTGGGTGAGGGCGTCGACCGCGAAATCGAGCACCAGCTCGTTATCCTCGACCACCAGGATCGTCTCGGTGCCCCCCGGGGCCTCGTCCATCTCGGGATGTCCGGGCCGCAGCTCGTGGGCGCGCTCGGTCCGCGGCAGAAAGAGGTGGAAGGTCGTGCCGGCGCCGAGCGCGCTCTCGACGGTGAGGAAGCCGCCCGACTGGCGCACGAAGCCATAGACCTGGCTCAGGCCGAGGCCGCTGCCCTGGCCGACATCCTTGGTGGTGAAGAAGGGGTCGAAAGCGTGCCGCAGCACGTCGTCGGTCATGCCCTGGCCGGTATCGGCCACCGAGATCTGGATGTAGTCGGCGCCGGGAGCATCGATCGCCAGCCTCGCCTGCGACGGCAGCGCCGCCGGGCAGTCCACCCTGGTGTTCCGCGTCGAGATGCTCAGCGTACCGCCCAGCACCATCGCGTCGCGCGCGTTGACCGCGAGGTTGAGCAAGGCGGCTTCGAGCCGCGTGCGATCGATCTGCAGCAGCCACGACCCTTCGCCCAGCGCGAGATCGAGGACGTTCCGCTCGCCCAGCGCCTTGCGCAGCAGATTGTCGAAGCCGAGGATGGCTTCGTTGGCGTCGATCACTTCCAGGCGCAGCACGTCGCGGCGGGCAAAGGCGAGCAACTGCCGCGTCAGCAGCGCCGCGTCCTGCGTCGCCTGCCGCGCCGCGAGCGCAAGCTGCTCGACCCGGGCCTTGGTGAAGCCGGGGCGCTCGAGGTGCCGTTCGATGGCGTCGAGATTGCCGAGCACCACGGTCAGCAGATTGTTGAAATCATGCGCGACGCCGCCGGTAAGCTGGCCCAGCGCGTCGAGCTTCTCCGCGTGGCGCAGCGCTTCCTCAGTCCGCGCCCGCTGCTCGCTTTCCTCGGCGAGGCGGCGGTTGGCCTCGAGCAGCTCGGCCGTGCGCTCGGCCACCCGCCGCTCCAGCCCTTCGTTGAGCGCGCGCAGCTCCTGCTCCGCTCGGCTCAGCCGCAGCAGCGACCCCACCTGCGCGATCAGCTCTTCGGGCTCGACCGGCTCGACGAGGTAGGAATCGGCGCCGCCGTCGAGCGCCGCGGCGCGATCGCCCGCTTCGGTGAACGCCGCCGAGGTCTGCAGCACGAGCATGCCCGGGTGACGCGTCTTGAGCTCGCGGCAGAGCGCGATCCCGCTGGTGTCCGGCAGCCGCACGTCGAGCAGGACCAGGACCGGGCGCTCGCTGTCGACGATCTTCTCCGCCTCGGCGCCGAATGCCGCCTCGGAAACCCGATAGCCGCAGCGGGCGAGGACGCGCGCCTTGACGTAGCGGCTGGCCTCGTCGTCGTCGACGATCAGGATTTTCGTTTCCGGCATCATGACGGGCCGGCCTCGCGCGCACTCAGCGCCTGCTTGATGGCCGCCGTCAGCGTATCCGGCGACAGTTCGGATTTGGCGACGATGCGCACCGCCGCGTGCAGACGCTGCCGCTGCTCGGCGGTGAGCCTCATCGAGGTCAGGACCACGGCGGGCACGCCGCTAGCGTCCTTGCCCTGCGACAGCCGGTCGAGAAACGCGAACCCGTCCATGCCGGGCATGTTGATGTCGAGCAGCACCACGTCGGGAGGCTTCTCGCGCAGGCGCCGCAAGCCGTCCTGTCCCGTGCTCGCTTCGGACAATTCGAAGGCGCCGCGCGGCAGGAGCTGGCGGACGAGGTAGCGGGACACCTCCTCGTCGTCGACGAGCAGCACCCTGGTCACGGAATGCTCGCCGGTGAGCGCGTCCAGCGCCTTCAGCAGCCGTGCCGGCTCGACCGGCTTGCCGAGATAGTCGTCGGCGCCGAGGCTTCGCGCCTTGCGCTCCTCCGGCGTGGCGGAGAGGACGATGACCGGGATGTTCTCGGTCGCGGGGTTCTGCTTCATCTCCAGCAGGAAGCGCCAGCCTTCCTCGCCGACCAGAACGATATCGAGCACGACCGCTACCGGAGAGACGCGCTGGAGCGCGCGGCGCGCCTGGGCGAGGCTGCGCGCCATCAGGGGCTGGTAGCGCGAGCCGGCGAGGGCGTGTTCGAGCGCGAAGGCGTCGGCGGGGTCGTCCTCGATCGCCAGGACCGGCACCCGGCCCGGATCGGGGATCCACTCCGACTCGGCTTCGGCGCCGTCCCCGGGAACGCGGTAGACGCGCGGCAGCGTCAGCCTGAAGACGGAACCCTCGCCCGGCGCGCTCTCCACCGAGACCTTGCCGCCGAGCAGCTCGGCCAGCTTCCTGGACAGCGGCAATCCGAGGCCGGTGCCCTTCACCTTCTTCTGCAACGGATGGTTGATCTGGGCGAATTCCTGCCAGATGAGGTCGATCTCGTCGGCGGCGATGCCGATGCCGGTGTCGCGCACGGCAAAGACGACGCAGTCGGTCTCGGCCTCGAGCTGCGCCCAGACGCGGACTTCCCCACGCTCGGTGAACTTTATGGCGTTGCTGACGAAATTGCGCAGGATCTGCGATACCTTGCCTTCGTCGGTGAAGAGCGGGGGAACGTCGGCGGCGTCCTCCACCACGAGCGCCACGGCGTCGCCGACGAGCAGCGGCCTGAGCATGCCCCTGAGCGCGCCGAACAGGCTGGTGGCGGTGAACTCGGTCGGCGCCACCACCGTCTTGCCGGCCTCCACCTTGGCGATGTCGAGAAGGTCGTCGACCAGCGTGGCGAGATTTTCCGCCGCCTTGCGGATGTACTGGACCTGACGCTCCTGCTCGCCGGTCAGCGCGCCGTCGGCGCGGGACAGCAACAGGCGCGAGAGGGCGAGGATCGAATTGAGCGGCGTGCGGAACTCGTGGCTCATATTGGAGAGGAAGCGCGATTTGAGCTCGTCGGCGCGGCGCAAGTGGTCGGCGCGCTCGTCGAGCTCGGCGTAGAGCGCGACGACGCCGCGATTGGTGTCCTGCAGCTCCTGGTTTACCTGGGTGAGCTCCTGCTGATGCCGCTGCAGCTCGTCGAGGTGGACCAGCATCTCCTGGTTCTGGCGACGGATCTCGCTCAGGGGATCGACGCTCCGCCCGGCGGCGAGCGATTGGGCGAGGTTGCCGAGATCCTTCCTGCTCACCGGCGCCGCCCGGCGCGGCAGCGGCTTGGCCATGCGGACGGTGGTGCCGCGACGCGGCGCGGTATCGATCTCGAAGCTGTTCATCAGCCGCCGTGCGCCGAGAATGCCGAGGCCCATGCCGGTGGCGGATCGGTAGGTGCCGGACAGGATGGCGTCGATCTCGGCGATGCCCTCGCCGCGGTCGCTCACCACGATCTCGAGGATTTGCGGACTGTCGCCGGCGAGCCAGTACTCGATGCGGCCGCCGTGGCCGTAATCCCAGGCGTTGCGGACGATCTCGGAAACCGCCGTGGTGATCCGGGTCTGATCCTGGGTGTCGAAGCCCAGCAGCGTCGCCACCGAGCGCGTGCGGTCGCGGACGAGGACGATATCGGTCTCGTGCTCGATGGCGACGGCGAGGAGGCGCGTCTTCATGGGCCGATCCGCATGACCGCGACCGAGCAATCATCCTTGCCGCGCCGGTGATCGCGGAACAGGACCGCGGCAAGCAGGCTCGGATGGCTCGCGACCAGCCCGGGATAGGCCGCAAGATCCCATTTGGCGGAGAGGCCGTCGGAATGCAGGATGATCGTCGCCTCGCCGTCATGGGGATAGGTGAACTCGCGAATGCGCGGCGCGACATGTCCTGCGGTGCCGTTATGCGAGATCATGCGCTTCACGCCGTCACCCGTCACCACGGCGCCGCCGATGTTGCCGACGCCGACGAAGCGCACCAGCCCGGCGCCGAGGTCGACGCAGGCGAGCGCCGCCGCCGCCCCCCGTGTCGGCGCCAGCGCCCGATGAATCGCCATCATCTGCGCCTCGGGCTCGAGCCGGGCCGTCTGCGCGAAGGTCTTCGTCGCGGTCTCGGCCGCGGCCGCGGCGGCGGCGCCGTGTCCCGACCCGTCCGCCAGCAGCAGGGTCGGGCCGCCTTTCGCGACGGCAAAGCACCAGGCGTCGCCGCAGACCGTTTCGCCGGGATAGGGTTCGGCCACGGCGCCCAGGAGCACGCCGGCGGCGGTCGCCGGCTTGCCGAAGCGCGCGAGAATCGCGGTGCCGCGTTGCGGCCTCGACCATGCCGCGAATTCGTCGGATTGGCGGCGGATCGCGCCGAGCCCGGTTCCCGGCGTTCCCGCGGTCGAGACGCCGTCTTCCATCGCGCGGCGCAGATCGGCGATGCCGGGCCCGTTGTCGAGCGCGATCAGCTGCAGGCCCGGGTCGTTCGCGCCGGGGAAGGGTTCGATCAGGATCTGGCCGTCGCCGGCGTGTTTCAGCAGGTTGGTCGCCATTTCGGTCGCCACCAGCGCGACGCGTCCCGTCGCGATCGCGTCAAAGCCGCTCGACCGGGCGAGCGCCTCGGCGACGCGGCGCGCCTCGGCGATCTGGCTGCGGTCGGCGATTCGGGCGATCATGCTACTTCCAACGCGCCAGGATGACGACCGTGCCCTGGCCCGGGCTCGAGCGGATCGCAAAATCGCTCGACAGCCGCTTGGCGCCGCTGAGACCGAGCCCGAGGCCGCCGCCGGTGGTATAGCCGTCGGTCATCGCCCGCTCGATATCGGGGATGCCCGGGCCCCGATCGCTGAAGCTGAGGCGCAGCCCGCGGCGGTTGCCGTCGCGCAGGCACTCGATCCGCAACTCGCCGCCGCCGCCGTAATCCAGCGTGTTGCGCGCGATTTCGCTGGCCGCGGTGACCAGTTTGGTCTGGTCGACCAGGCCGAAGCCTAGCGCCACCGCTCGCTCGCGGACCTCGCGCCGGACGCGCACGACATCTTCCGAGGTGCGGACGGGTATCGTCTCATCCTTCTCGACGATCAAACGCCTGCTCCTCGCCATCGATGATGCGCCGGATCAAGGCGAGCCCCTTGTCGACGTTGAGAGCGGTCCTGATGCCGCTCAAGGTGAGCCCCAGCTCGACCAGCGTGATGGCAACCGCGGGTTGCATGCCGACGACCACGGTCGCGGCGTCGAGCACCCGTGCCATGGAGGCGATGTTGTTGAGCAGGCGGCCGATGAAGGAGTCGACGAACTGCAGCGACGAGATGTCGAGCATCACGCCGCGCGCGCCGGTCTCGACGATCTTGGTCATCAGGCTGTCCTGGAGCGCGAGCGCGAGCTGGTCGTGCATGTCCACCTGGATGCTGACCAGCAGGCAGTCGCCGACCATGAGGATCGGGATCTGATCCATTACGATACTTCCGCCGCCGGCCTGGCCTTGCGCTCGACCACCGCCTTGCCGATGCGCTTCAAGGCGAGCTCCAACGCGCCGGACATGCTCGCCTTCGACGTGACCGAGAGATCGACGCCGAGATGGACGATGGTCTGGGCGATCTGCGGTCGGATGCCGCTGATGATGCAATCCGCACCCATCAGCCGCGCCGCCGAGACCGTCTTCAGCAGATGCTGCGCCACCAGCGTGTCGACGGTCGGCACTCCCGTGATATCGATGATGGCGATCTGCGCACCGGCGCTGACGATCTCTTGCAGCAGGTTCTCCATCACCACCTGGGTCCGGTTGCTGTCGAGCGTGCCGATCAGGGGCACCGCCACGATCCCTTCCCAGAGGCGGACCACCGGCGTCGACAGCTCCAGCATCTCCTCCTGCTGCCGGGCGATGACTTCCTCGCGGGCCTTCTGGAACACCTCGACGGTATAGAGGCCGAGGGTGTCGAGGAGCGTGGTCGCGCTCTGCAGCTCGTCGGCGAGCCGCGCGGCGTTGTCGCCAGCCTCCCGCTGGACGAGCGCGAAGAGCGGCGCCTTCAGCGAGAACACGAAGGAGGCGGTCTCGGAGGGGGTGAAGCCCTTCCCGGCGCGGGAGCGCGACACTTCCTCGAGCAGCTCGCGCATGCCGCTCCAGCCGGCGCCGCGAATGTCGCCGACCTCGCCCGCGGCGAGCCCGGTGTCCAACTCGGCGAGGAAGCGCGTGCAGTATTCCTTGACGTCGCCGTCGGCGGCGATGGCGCCGGAACCGGCCATGGTCGCCTGCCGGGCGAGCCACTCGTCGAGGAGCGGCTTCCGGGACCTGGTGATCAGCGTGGAAATGATCGTGTCGGCCTTGTTCGCCATGATGTCCTCATTGCTGTCGGAGTCCGTCCGCTGACGCCAGATGCCAACGCGCGCCGCCGCAGCGAGCGCACTGCGACGAGGCGGAAATTCGGATCACCGTTTCTCCGCCGCTGCCTAGCCCGAAAGGAGTAAGTGCTTGCGCGTATTTACCCGGCGGCTTTAAACTGCCGCATCCGAGCCGCGGAGATCAATAACTTCCTCGATCACATCGGCCGCGGCAGTGAGTCTGGAGAACACCGCAATGCCCGCAGGCGCTCCCACCATACTTCTTGTCGATGACGAGGAGGGGTTTCGCTACTCTGCGGGGAGGGCACTGGAAAAGGCGGGCTTCGTGGTCGCGCCGGCCAAGGATTACATCGACGCGCTTCAGGTACTGCAATCGGAACAGCCGGTCGACCTGCTCGTCACCGACATCGTGATGCCGGCCGGCATCCACGGCTTCGCCCTGGCGCGCATGGCGAGGATGCGCCGGCTCGGCGTGAAGGTGCTCTATTTGAGTGCCTATGACGTGCCGACCTCCGAGGCCATTGGCAAGGTGCTGCGCAAGCCCATCACCGACGAGGACCTGGTCAACGAGGTCCGCTGCGCGCTGGCGGGCTGAAGCGCCGGCCGGAACCGAGACCGCGCCATGCGGCCATCGGGGCACGGATGCCCGCGAGCGGTGCATCCTCTGGCAATCGCCTTTCGCGCCCCCCACAATGGGGGCAGTCCGGCCGTGACGGAGAGCATGATGGACGACAACACCCGCACCGAGCTCGAAGCCGCCTCGTTCCGCCGCCTGGTGCAGCATCTGCGCGAGCGCACCGACGTGCAGAACCTCGATCTGATGACCCTCGCCGGTTTCTGCCGCAACTGTCTGTCGCGCTGGTACCGCGAGGCGGCCGAGGAGCGCGGCGTGGCGCTGCCCGATCCCGAGGCGCGCCGGATCGTCTACGGCATGCCGTACGAGGAATGGAAGGCGAAGTACCAGAAGGACGAGAAGAAGCCCGCCGGCGGCGGCCACAAGCACTGAATGTCGCGGCCGGCGCGCATCGCTTGCGCGCCGCGGCGCGCTCCGATAGGGTCGGATAAAGCCAAAACGAGGGGGACCCCATGCCGGATGTCGGCGGCATCGCCGGCGAGCGCTTGAAATCCTTCATCGAGCGCATCGAGCGGCTCGAGGAAGAGAAGAAGGCGCTGGCCGAAGACATCAAGGAAGTCTTTGCCGAGGCCAAGGGCGTCGGCTTCGACGTCAAGATCATGCGGCAAATCATCAAGATCCGCCGCCTGGATCAGGACGACCTCGACGAGCAGGAGGCGCTGCTCGACATCTACAAGCGCGCGCTCGGCATGCTGCCGGAGGCGTCCTCGGAGGCCTCCGAGCAGATTGTCGAGGAGACCGAGCCCAAGCGCCGCAGCGGCGGCCGGGGATAGCGCCGTCATCCAGGCGCCTTTGCCGGCGGCGTCAGATGGGCTTGCCGACATTGCGCAGGATGCGCTCCAGCACGTCGGGGCCCATCTGCCCGATATCGACGATGCAGTCGCCGCGCACGATGATGATGCGCAACAGCGGCCAGTCGGGATTGCTGGCGACGACCACGTCGTCCGCTTTCGGATCGGCGCGCGGCGCGACCTGGCGATCGTAGTGGCTGAGCAGTGCCCAGCGCTGCGCGCCCTGCAGCTCCTTGAGCGTCCAGCCGTTCTCGCGCGCCGCGGCGCCCTGATCCCAGGTCTGGCAGGCGCCGGTCCCGTGATTTTCCTGCGGCGCGCCGCCGTCTTGGGCGCGGGCGCCCGGCGGGACGAGGGCGACGAGTGCCGCGGCGATGGCCGCCGAGATCATCCGCATGTCTCTCTCCTTCGGCGGTCACGGATGTGCCGCACCGCTCTGCCCGAAGAAGCAACGCCATGACGTCTCGGCGAACTCCCGCCTGTTTGGCGCCGGCGGGTTGGGGATACAAAAATTTTCCGAGTGCGATCGATTGTTACGCCCGGCTCATTCGGCCGCGATCGCCTGCGGTGCCGGCGGCGCGCGGAAGGCGGCAAGCAGCGTCTCCTCGCGCCGGCGCGCGGCATCGATCGCCGCCCGCTTGATGTGCCCGAAGCCGCGGATCTCTTCGGGAAGGCGCGCCAGCTCGACCGCCAGCGCGTGTGTGTCGCCGGTGAGGCCGGCGGCGAGCTCCGCGACCAGCGCTTCGTAGCCGGCGATGAGGCCGCGTTCGAGCTTGCGCTCGTCGCTGCGGCCGAAGGGGTCGAACACCGTGCCGCGCAGCACCTTGAAGGGCGCCAGCAGCCGGAAGGCGCGCAGCATCCACGGTCCGTAGCGGCGCTTCCCGGGACGGCCGGTGCGGGCGTCGCGCGCGGCGAGGATCGGCGGCGCCAGATGGAATTCGAGCGTGTAGTCGCCCTCGAACTGCCGGCCGAGCTTGCGCCGGAACTCGCCGTCGGTATAGAGCCGCGCCACCTCGTACTCGTCCTTGTAGGCCATGAGCTTGAAGAGATTGCGCGCGACCGCCTCGGCGAAGCCCGCGGCGCCCGGCGCGCGCTGGCGCTCGGCGCGCTCGGCATGGCGGGCGAGGTGTTCGTAGCGCCGGGCATAGGCGGCGTCCTGATAGCGCGTCAGGTAGGCGACGCGCCGGGCGACGATCTCGTCGAGCGTCGCGGACAGCCGCTCGGCGGCCGGCGCATCGGGCGCGGCGATCCGCTCCACCGCGCTGCGGTCGAGCGCCGCCCAGCGGCCCCAGCGGAAGGCGTGCCGGTTGAGCTCGACGGCGACCGCGTTGAGCTCGATGGCGCGCTCGATCGCCGCGGCGGAGACCGGGATGAGCCCATGCTGATAGGCATAGCCGGCAAGGAACAAATTGGTGGCGATGCTGTCGCCGGCGAGCGCGGTGGCAAGCCGCGTCGCGTCGATGAGTTCGACCCGCTCGTCGCCGACCGCGGCGGCGATCGCGCGCGCGAGCGTGGCCTCGGGGAAGGCGAGGTCGGGGTCGCGGGTGAAGGCGCCGGTGATGGTCTCGTGGCGGTTGATCACCGCGCGGCTGGCGCCGTGCCGCAGGCGCGACAGGCCGTCCGGCGCGGCCGCGACGACGATGTCGCAGCCGAGGAGAAGCTGCGCGCCGCCGGTGACGATGCGCGCGGCGTGAAGATCGTCGGGCGCGCGGCCGATGCGGATGTGGCTCAGCACTGCGCCGCCCTTCTGCGCCAGCCCGGTCATGTCGAGCACCGAGCAGCCCTTGCCCTCGAGATGCGCCGCCATGCCGATGAGCGCGCCGATGGTGACGACGCCGGTGCCGCCGACGCCGGCGACGAGGATGTTGTAGGGCTCGGCGAGCGCGGGCGGCGCCGGCTCCGGCAGCGGCGGGATCTCCTCGTGGCCCTGCGGCGCATGATGCTTGCGCACCGCGCCGCCATGGACGGTGACGAAGCTCGGGCAGAAGCCCTCGACGCAGGAGTAATCCTTGTTGCAGCTCGACTGGTCGATGGCGCGCTTGCGGCCGAACTCGGTCTCGACCGGAACGACCGACAGGCAATTCGAGGCGCGCGAGCAGTCGCCGCAGCCCTCGCAGACCAGCTCGTTGATGAAGACGCGCTTGGCCGGGTTGGGGAAGGTGCCGCGCTTGCGCCGGCGCCGCTTCTCCGCCGCGCAGGTCTGGTCGTAGATCAGCACGCTGACCCCCGGCGTCTCGCGCAAGGCCCGCTGCACCTCGTCGAGCTTCTCGCGACGGACGATGTCGATGCCGGGCGCGAAGCCGGCATCGGACGGGTACTTGTCCGGCTCGTCGCTGACGACGGCGATGCGCACGACGCCTTCGGCGGCGAGCTGCCGCGTGATCTGCGGCACCGTGAGATGACCCTCGATCGGCTGGCCGCCGGTCATGGCGACGGCGTCGTTGTAGAGGATCTTGTAGGTGATGCTGACCCCGGCCGCGAGCGCGGCGCGGATGGCGAGGATGCCGGAATGGTAGTAGGTGCCGTCGCCGAGATTGGCGAAGATGTGCGGCGTTTCGGTGAACGGCGCCTGGCCGATCCAGGGGACGCCTTCGCCGCCCATCTGCGTGTAGGTCGCCGTGTCGCGATCCATCCAGATCGCCATGTAGTGGCAGCCGATGCCGGCGGTGGCGCGGCTGCCGTCGGGCACCTTGGTCGAGGTGTTGTGCGGGCAGCCCGAGCAGAAATAGGGGATGCGCTCGAGCGGCGCCTTGGCGGCCTTGAGCTGCCGTTCCCGGGCGTCGAGATAGGCGATGCGGTCGGCGAGGCGCGGCGAGGTGTGAAAGCGCTCGATGCGCGCCGCGACGGCGCGCGCCACCTGCATCGGGTCGAGTTCGCCGGTGGCGGCAAGCAGCGGCGCGCCGCGCTCGTCCTGCTTGCCGACGATCCGCGGCCGCGCGTTCATGTCGTAGAGGATGTCCTTGAGCTGGCGCTCGACCACCGGCCGCTTCTCCTCGACGACGAGGATCTCCTCGAGCCCGGCGGCGAAGCGGCGGATGCCCTCGGGCTCGAGCGGCCAGGTCAGCGCCACCTTGTAGAGCCGGAGGCCGATCGCCGCGGCGAGCGCCTCGTCGATGCCGAGATCGGCCAGCGCCTGGCGCAGATCGAGATAGGATTTGCCGGTGGCGAGAATGCCGAGGCGGGCGCGCGGGCTGTCGAGCGTCACCCGGTCGAGCCGGTTGGCGCGCGCGAAGGCCTGCACCGCCGGCAGCTTCCACTGCCGCAGCCGGCGCTCGATCTCGAGCGCGTTGTAATCGGGCCAGCGGATGTTGAGGCCGCCCGGCGGCAAGGCGAAATCCTCGGGCGGCGCGACGGCGACGCGATGCGGATCGACCTGGACCGAGGCGGAATTGTCCATGGTCTCGGCGATTGCCTTGAGCCCCACCCAGCAGCCGCTGAAGCGCGACATCGCCCAGCCATAGAGGCCGAGATCGAGGATGTCCTGCACCCCGGCCGGGTTGAGCACCGGGATCGAGGCGTCGATGAAGGCGTATTCGGATTGGTGCGGCAAGGTCGAGGATTTGGCGGCGTGGTCGTCGCCCGCCACCGCCAGCACGCCGCCCTGGCGCGCCGTGCCGGTGGCGTTGGCGTGCTTGAAGACGTCGCCGGTGCGGTCGACGCCGGGCCCCTTGCCGTACCAGAGGGCGAAGACGCCGTCGTATTTGGCGCCGGGGAAGAGGTTGGTCTGCTGGCTGCCCCAGATCGCGGTGGCGGCGAGGTCCTCGTTGATGCCGGGCTGGAAGCGGATGTGGTGCTGCGCCAGCAGGCGCTGCGCCTGCCAGAGGTTCTGGTCGAGGCCGCCCAGCGGCGAGCCGCGATATCCCGAGATGAAGCCGGCGGAATTGATGCCGGCCGCGAGGTCGCGGCGGCGCTGCATCAGCGGCAGGCGCACCAGCGCCTGGATGCCGCTGAGATAGATGCGTCCGGTATCGAGCGTGTATTTGTCGTCGAGGGTGACAGTCGCGAGCGTCATCGCTTCTCCCGAACCCGAGCCAAGTCTGACATCGCCTCAACAACAAACACTTAATGCCGTCCGGCGGTCGTCTCAATCCTCCGAAATAGTCGCGCCGGACTTCGCAACGAACCTGCTCGAAGCCGGCGGCCGCGGTGCAAATCTGTCGCGCGCGGCGGCGCCCGCGCATGATTCGCTCCGGCCGGCGATCGGGCGTCGCGTCCCCGCGGGATTTTCCGGCGGAGTCGAGCGTTTGGCGCGGCCGGCGGCTTGGGCTAGGCTTGGCGCTCGGACCTGTTCAAGGCAGAAGGGCACGCCCATGACCGCATCAGCGCTGCGCCGCAACGCTCCCGTCGCGGCGGTGATCGAGGAGCTGAAGGCGCGCTTCGGCGAGCGGGTGTCGACCGCGGCCGCGGTGCGGGAGCAGCATGGGCGGGACGAGAGCTATCACCGTCCGGCGCCGCCCGATGCGGTGGTGTTCGCGCAATCCACGGAGGAGGTGTCGGAGATCGT
>DAHUYF010000005.1 GCA_027315365.1 Rhodospirillales bacterium | reverse complement strand
TACCGCTCGGTTCACGGGCGGATCTTCACCTTGCCCGACCCATGCCGACTTTACCCGGCGCATGATTATCGCGGCGTCACCGTCTCCACCGTCGGCGAGGAGCGCCGCTTCAACCCGCGCCTCGGCGGCGATCTCAGCGAGAACGATTTCGTCGGCTACATGCGCAATCTCGGCCTGCCGCACCCCAAGCAGATGGCGATCGCGGTTCCGGCCAATCTGCGCTGCGGCCGGCCGGAGCGCGAGGCTCCGCCGGAGGCTCCGGGCTGGGGGCCGCTGGCCTTCACCTTCGCCGGCTTCTGGGAGCTGCAGCCGGAATGGGTGGAGGAACATTTGAAGGAGCTGCAGCTCGTCGACGTCCGCGAGCCCGCCGAGTTCGACGGGCCGCTTGGCCGCATTCCGGGGGCGCTGCTGCTGCCGCTGGGCAGCCTGGCCGAGCGCGCGGGCGAGCTTGCGCCGGAGCGGCCGGTGGTCACCGTCTGCCGGGCGGGCGGGCGTTCGGCCCAGGCGACCGTCATCCTGCAGCGCGCCGGCTTCGCCAAGGTCGCGAATTTGGCGGGCGGCATGCTGCGCTGGCGCGCCCGGGGCTGCGCGGTCGAGGGCGGCAGCGCCTAGGCCCGGCTGTGCCGCCGGTTGCCTCCGCCGCGGTCTTCTGGCATGTTCCGCGCGCTTTTCGTCGGGGGACGAGCTTTCATAACCGAATAAACCAAAGGACCTGAACGATGAATGCCTACTTGGTCGTCGTCGCCGGTGGGGTGCTGGCGCTGCTTTACGGCTGGTGGACGAGCCGCCAGGTGCTGGCGGCCGATGCCGGCAATGCGCGGATGCAGGAGATTTCCGCAGCCGTGCAGGAAGGCGCAAAGGCCTACCTCAACCGTCAATACCGCACCATCGCCATCGTCGGGGTGATCATCTTCCTGATCCTGCTGGCGACCCTGGGCTGGCGCAGCGCGGTGGGCTTCCTGGTGGGATCGGTGCTGTCGGGTGCCGCCGGCTATGTCGGCATGAACGTCTCGGTGCGGGCCAATGTCCGCACGGCGCAGGCGGCGCGCCAGGGGCTCGCCGCCGGCCTCGGCATCGCCTTCAAGGCAGGCGCGGTGACCGGCATGCTGGTGGTCGGGCTGGGCCTGCTCGGCGTCTCGCTCTATTACTTCTTCCTGCGCTGGTCGCTGCCGCCCGGCGACACCCGCGGCATCCTCGAGGCGCTGGTGGCGCTGTCCTTCGGCGCCTCGCTGATCTCGATCTTCGCGCGGCTCGGCGGCGGCATCTTCACCAAGGGCGCCGATGTCGGCGCCGACCTCGTCGGCAAGGTCGAAGCCGGCATCCCCGAGGACGACCCGCGCAACCCCGCCGTCATCGCCGACAATGTCGGCGACAATGTCGGCGACTGCGCCGGCATGGCGGCCGATCTGTTCGAGACCTATGCCGTCACCATCGTCGCCACCATGCTGCTGGCCAACATCTTCTTCGACGAGCCGGTGCGCACGACGATGATGATGCTGCCGCTGATCATCGGTTCGGTGTGCATCCTCGCCTCGGTGATCGGCACCTATTTCGTCCGCCTCGGCTCCGGCCAGGGCATCATGGCGGCGCTCTACAAGGGGCTGGTCGTGTCGGGCGTGATCTCGGCGGCGCTGATTGCCGGGGTCTTCTACCGCATGGTGGGCTTCGACACCGTGCTGACCATGAAGGGCGATGTCGGCAGCACCACCGGCGCCGGTCTCTTCGGCTGCGCCGTAGTCGGGCTGCTGGTCACCGGCCTGCTGGTCTGGATCACCGAGTACTATACCTCCACGTCCTATCGCCCGGTGCGCAGCGTGGCGCGGGCCTCGATTACCGGCCACGGCACCAACGTCATCCAGGGCCTGGCGGTATCGATGGAGGCGACGGCACTGCCGGTCGTCGTCATCTGTGCCGGCATCATCGTGGCCTATCTTCTCGCCGGCCTGTTCGGCATCGCGGTGGCGGCGACCACGATGCTGGCGCTGGCCGGCATGATCGTCGCGCTCGACGCCTACGGCCCCGTCACCGACAATGCCGGCGGCATCGCCGAGATGGCGGATCTGCCGAAGGACGTGCGCAAGACTACCGATGCGCTCGACGCGGTCGGCAACACCACCAAGGCGGTGACCAAGGGCTATGCCATCGGCTCGGCCGGGCTCGCCTCGCTGGTGCTGTTCGCCGCCTATACCAACGACCTCAACTACTATTTCCCGAACGTGCATGTCAGCTTCGTGCTGCAGAGCCCCTATGTCGTCGTCGGGCTGCTGATCGGCGGGCTGCTGCCCTATCTCTTCGGCGCGCTCGGCATGACTGCGGTCGGCCGCGCCGCCGGCTCGGTGGTGATCGAGGTGCGCCGCCAGTTCAAGGAGATCAAGGGCATCATGGAAGGCACGGCGAAGCCCGACTACAGCCGCGCCGTCGACATGCTGACGCGGTCGGCGATCAAGGAGATGATCGCGCCGTCGCTGCTGCCGGTACTGGCGCCGGTGGTGCTCTATCTGGTGATTGACGCCATCGGCGGCCAAGCGGCGGCGTTCAGCGCGGTCGGCGCGATGCTGCTCGGCACCATCGTCACCGGCCTCTTCGTCGCGATCTCGATGACCTCGGGCGGGGGCGCGTGGGACAATGCCAAGAAGTACATCGAGGAAGGCCACCACGGCGGCAAGGGTTCCGACGCCCACAAGGCGGCGGTGACCGGCGACACCGTCGGCGATCCCTACAAGGACACCGCCGGCCCGGCCGTCAACCCGATGATCAAGATCACCAACATCGTCGCGATCCTGCTGTTGGCGATCCTGGCGTCGCTGCACTGACGGAAACGGCGAGCGGCCTGCCTCGGGCAGGCCGCTCGCCGGCGATCCCGCCAAACGCCGTTCGCTAGGGCATTCCCATCCCCGGCGTGCCGGTGCTGCCGCCGCCCGCGGCGCCGCCGGTCAACCCGCTCGCGGCGCCGCTGCCGAACTTGCCGAAATTGCCGATGAGCTGTTCCCAGAAGGTGAATTCGCGCCCGGGCGCCGGGGTGGCGTTGGGATTGGGCGTCACCGCCACGCGATCGGCCAGGTTGCGGCGGCGGATGTCCTGGACCATTCCATCCTTGCCGAAATCGATCGCCAGGACCTCCTGATCGACCAGATCGGGCTTGAAGAAGGCCACGGTCTTCGTCTTCTGGCTGATATAGTACCAAGTGTCGGTGTTGAATTCGGCGATGCTCGATGGCGAGCCGAGGATGCGCGTTACCGTCGCCTTGTCGCTGACGCCGGGCTTGATCTGGCTCAGCATGTCCGGGGTGGGCAAATTGCCGCGGGGATCGAGCGGCGCGTTGCAGCCGTAAAGCGCCAGCGCCAGCAAGGCGGCGGCAGGGAGAAGGCGTCGATGCGTCATGGCTCCATCCGTCCCCGGGCGATCGGCCGGCAGCCGATTGACAAGCCGGCGGCCGGCACCTATGTCGGCGGCAACCTGCACCCCCGGAGCCACGGCTGTCAACCGCGCCGGAGGCGCCTCCGGGGCGGGAGATGAAACGCGTGCTGGCATCGCTGCTTCGGCCCAATCCGCGTCGCGCCGCGGTCCACGCCGCCTATGGGCGGATTGTCGAGCGCGCGCGCCTGCCGCTGTTCTATACCGGCTGGGGGGTCCCGGACACGCTCGACGGACGCTTCGAGCTGCTGGCGCTCCACGCCTTCCTCGTGCTCAACCGGCTGAAGCGCGATCACGGCGCAACGGCCGGTTTCGCCCAGGCGCTGTTCGACACCATGTTCGCCGATCTCGACCGTGCGCTGCGCGAGATGGGCGCCGGCGATCTCGGCATCGGCCGCCGCATCAAGGCGATGGCGACCGGCTTCTATGGGCGCATCGCCGCCTATGAGAAGGGGCTCGCCGACGCGCCGGCGCTGGCCGCGGCACTGCGCCGCAACCTCTATGGCACTGCGGTACCGAGCGAGGCGCAGCTGTCGCTGGCGGCGGACTACATGTGCCGGCAGGCGGCGGCGCTGGCGGCGCAGCCGGTGGTGTCGCTGTTGGCCGGCGACATCGCCTTCGCCGCGCCGGAGGCAGAATGACCGAGTTCGCCCGTCCCGTGACCCTCGACCGGCTGCCGCCGGGCGAGACGGTCCATGACATCGCCGCCGAGCCCGGCGAGCGGGCGGCGCTGGCGCGGCGCTTCACTCTGCTTGCGCTCGATCGACTCGCGGCGCGGGTGCGGCTGACGCGGCTGGAAGGCGGTCTCGTGCGGCTCGCCGCGGAGCTTTCCGCCGATGTCGTGCAGGAATGCGTGGTCAGCCTGGAGCCGGTGGCGAGTCGGGTGGAGGATGGTTTCACCCTGCTCTACGGCGAGGGGCGGGAGGATGCCGGCGAGGCGGTGGTAAGCGGCGAGGCCGAGCTGGTCGAGCCGGCGGCGGGCGGCGTCATCGATATCGGCGAGGCGGTGGCGCAGCAGCTTTCCCTGGCGCTCGACCCGTTTCCGCGGGCGGCGGGCGTTGCCGCGCCGACATCGCCGGAGCTAGACACGGTCCGGTCGCCCTTTGCCGTGCTCTCGCGTTGGAAGGAAAAGGGTTAACGCTTGTTCACACGGCAGCCAATAATGTTGCCAGTCAGCGGGTTTTTCGCTACTAACTCGCGGCTTGCGCCCCTCCGGGGCTTTTGCGGATAGAGTCCCATGGCAGTTCCGAAGAAGAAAACCTCCAAGTCGCGCCGCAATATGCGCCGCGCGCATCATGCGCTCCCGCCGTCGAGCTACGTCGAATGCTCGAATTGCGGCGAGATGAAGCGCCCGCATCATGTCTGCGGCGCCTGCGGCCATTACGACGGCCGCGAGGTGACGGCGACCGCGACTGAGACGGCGTGAGCCCTCGGGCGCGGGCGCGGCAGCGTTGAACGGCGCGGTCACCATCGCGCTCGACGCCATGGGGGGCGATCGCGCTCCCGATATGGTGGTGAAGGGAGCGGGTATTGCGCTGCAGCGCTTCCCGCACGCGCAATTCCGCTTCTTCGGCGCCGCCGATCGCATCGAGCCGCTGCTCGCCAAGCTGCCGCGGCTCGCCCAGCGCTCGAGCGTCCACCACACCGACGAGATCGTCACCGGCGATGCGAAGCCGTCCCTGGCGCTGCGCACCGGGCGGCGCTCGAGCATGCGGCTGGCGATCGATGCGGTCGCCGATGGCGAAGCGGATTGCGTCGTCTCCGCCGGCAATACCGGCGCGCTGATGGCGATGGCGAAGTTCGCCCTGAAGACGCTGCCGGGCATCGACCGCCCGGCGATGGCGTCGTTCTTCCCGACGCGACGCGGCGAGAGCGTCATGCTGGATCTTGGCGCCAATGTCGAATGCGATGCCGACAATCTGGTGCAGTTCGCGCTGATGGGCGATGTCTTCGCCCGCACCGTGCTTGGCCTGCTGCAGCCGACGGTCGGCATCCTCAACATCGGCTCCGAGGAGATGAAGGGCCATGACGAAGTGCGCGCGGCCGCGGCACGGCTGCGCGCACCCGATGCGCCGCTGCGTTTCCACGGCTTCGTCGAGGGCGACGACATCGCCGCCGGCACCGTCGATGTGGTTGTGACCGACGGCTTCACCGGCAATATCGCGGTCAAGACCGCAGAGGGCATGGCACGGATGTTCTCGGAATTCCTGCGCGCAGCCTTCAAGCATTCGCTGACCGCGCGCATCGGCTATGTCTTCGCTGCGTCCTCGCTGCGCAAGGTGGGTGAGCGGCTCGATCCGCGGCGCCACAACGGCGCCGTCTTCCTCGGTCTCGATGGCATCGCGGTCAAGAGCCATGGCAGCACGGATGCGCTGGGGTTCGCCAACGCTATCGGCGTCGCCGTCGACATGAAGGTCAACGGCTTCCTCGACAAGATCCGCAGCGGCGTAACGGCGCTGGCGGCGCTGCAGACGCCGGCGCTTTGAGATGAACTGGCGGTCGCGGGTGGTCGGCTGCGGCGGTTATCTGCCGGAGCGGATCGTCACCAACGCCGAGCTGGCGGCTCGGCTCCAGACCTCGGATGAGTGGATCGCGCAGCGCACCGGCATCCGCCAGCGCCATGTGGCGGCGCCGGGCGAGCTGACCTCCGATCTGGCGTTCCACGCCGCGACGCGGGCGCTCGACCGGGCCGGACTCAAGGGCTCGGACATCGACCTCATCGTGCTGGCGACGGCCACGCCCGACAACACCTTTCCTGCTACCGCTACCAAGGTGCAGGCGCGCCTCGGCATGACGCAAGGCTGCGCCTTCGACGTGCAGGCGGTGTGCTCGGGCTTCATCTACGCGCTTGCCACCGCCGACAATTTCATTCGCAACGGCCAGGCGCGGCGCGCGCTGGTGATCGGCGCCGAGACCTTCTCGCGCATTCTCGACTGGGAGGACCGTACCACCTGCGTGCTGTTCGGCGACGGCGCCGGCGCGCTGGTGCTGAGCGCTCAGCGCGACGAGGGCGGCGGCGCCGAGGAGCGCGGCCTGCTGTCCACCCATCTCCATTCCGACGGCAGCCATTACGACATCCTCTACGTCGATGGCGGCCCGTCCTCGACCGGGACCTGCGGCTTCCTGCGCATGCAGGGCAAGGAGGTGTTCCGCCACGCGGTGCACCGCCTGGCCGAGGTGGTGGACGAGGCGCTGGCCGCCAGCCGGCTTCCCGCCACATCGCTCGACTGGCTGGTGCCGCATCAGGCGAACCGCCGCATCATTGACAGCATGGGCCGGAAACTGGGATTACCGCCGGAGAAAGTGGTGATCACTATCGACCGCCACGCCAATACCTCGGCCGCATCGGTGCCGCTGGCGCTGGCCGAAGCGGTCGGCGACGGCCGCATCCGGCCCGGCCAACTGGTGCTGATGGAAGCGATGGGCGGCGGCCTTACCTGGGGCGCGGCGCTCGCGCGCTGGTGACGCGCGCGGGGATTAACCATCGCGGTTCTGTCCACAGGATAAGATTCTTCGTTTAAGCGTCTGTAATTGACGCATTTCCCGGCGGGGTCTAACGTTCCTTCTCAAGGGAGGAAGGGGCATGGCGGGGCAGACGGTGACGCGCGCGCAGCTAAGCGAGGCCGTGTACCAGGAGGTCGGCCTGTCGCGGAACGAATCAGCTGAGCTGGTCGAGACGGTACTGAACGAGATCTCCGGCGCGCTGGCGCGCGGCGAAATGGTCAAGATCTCCTCCTTCGGCAGCTTCGCCGTGCGCCGCAAGGGCAAGCGCATCGGCCGCAATCCCAAGACCGGGAAGGAAGTGCCGATCAACCCGCGCCGCGTGCTGGTGTTTCGCGCTTCGCACGTGCTCAAGGATCAGATCAACACGGCGTTGAGCAAGGACGCCGCCCTTCTTGCCACGCGTCCGGCCTGATCATGCCGACCGATTTCTTCGATCCCCCGGCGACGGGGTCCGAGCGGTCGTCTCGCCGCCAGGCGAAATCGGCCGAAGCCTTCCGCACGATCAGCGAAGTGGCGCAGGAGCTTGAAGTACCGCAGCATGTGCTGCGCTTCTGGGAATCGCGCTTTCCGCAGGTCAAGCCGCTGAAGCGGGCCGGCGGCCGGCGCTATTACCGGCCCGACGACGTCGTGCTGCTGCGTCGCATCCGGCAATGCCTCTACGACCAGGGCTATACCATCAAGGGCGTGCAGAAGCTGCTGCGCGAAGGCGCGCTCAAGGGCGAGGGAATGCTGCCGCGCCCGCCGGCGGCCGTGGCGCCCGCGCCGGCATCGATGCTGGCGCGCGGCAAAGAGAGCCGGGACGGCAAGGACGCCAATCCGCGCGCCGCGCTGATCGAAATCAAGCGCGAGCTGCAGGAGCTGCGCGACCTCTTGAAGAAGTGTCGCCGGTAGCGGCCGGCGACATTGCGAAGGCGCGGGGCAGCTTCTATAGTCCGCACACGGTCGGGCATTAGCGCAGCCTGGTAGCGCACCAGCATGGGGTGCTGGGGGTCGTCAGTTCGAATCTGACATGCCCGACCATTTCCCGAACTATCAAAAGATTAAGTGGGTGCTCTCAGGCCGGGCGCGAACCTTGGCGTCGATCCACAGCGAGTACGAAGGGGGTTACGCCGGAGGCTTGGCGAGCACGGGCGCCGGTTCGGCCACGACAGGCGGAAGCGCCGGCCGCCGGCCACTCAGTGCGGCGCGGCCGGCCGTGGTGAGCTTGCAGACCAGCCAATCCGGCTTCATCGGGTTTTCGAACCAAGGCTCGGCCCAGCCTTGCTGGATGCAGGCCTGGATGGTGCGCGGGTCGATGCGCTGGCCGTCGCCGTCGAAGAGCGGCAGCTTGCCGCCGGGTTGATCGAGGCCGCGCCGCAGCCAGCCGCGTTGCACCAGGCTGGGCACCGGCTTGCGGGTGATTTGGAACGCGCTCATCGCGGGCCTCCCTCCCTCGACTTTGCGGCGAGTCGATGTTAAGCGGGAAGTGCGGCGGGGGGAAGCGCCAAGAGAAGGGGAGCGGCTTTGGGCGTGATGGTCGTCTATGTCACCGCCAGTGACGCAACGGAGGCGCGGCGCATCGGCCGCGCCATGGTCGGGGCGCGGCTCGCCGCCTGCGCCAATGTCATCGCCGGCATGCGCTCGGTCTACTGGTGGCAGGGAAAGCTCGAAGAGGCGCGCGAGGCGATACTGATCCTCAAGACGACGGCGGACCGGCTCGAGGCGCTGGTGGCGCGGGTGAAGCAGCTCCATTCCTATGAGTGCCCCTGCATCGAGGCGCTGCCGGTGGTCGGCGGGCACCAGCCCTACCTCGACTGGGTGGTGCAGGAAACGCAGGGGAGCCCTGCGGCGGAGAGCGACGGATTGTCCGACGGCGGCTGACATGGCAGCCTTTTGCTGACACCGCGCCGGAGCACCGGATGAGCAAGAGTTCGGCCCGCCTCGCCCTTGTCTTCGCCAATGCCGGACACGTGACGACGCATCTGCTGATGCTGCTCTACCCGACGGTGGTGCTGGCGCTGGAGAAGCGCTGGTCGCTCGGCTATGGCGAACTCATGCTGCTGTCGCTGCCCGGCACCGTGCTCTATGGCGTGGGCGCGCTTCCCGCCGGCATTCTCGGCGACCGCTGGAGCGCCGAGGCGATGATGGTGCTGTTCTATGTCGGCAGCGGGCTGGCGGCGATCGCCACCGGGCTCGCCGGCGGCCCGCTGGGCGTCGGCATCGGCCTCGCGCTGGTCGGGCTCTTCGGCTCGATCTATCATCCCGTCGGCATCGCCTGGCTGGTGCGCAACGCCGAGAATCGCGGCCGCATCCTTGGCTGGAACGGCATCTTCGGCAGCATCGGGGTGGGTATCGCGCCCGCCACCGCCGGCGCGCTGACCGAGTGGATCGACTGGCGCGCCGCCTTCATCGTGCCGGGCGCGATCGCGCTGGCGCTGGGCGGGGTGCTGGCGGTGCTCGTGCGGCGCGGCGCGGTGGTGGCGGCGAAGACCGACATCCGTCCGCAGCCGGAGCCCGAGCGCGGCGAGGCGATGCGCGCCTTCTTCGCGCTCTCGATCACCATGCTGGCTGCCGGCATCGTCTACCAGTCGCTGACCGTGGCGCTGCCCAAGCTGTTCGAGCTGCGGCTCACCGGCTTGACGCAGGGCGGCACGCTCGGCGCCGGCGGTTTCGCCAGCCTGGTCTTCGCCGAGGGTATGGTCGTGCCGCTGATCGGCGGCTGGCTCGCCGACCGGTTCTCGATGAAATGGGTCTATCTCGGCAGCTGGCTGCTGGCGATCCCGGCGCTGCTCGCCTCGCTGCATCTGGCGGAGCTGCCGCTCTTCGCCGCGACCACGGTGGTGTTCTCGCTGATGTCGCTGGCGACGCCGGCAGAGAACGCACTGCTGGTGCGCTACACGCCCGGCCGCTGGCGCGCCACCGCCTTCGGCGCCAAATTCGTGCTGTCGCTGGGGGTGAGCGCGCTGGGCTTGCCGCTGGTCGCCTTCGTCTTCGACCGCACCGGCGATTTCGCCTGGCTCTTCCTGGTGCTGGCGGCGTTCGCGGCGGCGATCGTCGCGGCCGGCCTGTTCCTGCCGCGGGAATCCGAGCCGCGGGCGGCGGCGGCGGTGCCGGCCGAATGAGCGTCGCCATCGACCGCATTGACCATTTCGTGCTGACGGTGCGCGATCTCGAAGCGAGCCTGCATTTCTACGAGCTGGTGCTGGGCGCCCGCATCGTGAAGCCGCCGGGCGGGCAGGGGGCTACGGCCGTCGCCTTTGGTCGGCAGAAGATCAACCTCCATGTCACGGGGCACGAGTTCGAGCCCAAGGCAACGCATCCCACCCCGGGCGCCGGCGATTTCTGCCTCATTACCGAGGCGCCGATCGCCGAGGTGATGGCGCATCTCGAGGAGTGCGGCGTGGCGGTGGAGGCAGGCCCGGTGCCGCGTCACGGCGCGCTCGGCCCCATGACCAGCGTCTATTTCCGCGACCCCGACGGCAATTTGGTCGAGGTCGCGCGGTACGGATAAGCCACGGCCTATCGCAGCTCGGGAAAATCCTCTTCCCAGAATTCGAGCGGGCCGCGCCGGTTGTCGCCGCGTTGCGCCGCCTCGGCGCGGCGCAGCTCGACGCGGCGGATCTTGCCCGAGATGGTCTTGGGCAGCTCGGCGAATTCGAGGCGGCGCACCCGCTTGAACGGCGCCAGGCTGTCGCGCAGATGGCGGAAGATCGAGAGCGCGGTGTCGCGGTCCGGGGTGCGGCCCGGCGCCAGCACGATGAACGCCTTGGGCACGGCCAGCCGCATCGGATCGGGCGAGGGCACCACCGCCGCCTCGGCGACGGCGGCATGCTCGATCAGCGCGCTTTCGAGTTCGAACGGGCTGATGCGGTAGTCGGAGGCTTTGAAGACGTCGTCGGCGCGGCCGACATAGGTGAAATAGCCGTCCGCGTCGCGCAGGGCGACGTCGCCGGTGCGATAGGCGGGGCCGGGAAGCGGCACGATCACGCCGTCATCCGCCTGATAGCCCTGCATCAGCCCGGTCGGGCGGGGATCGAGCAGCAGGCAGATCTCGCCTTCCTCCGCCACCTTGCCGTCGGCGTCGAGCAGCGCCACGCGATAACCCGGCAGCGGCCGTCCCATCGCTCCCGGCTTGACCGGCTGCCCGGGGCTGTTGCCGATCTGGGCGGTGGTCTCGGTCTGGCCGTAGCCGTCGCGGATGGTGAGGCCCCAGGCGGCGCGCACGCGCTCGATGACTTCCGGGTTGAGCGGCTCGCCGGCGCCGATGAGCTGCTTCAGCCGCACCTTCCAGGCGGCGAGATCCTGCTGGATCAGCATCCGCCAGACGGTCGGCGGCGCGCAGAAGGTGGTGACGCCGCAGCGCGCGATGGTGTCGAGCAGCGCGCGCGCGTCGAAGCGCGGCTGGTTGAGCATGAACACGGTGGCGCCGGCGTTCCACGGCGCGAAGAAGCAGCTCCAGGCGTGCTTCGCCCAGCCCGGCGAGGAGATGTTGAGGTGGACGTCGCCGGGCTCCAGGCCGAGCCAGTACATGGTCGAGAGGTGGCCGACGGGATAGCTCTGGTGGCTGTGCAGCACCAGCTTGGGCTTGGCCGTCGTGCCCGAGGTGAAGTAGAGCAGCATCGGGTCGTCGGCGCGCGTCTCGCCCTCGGGGGTGAACCGGGCCGGGGCACCATAGGCGTCCTCGTAGCGCCGCCAGCCCGGCGCCGCGCCGCCGACCGCCAGCCGCGTGTAGTCGCCGGGAAGCTCGGCGAATTTTCCGGCGTTGTCGGCGCCGACGACCACGTGGCGCACGCGGCCGCGCGCGAAGCGGTCGGCGAGGTCGTTGCGGGTGAGCAGCGTCGTCGCCGGCACGATCACCGCGCCGAGCTTCATCGCCGCCAACATGCACTCCCAGAGCGGCACGACATTGCCGAGCATGAGCAGGATGCGGTCGCCGCGCTTCACGCCAAGCTCGCGCAAATGATTGGCGACGCGGTCGGTGCGCTCCTTGAGTTCGGCGAAGGAGAGCTTCTGCTCGGCGCCACCCTCGTTGACGATCCACAGCGCCGGCTGCGGATTGCCCGCCGCCAGCACGTCGAAATGCTCGAGCGCCCAGTTGAAGCGGTCGAGCTTGGGCCAGCGGAAGCCGCGATAGGCGGCGTCGTAATCCTCGCGGTGGCGCAGCAGGAAGTCGCGCGCCTCGAGAAAAGCGGTGGCGGATGCGGACATCGGTTCCTCCCTGGGACGTCTCGCCCGTGTCAGGCGCGTTTTGTCTTGTTCAGCGCCTGATCAAGATCGGCGATGATGTCGGCGACGCTCTCGATGCCGATCGAAAGGCGCACCACATCGGGACCGGCGCCGGCGGCGATCTGCTGCTCTTCGGTAAGCTGGCGATGGGTGGTCGAGGCGGGATGGATGATGAGCGAGCGCGTGTCGCCGACATTGGCGAGATGCGAGAACAGCTCCACCCCCTCCACCAGCGCGACGCCGGCGTCATAGCCGCCCTTGACGCCGAAGGTGAACACCGAGCCCGCGCCCTTGGGCAGGTATTTGCGTGCGAGCGCGTGATAGGGGTTCGAGGGTAGGCCGGCATAGGCCACCCAGGAGACCGCGGGATGGGAGGCCAGCTGCTCGGCGACCTGCTGTGCGTTCTGCACATGACGCTCCATGCGCAGCGGCAGCGTCTCGATGCCGGTGATGGTGAGGAAGGCGTTGAGCGGCGCCATGGTGGCGCCGAGGTCCCTGAGCCCCACCGCATGTCCGTGTACGGTGAGCGCGAGGTCGCCGAAGGTCTCGTAGAAGCGCAGGCCGTGATAGGCGGGCTCGGGCTGGGTCAGCGAGGCGAATTTGTCATTCTGCGCCCAGTCGAAGCGACCGCTGTCGACGACGACGCCGCCCATCGCGTTGCCGTGCCCGGAAAGGAACTTGGTGGTGGAATGGATGACGAGATCGGCGCCCCAGCGCATCGGCCGGCAGAGCCAGGGCGAGGCCATGGTGTTGTCGACGATGAAGAGCAGGCCCGCCTCATGCGCGATCCCGGCGATGCGTTCGAGGTCGACGACGACGCCGGTCGGGTTCGACAGGGTCTCGACGAAGATCGCCTTGCAGCGCGGCGTCAGCGCACGGCGGAAATTCTCGGGATCGTCGGCATCGACGAACACGCACTCCCAGCCGAACTTCTTGAAGCTGCGGCCGAACTGGGTGATCGAGCCGCCATAGAGCTTGTTCGAGGCGAGGAACTGGTCGCCCGGCTCCATGAAGGAGAAGAAGGCCAGCATCTGCGCCGCGTGGCCGGAGGCCACCGCGATCGCGCCGCGGCCGCCTTCGAGCGCCGCGACGCGTTCCTCCAGCACCGACACGGTGGGATTGGTGAGGCGCGAGTAGATGTAGCCGTAGGTCTGCAGGTTGAACAGCGAGGCGGCGTGGTCGACGTCGTCGAAGACATAGGCGGTGGTCTGGTAGATCGGCGTACTGCGCGCGCCGGTGGCGGGATCGGGCGATGCCCCGGCGTGGATGGCGAGCGTCTCGAAACCGGGGGTGCGTGGCTTTTCCGCCATGTCAAAGCTTCCTGCGTTTGCTCGAAATGATGCCGGTGTTGACGCCGCTCCAGGCGAGTTCGCCGTTGAGGCGGGAATACTCGATCTTGGGGCAGCGGTTCATCACCACCGTCAGCCCCGCCGCCTCGGCCTTGCGCGCCGCCTCGTCGTGGCGCACGCCGAGCTGCATCCATACCACCTTGGCGCCCAGCGCGATGGCCTCGTCAAGGATCTCCGGCACCGCCTCGGCGCGGCGGAAGATGTCGACCATGTCGATCTTGACCGGCACCTCGGCAAGCGTGCGGTAGACGGTCTCGCCGAGTATCTCGCCGCCCTTGGCCTGCGGGTTAACCGGGATGACGCGATAGCCCTTGTCCTGGAGATACTTCATCGCAAAGAACGACGGCCGGTTCCAATGCTCGCTGGCGCCGACCATGGCGATGGTGCGCACGGAGCTGAGGATGCGGCGGAGATACTCGTCGGCGTACTGGTCGTGGTCCATCGCCGCCTCAGCCTTCGTCCCAGCGCGGCGGACGCTTCTCCAGGAAGGCGTCGACGCCCTCTTCGGTGGCGCGCGCCGCCATGTTCTTCGCCATCACCTCGGTAGTGTAGGCATAGGCCGCCTCTAGGCCGAGCTCCGCTTGGCGGTAGAACGCCTCCTTGCCGATGGCGACGGCGAGCGTCAGCTTGGCGGCGATCTGCCGCGCCAGCGCCGTCACCTCGTCGTCCAGGCGCTCGGCCGCCACGACGCGGTTGACGAGGCCGATCGCCTGCGCGCGCTCGGCGTCGATGAGGTCGCCGGTCATCAGCATCTCCATCGCCGGCTTGCGCCCCACCGCGCGGGTCAGCGCCACCATCGGCGTCGAGCAGAAAAGCCCGAGATTGACGCCATTGACGGCAAAGCGCGCCTCGCGCGAGGCGACCACGAGATCGCAGGTGGCGACGAGCTGGCAGCCGGCGGCGGCGGCGATGCCGTGAACGCGGGCGATCACCGGCTGCTTCAGCCGTGTCAGCGCCAGCATCAGCTGCGCGGAATGGGCGAAGGCCGCCTCGTAAGCCTGCCGGCCGGGATTGGCGCGCATCTCGCGCAGATCGTGCCCGGAACAGAAGCCGGGACCGTTGGCGGCGATCACCACCACCTTGACCGTGCGGTCGCGGGCGATCGCATCGACCTGCTGTTGCAGCGCCGTCAGCAGCGCCGAGGACAGCGCGTTGCGCTGCGCCGGCCGGTTGAGCGTGAGCCAGGCGATCCCATCCTCGTCGCGGCGCAGCAGCACTGGCTCGTCTGGGCTCATGGCCTTCTCCTCTCGCTTCCGCGGCGGCGCCCGCATTCAAGCACTTCACGCTCAGGGTTCAACGGCAAAGTTGCGGCTTGCGCAATGATATAATGTAACATTATGCTGCGTCCTGCGGAGGATGCATGCGCGCAGAACGCGGCATGGGACGAGGGACGGCGGGTCGGGGGCGGCGCTGGGGCGCTTGGCTCGCCATAGCCGCATTGCTGCTGCAGCTCGCCGTCGCCGCCGCTCATTTCCATGCCGAGGATTTCGGTTTTCTCGCGGGCCACCGCGGCGAGACCGCCATGGTCGGCCACGGGCACGGGGCGGGCGAGGGACAAAAGGGCACCCCCGCGCACGATGATTGCGCGCTGTGCTTCAGCCTCCATGTTGCCGCCAGCGGCGCGCTGCCGGATGTCGCGGCACCCGCGGCGCCGGGCGAGGCGGGGACCGTTTCGCTCACGCCGCCGGAACCGCTGCGGCTTGCCGCCGCGCCCTATCTGCTGTTCCGCACCCGCGCGCCTCCCAGTCTCTGAGATCGATCGCCGACCGGGCCGTCATGCCTTGCGCATGACGCGATTTGTTGATCTCTGGGGAGAAGTATCTTCATGGCGCGCGGCAGCGCTGTTCGAAGGGTTCATGCCTTTCGTCGTGTGTTTTTTTTCGTGCCCTCGCCGGCATCGCCGGCGTCATCGCCATCGCCATCGGCGACGGCCCGGCGCTCGCCGCACCGACCGCCGGCACCATCGAAGGCGTCGCGCGGGATGCCACCGGCCGGCCCTTGGCGGGCGCGGAGGTCAGGCTCCTGGCGCCCGACGGCAAGGTCGTCGGCACGTCGGTGAGCGGCGCGGACGGCACCTATCGCTTTACCGGCGTGGGGCCCGGACGCTATTCCGTAACCGCGGCCAAGCCGGGCTATATCCCGGCGCGCGCCGATGTCGGCGTCGCCGACCGCAGCGGCGGCGCCGCCGATCTCAGCCTTGCCGCGGAGGCCGAGGCGCCGGTTCAGGCACCGGTCGAGGAGGTCACGATCATTGCCCAGCGGTTGGAGCAGGCGCGGCTCGGCATCGAGCCGGATATCGGCGCTTCGACCTATACGCTGTCGCGCGAGGCGATCGAGAACCAGCCAGGCGGCGACAACAACCCACTGAACCAGGTGCTGCTGCAGGCGCCGGGGGTCGACCAGGACAGCCTCGCCAACGGTGCCATCCACATCCGCAATGAGCATCTCGGCGTGCAGTACCGCATCAACGGCATCATCCTGCCGGAAGGGGTCAGCTTCTTCAGCCAGGCGCTTGATCCGCGCTTCGTCAATTCAATGGATCTCATCACCGGCGCCCTGCCGGCGGAATACGGCTTGCGCACCTCCGGCATCCTCGACATCCAGACCAAGAGCGGCCTGTTCGCCCCCGGCGGCTCGGTCACGCTCTATGGCGGCAGCTACGATACCTTGCATCCGGCCTTCCAGTACGGCACCTCGGCCGATGGCTACAACCTCTATGTCGCCGGCGACTTCCTGCAGAGCAGTCACGGCATTGACGCGGTAACGCCAAGCTACAATGCCATCCACGACGACACCGAGCAGATCCACGCCTTTGCCTATCTCGATAAGATCATCGACTCGTCGAGCAAGATTGCCGCCATCGCCGGCGAGTACAACGGCCAATTCCAGATTCCGAACAATCCCGGCCAGCCGACCAGCGTCGCGACCACCAATGGCACGATCAGCGGTGCGCCGCTCTCGGCCTTCAATTCTGCGAACCTCGACGAGCGCCAGACCGAGACGAGCCAGTTCCTGGTGCTGTCATATCTGTACACCGAGCAGGATCTCAGCTACCAGGTCGCGGCCTTCAGCAAATACAGCTCGCTGCAATACCATCCCGACGCGCTCGGCGACATCGCCTATGACGGCATCGCGCAGGATGCAGTGCGCACCAGTTTCGCCAATGGTCTCCAGGGGGATGGCAGTTATAAGCTCACGACCGACCACACGCTGCGCGCCGGGTTCCTGCTGACCGGCGAGAAGGTCCAGGCCGACACCAATTCCGCGGCGCTGCCGCTGGCTGGCACCGATGCCTTTGGCAATCCGATTTACGGCTCGACGCCGGTCACCATCGTCGATAACACGGGAAAGACGGGCTGGACCTACAGTGCCTATGTCCAGGACGAATGGAAGCTGATGCCGACGGTGACTGTCAATTCCGGCGTCCGGTTCGATGAGGTCAACACCTATGTCATGGGCAACCAGCTGAGCCCGCGCCTCAACACCGTCTGGCAGGCGACGCCGTCGACCGTCGTCCACGCCGGCTATGCCAGCTATTTCACTCCACCCTCCTTCGAGTTGGTGTCGACGCAAAGCCTTGCCCTCTTCAATAATACGTCGGCGCAGCCGGCGGTGACGCAGAACTCGCCGATCAAGCCGGAGCGCTCGCAGTATGTCGACGTCGGCGTCACCCAGGAGCTGTTTCCGGGCTTTAAGGCCGGCGTCGACACCTATTATAAATACGCTCACGACCTGATCGACGAAGGCCAGTTCGGCGCGCCGGTGCTGCTGACGCCGTTCAACTACCGCGTGGGCACCAACAAGGGAGTCGAGCTGTCGACCACCTATGACAAGGGAGCGTTCTCCTATTACGGCAACCTCGCCATCGCTCAGCAGAAGGCCGAGCAGATCGTCTCGGCGCAATTCAATTTCACGCCGGCGGAACTCGCGCAGGCCGCCGACGGCCCCATCAACACCGATCACAGCCAGCTGATGACGGCGTCGGGCGGCGTGTCCTATGTCTGGCTCGGCACGCGCTACAGCGTCGACATGATCGCCGGGTCGGGGCTGCGCACCACGCGCAGCAACGGCCCGATCAACGGCGGCACGGTGCCGTCCTACGAGCAGGTCAATCTGGGCGTCTCGCACCGCTTCGACCAGGCGCCGGGCGGCCCGATCACGCTGCGCGCCGACGTCTTCAACCTGTTCGACGAGACCTATCTGCTGCGCAGCCAGACCGGGATCGGCGTCTTCGCCCCGGCCTACGGACCGCGCCGCACCGTCTATGCCGGCCTCACCAAGGAGTTCTGATGGCGTCGTCATCCTATTCGTCGCCTCCCGCCTCCCGGCTGATCGGCATCGGGCTGGTCGTCCTGCTGCATGCCGCGATCATCTACGCGCTGGTGACCGGTCTGGCGCATCGCGCCGTCGAGGTGATCCGCGCGCCGATCGAAACCAGGATCATCGCGGCAGCAAAGCCCGAGCCGCCGCAGCCGGCTCCGCCGCCGCCGCTGCAATTGGCGCCGCCGCCGCCGGTCGTCGTGCCGCCGCCGGAGATCAACATCGAAAAGCCGCCGCCGCCGGCGCGGAGCGCCGCAATCACCCCGCCGCCGCCGGTCAGGCCGGTCGCGCCGCCGCCGGTGCCCGCGCCCGCACCCGCGCCGGTGCCTGCGGCTGCTCCGGCCCGGGTGATGCCGAGGATCGATGCGAACCACAGCCGGCAGCCGGAATATCCCGCGGCCTCGCGGCGCCTGGGTGAGCAGGGCTCGGTGGTGCTGCAGGTGCTGGTCGATACCGACGGCCGCGTCATCGACAGCAAGCTGCTGCAGTCCAGCGGCTACGACCGGCTCGACCAGGCGGCGCTCGCGGGCGTCAGGAGCGATTACCGCTTCGTGCCCGGCACCGTCGGCGGCAAGCCGCAGCAGATGTGGTACACCTTTAAATTCACGTGGAAGCTCAGGTAGGCTCATGACCTTCATGCATGCGATCGCCTCGATCCCCGGACGGAAATGCCGCGTTGTCGCGGCCTGCCTCGTCGCCTTGCTGCTCGCAGCGGCGCCCGCGGCCGAAGCGCTCGCCCAGACCGCGACGCCCGCCCCCGCGGTCGTGCCGCCGGCGATTGCGCCGGCTGGCGAGCCCGCCGCCGCGCCGGCGCCGGCGGCGGCGACGCAAGAGATCGTCGACAACCCCTATGGCCTTTCGGCGCTCTGGGCCAATGGCGATTGGGTGGCGCGCGGCACGCTGATCGCGTTGGTGGTGATGTCGATGGGCACCTGGTACATCATGATCACCAAGCTGATCGAGCAGACGGTGCTGCTGCGCCAGGCGACAGAGGCCAATCGCGGCTTCTGGAATGCGGCGAGCCTGCGCGACGGCGCCGACGCGCTCGGCCGGCGCAGCGCCTTCCGCGCGCTGGTCGAGGACGGGCTGCGCGCGAGCGAGCATCACGAGGGCACGCTCACCGCGCAGATCGACCTGCACAGCTGGATCACCATGTCGCTGCAGCGCTCGGTGGACGCCATCGGCAATCGCCTGCAAGGCGGCCTGGCCTTTCTCGCCACCGTCGGCTCGACCGCGCCCTTCGTCGGCCTGTTCGGGACGGTCTGGGGCATCTATCACGCGCTGACGGCGATCGGCATCGCCGGCCAGGCGAGCATCGACAAGGTGGCGGGGCCGGTTGGCGAAGCGCTGATCATGACCGCGATGGGCCTTGCCGTCGCCGTGCCCGCGGTGCTGGGATACAATTGGATGGTCCGCCGCAACAAGCAGGCGATGGAGCGGGTGCGCAGCTTTGCTGCCGATCTGCACGCACTGCTTATCGGCGGCGTGCGCGCGCAGCCTCGGCCGGTGGCGCGGAGCGCCTGAGGTGGCGATCGGTCTCCTGCCCGGCGGCGAGGACGCGGACGAGCCGTTGGTGGCGTCGATCAACACCACGCCGCTGGTCGACATCATGCTGGTGCTGCTGATCATCTTCCTGATCACCATCCCGGTGGTGACGCACAGTGTGCCTGTGGCACTGCCCAACGAGGCCAACCAGCCGACCCAGACGCGGCCACAGAACATCAACATCAGCATCGACAAGGACGGCGACCTCTATTGGAACGAGGCGAAGCTGCCCGACACCGCGACGCTGCTGGCGAAGCTAGAAGAACATTCGGCCGACAAGCCGCAGCCCGAGGTACATATCCGCGCCGACAAGGACGTGCGCTACGAATTCGTCGGCCGCGTCGTCATCGCCTGCCAGCGCGCCGGCATCGGCAAGGTGGCGTTCATCACCGAGCCGCAGCGCGGCGCACCGGTGACGCCGTGAGCCCGGCGCGTGCCTGCGAACGGAGGCTTTCCTCATGGCGATGACGGTGGGTCCGCCCGGCGGCGAGGACGAGGTGATGATCGACATCAACACCACGCCGCTGATCGACGTGATGCTGGTGCTGCTGGTCATGCTGATCATCACCATTCCGGTGCAGACCCATGCGGTGAGGCTCGACATGCCGCAGGGCAATCCGCCGCCCGTGCTGATGCAGCCCGATATCGTCCATCTCGACATCGATTTCGACGGCACCATCTCGTGGAACGGCACGGTGCTGCCCGACCGCGCGACGCTCGAGCGCTATCTGCGCGCCGCGGCGCAGCAGAACCCGCAGCCCGAGATCCATCTCGCGCCCAACAAGCTGGTCAAGTACGCTTACGTCGCCATGGTGCTGGCCGAGAGCCAGCGCCTGGGCGTGGTCAAGCTCGGCCTCGTCGGCAACGAGCAGTTCAGGGAATGATCGGTCGAGGTGCAGCGGCGATGCGTTCTGCGCTGATGGTCTTCGCGCTGCTGGGCGCGCTGGTGGCGCCGCTGGTCGCGCCCGCGGGCGGCCGCGCTGCGGCGGCCGAGGAGAATCTCACCGCGCGCGAGCAGGTCGGCAAGCCGGTGCAGGCGGCGGAGCAATTCCTGAAGCAGAAGAAATACGAAGAGGCGCTGGCGAAGCTGCGGCAGGCTGATGCCGTCCCGGACAAGACCTCCTACGAGCGCTACGTGATCGAGGCGACGCGCGCCGTGGTCACGCTCGACATGGGCGACTATCCCGCTACGATCAAGGCGCTGGAGGCGGTGCTGGCGACCGGCATCCTGCCGTCCACCGAAGCGTTGAAGCGGATCGAGACGCTGGCGCAGCTCAGTTACCAGGCCAAGACCTATGCCTCGGTCATCGCCTATGGCGAGCGCTACTACAGGGAAGGCGGTGCGGATCCGGGGCTGCGCCTGCTGATGGCGCAGGCCTATTACCTCCAGAACGACTTCGCCGACGCGGCCAAGACCAGCCGGGGGATCGTGCAGCAGGATGCGCGTGCCGGGCGCGCCACCGGCGAACCGGTGCTCCGTCTCCTGGTCAACAGCGAATACAAGCGCAAGAACGATGCCGGATACCGCGATGCGCTGACGCTGCTGGTGGCGAGCTATCCCAAGAAGGAATACTGGCGCGACCTGCTGGCGACCGTGCAGCAGCAGCCCGGCTTCGCCGATCGCCTCGCGCTCGACCTCGACCGGCTGATGGCGGCGACCGGAACGCTGGAGACGCCGGACCAGTACATGGAGGCGGCCCAGCTCGCGCTGCAACAGGGCCTGCCGGGCGAGGCCAAGGCGCTGCTGGACAGGGGCTACGCGGCGGGCGTGCTGGGCAAGGGCGCCGCCGCGGCGCGGCAGCAGCGGCTCGCCGCGATGGCGAACCGGCAGGCGGCCGATGGCCTCAAGACCCTGCCGCAGCTCGGCCGCGAGGCCGACGCCGCGCGCGACGGCCTCGCCTGGGTCACGCTCGGCGAGGCCTATGCCAGCTACGGCCAGTACGACAACGCCATCGCCGCCTTCCAGAAAGGACTGCAAAGGGGCGGTCTCAAGCATCCTGACGATGCCCGGCTCCATCTCGGCATCGCCTGTCTCGACGCCGGACGAAAGGACAAGGCGGAAGCGGCGCTGGGCGCGGTGGCGGGACGCGACGGTGCGCGGGAGCTGGCGCAGCTCTGGCTGCTGGCCGGCCGGCTGCGCGAATAGGAGAGGGGCGGGCGGGATGATCACGGCAGCGGCGTTCGAAGCGATCCTGCGCGAGAAGCTGCCCTTCGCGCAGGCGCTGGCGTTGGAGATCGTGGCGGTCGACGCCGAACGCACCGTGCTGCGCATGCCCTACCGGAGCGATTTCCTGCGGCCGGGCGGCACTATCGGCGGACCGCTGCTGATGGCGCTCGCCGACATCGCGCTCTATGGCGCGGTAATGGCGGCGCTGGGACCGGTGGAGCAGGCGGTTACCACCAGCCTCACCATCAACTTCCTGCGCCGGCCGCCGCCCGCCGACGTCACCGCCGAGGCGCGGCTGATCAAGCTGGGACGCCGCCTCGCCGTCGGCACGGTGGAGCTGTTCTCGGCGCAGGAGGCGGAGATGGTGGCCCATGTCAGCGGCACCTACTCCATTCCGCCGCGCCCGGAGTGATCGCGGTATCAAGATACCTTATATGATAAAACCCTGATTCCACGTGATCTTTGTTGCTTGACTGGCGGCTCGTTGCTGGCATACTGCGCCGCCTTCAGAGTTGCAGAGCGCCCGATGAAAACCTATTCCGCCAAACCGACCGAAATCGACAAGAAGTGGCTGCTGATCGATGCCGAGGGCCTGGTTCTCGGCCGCCTTGCCACGATCATCGCCGACCGGCTGCGCGGCAAGCACAAGCCGAGCTACACGCCGCATATGGATTGCGGCGACCACGTCGTCGTGGTCAACGCCGAGAAGGTGGCGCTGACCGGCAACAAGCGGCGCGACAGCATCTTCCACTGGTATACGGGATATCCCGGCGGCATCAAGGAGCGCAGCAAGGGGGCGATCCTCGAGGGCAAGCATCCCGAGCGCGTGATCCTCAAGGCGGTGGAGCGGATGGTGCCGCGCGGGCCGCTCGGCCGGCGTATCATGGGGCATCTCAAGGTCTACAAGGGCCCGGCCCATCCGCACGAAGCACAACAGCCGCAGCCGCTCGACGTGGCGGCGATGAATCGCAAGAACAAGAGGGCGTGAGCATGGCCGATCTGCAGCAATCCCTGGGTGGGCTGCGCGATGCGCTGCAAGGCGCGCAGGCTGCCCAACCCGCCGCGGCGACCGACGCGAAGCCCAAGATCGACCCGCAGGGCCGCGCCTATGCCACCGGCAAGCGCAAGAATGCCGTGGCGCGCGTCTGGATCAAGCCCGGCAGCGGCAAGATCACGGTCAACGACCGCGACAGCCCGATCTATTTCGCGCGGCCGGTGCTGCGCATGCTGCTCAACCAGCCTTTCGTCGTCGCCAACCGGCTCGGGCAGTACGATGTCATCTGCACCGTCACCGGCGGCGGCCTTTCCGGGCAGGCGGGGGCGGTGCGCCACGGCATCAGCAAGGCGCTGACCTATTACGAGCCCGAGCTGCGGCCGGTGCTCAAGGCGCAGGGCTATCTGACCCGCGACAGCCGCGTCGTCGAGCGCAAGAAGTACGGCAAGGCCAAGGCCCGACGCAGCTTCCAGTTCTCGAAGCGCTGACGCACGCGAAGATTTCGTTTCGCGAGGGCGCTTCGGTTCCGGCCGAAGCGCCCTTTTCTTATCCAGGATCTCCGGAGGTCGCGATGGCGGCGAAGGTATTCATCGACGGCGAGGCGGGCACCACCGGGCTGCAGATTCACCGGCGGCTGCGCGACCGGCACGACATCGAACTCGTATCGATCGAGCCGGCGCGGCGCAAGGAGCCGGCGGCGCGGCGCGATATGCTCAACGGCGCCGATCTCGTCATCCTCTGCCTGCCCGACGACGCCGCACGCCAGGCGGTGAGCCTGATCGAGAGCAACGCGGTGCGGGTGATCGACGCCTCGACCGCGCATCGCACCGAGCCCGGCTGGACCTACGGGTTTCCGGAAATGTCGGGAGCGCAGCGCGCCGCCGTGGCGAACTCGCGCCGGGTGGCCAATCCCGGCTGCTATCCCACCGGCTTCATCGCGTTGGTGCGCCCGCTGGTCCAAGCGGGTCTGCTGCCGCGGGACTGGCCGGTCACGGTCAATGCCGTATCCGGCTATAGCGGTGGCGGCAAGGGCATGATCGCCGAGTTCGAGGACGCGGCCTCGCCCGGCTACACCACGGTGCCTTACCGCATCTATGGGCTGACGCTCGCGCACAAGCACGTGCCCGAGATGCGCAGCCATTCCGGCCTTGCCCTGCCGCCGCTCTTCGCACCCGCCGTCGGCCGCTACGCCCAGGGGATGATCGTCGAGGTGCCGCTGCACCTGAAGGCGCTGCCGGGAGCGCCCAAGCTGGCGGACCTCCATGCCGTGCTGGCCCAGGCCTATGGCGGCGAGCGCTTCGTCACGGTTGCGTCGCCCGAGCAGGCCGCGGTGCTGAAGACCCTCGATCCAGAAGGTCTCAATGGAACCAACCGGATGCGGCTCTTCGTTTTCGGATCGGATGAGGCGGGCCAGGCGCGTCTCGTGGCCCTGCTCGACAATCTCGGCAAGGGCGCGTCCGGCGCCGCGGTGCAGAATCTCAACCTGATGCTCGGCCTGCCCGAAGCCGCCGGACTGGAAGAGCCGCTCGCTCCCTGAGCGCGGGCTCAGTGGCCCATGCCGGGCATGACCTTGCCGTTGTAGATCTCCGGGTTGGGCGCGCCGTCGACCTTGAGGATGCCGGCAAGCCCGCGTTCCATGCGGGCGAGCGCATGGTCGACCAGGACGTAGTTGCCGGGAACCAGCGGCTTGAACTCGACCGCGACGGCGCCGCCGGGAGCGACGCTGACCGTCTGCACGCCGCGCAGCGGCTCGCTGGTCAGGCCGCCATACTGGTAGACCTTGTCGAAGATCTCGCCGATGACGTGGAAGGACGAGGTGAAGTTCGGGCCGCCGACGCCGAAATAGATGCGCACGCGCTCGCCGACCTTTGCCTGCAGCGGATGCAGCGCGGAGATCGCGCCCACCGAGCCGTTGAAGACGAAATATTCCGGCCGCTCGTCGAGCAGTTTTTCGACGCTGAACTCCTGGCTGCCATGCTGGCCGAAGGGCGCATCGGTGTAGATCTCGCCCTGCATCACGTAGAATTCGTGGTCGACCTTCGGCAGGCCGCCTTCGGGCTCGACCAGGATCATGCCGTACATGCCGTTGGCGATGTGCTCGGCCACCATCGGCGTGGCGCAGTGATAGACATAGAGCCCGGGCACCAGCGCCTTCCATGTCATCGACTTCTCGTCGCCGGGATTGACCTGGAGCGCGGCGGCCCCGCCTCCCGGGCCGGTCACGGCATGGAAGTCGACCGAGTGGATCATCGAACTGTCGGCCGCATTCTTGAGGTGGATGTCGACGGTATCGCCGACCCGCACGCGCAGCATCGGGCCCGGCACCTTGCCGTTGAAGGTCCAGAAGCCGAAGGTCGTGCCTTCCGCCAGCCGTCCCTCGACCTCGCGCGCCTCGAGATCGATGCGCACCGTCTCCGGTGCGCGCTTGGCGATCGGCGGCGGCAGGTCGGCCGGATCGCGCGAGATGTCGGCCTGCGCAACGCTCGGCGCCGGCGGCTTCGGGGTCACGGTGAACTTGCCTTCCATCCCGGCGAGGCGATGTCCCGGCGCGCTGCAGAAATAGACGAAGTCGCCGGGCTTGCCGGCGCGGAAGGCGAGCGTCGTGCTCGCCCCTTTGCCGGTGACGCGCGGCGATTTCGCGCCTTCGTCCGGCAGCGTGATGTCGTGCTCGGCGCCTTCGCCGTTGATCAGCGTGATGGCGACGCCCTGGCCCTCGGCCGCGGACAGGGTAGGGTTCACCTCGCCGTCGATGGTGCCGCCGACGCCGATATAGACCATCCGTCCTTCGGCGATGCCGGTGCGCAGGGTGTATTTGACGTCCGCCAGATTGGCCTCGATGGTCCCCCCGCCCGAGGCCGCGGCGGCCTGCGCCTCAGGCGTGTGTATCCTCCCGGGTATGGCGCCCGCGGCCGATCCGCCGGCGCCCTGGTCCGCGGCGGCAGCGAGATAGGCAATGACGTCGTCGCGGTCGTGCTGCGACTTGAGGCCGGGGAAGGGCATGCGGTTGCCCGGCACCAGCTTCTGCGGGTCGGTCAGGTAGGCGTCCAGCGTTGCTGCATTCCAGGTCAAGCCCGCCTTCCTCATTGCGTCGGAGTAACTGAAATTCGGCGCCTCGCCGGATTTTCTGCCGACCACGCCGGCAAGGCTCGGCCCTTGCAGATTCTTGCCCGGCGCAAGCGAATGGCAGACGCCGCATTTGCGGAAGACCGTCCGCCCCTGCGCCGCGTCGCCGGCGACGGCGGCCACGGTTTGCGCCGCCGGCTGGTGCGCGGCTGAGGGGGGATCGGGCGAAACGGCCGCGACCTGCGCCGCCGGCGCTTGGCTCGGGAGAGACGGGGCGGTTGCCGATGCCGCCGACGGAGCGATCGGGGCGCGGGCGGCGGCGGTCGCAGTGCGGCCGCCTCCCGGGGGATGCGCCGCCAGTATGGCGAGCAGCGCGATCGCGGCGGCGCCGGCAAAGATCGGATATCGCTGACGCATGGCCTGGTTCCTGCCAATCCTAATGCGGTGCGCCGGCAAGTGAGAGGCCGCTCCTCACGGCATGGCCGTCGGCGGCTGCCATAGCGCCCTGCGATGCCCGCGTCTCTGCCTCTCCCTTGCGGATAAATCGGCTGTCCACGACGGGAAGTTAGCAATAGCCAACAAAAGCGCGATCGGAATATCCGGGATTCTCCCTAAGGGAAAATACCTATGCTGCGGCAGGCTCCGGCCGAAGGCGTAGTTTTGCCGGCATCGCTGGACCGCCGAGGCCTTCCCATGGCAGGCTTTCGCTCGCGAGCGAGAGGCCGAGAAAGGCCCGAACGGGAGGAACTGCCGGCGATGGGCGCAGACCGCGCGGCTCAGAACTATCTCGACGGCGTCCGCGTGCTCGATCTCACCCAGTTCGAGGCCGGGCCGTCCTGCACCGAGGCGCTGGCCTGGCTTGGCGCCGAGGTGGTCAAGGTCGAGAACCCCAAGGGCGGCGATCCCGGCCGTTCCTCCTTCCGCGGCAAGCCGGGGCAGGATTCCTGGTACTTCCTGCTGTTCAACGCCAACAAGAAGTCGATCGCCATCGACCTGAAATCGCCGTCGGGTCTGGCGCTGGTCAGGGATCTCGCGCGCCGCGCCGATGTCCTGGTCGAGAATTTCGCGCCGGGCGCGGTGGAGCGGCTGGGGCTCGGCTATGAGGCGGTGCGCGAGATCAATCCCGCGATCATCTACGCCCAGGTGAAGGGCTTCGGCGCCGGCAGCCCGCATGAGCGCGGCCTCGCCTTCGACATGATCGCGCAGGCATCGGGCGGCCTGATGAGCATCACCGGCGAGCCCGACGGCCCGCCGCTCAAGCCGGGCACGACGCTCGGCGACACCGGCACCGGCATGCTGCTGGCGATCAGCATCCTTGGCGCGCTCTACCGGCGCAAGACGACGGGCGAGGGCGAACGGCTCGAACTCGCCATGCAGGACGCGATGCTGCACTACATCCGCGTCGCATTTGCCGCCACCGCCGTCAACGGCCGCCCGGCGCAGCGCAACGGCGCGAAGCTGCTCTCCGGCCAGAACGCGCCGAGCGGCGTCTATCCCTGCAAGCCCGGCGGCGCCAACGACTATGTCTATGTCTATACCAGCCGCGCCAACCCGGCGCATTGGCAGCGCCTGCTCGAGGTGATCGGGCGCACCGACCTTATCGGCGATCCTCGCTTCGAGACGCCCGGCGCGCGCGCCGAGCACGAGGAAGAGGTCGATGCCGTGATTGCCGCCTGGACGCGCCGGCACGACAAGCACGAGGCGATGCGCCGGCTCAGCGCCGTCGGCGTGCCGGCCGGCGCGGTGCTCGACACGCTGGAGCTGCAGAACGATCCCGATTTCGAGCGGCGCGGCATCATGCAGGTGATGCGCCATCCCGCCTGCGGCGATTTCAAGATGCCGGTCTGGCCGGTGCGCCATGGCGGCGCAACCTTGCCGGTAGCGCCGGCGCCGCTGCTCGGCGAGCATAACGCGGCGGTGCTCGGCGACTGGCTGGGCTTGAGTGCGGACGAGTTGGCAAAGCTGCGGCAGGACGGCGTCATCTGAGGGAGGGGCGGGCATGGCGGAGCTCACGGGTTCGGAGATCCTGGCGCGGTCGCTCAAGAACGAAGGCACCGACATCCTGTTCTTCCTGATGGGCGGCCCGATGCTGCTGGCGGAGGCGTCCTGCATCAAGGAAGGCATCCGGGCGCTCGACGTGCGCCATGAGCAGGCGGCGGCGATGATGGGCCACGCCTACAGCCGCCTGCTGCAGCGACCGAGCGTGTGCATGGCGGCGAGCGGCCCGGGCGTGATCAACCTCACCACCGGCATCGCCAACGCGCTGATCGACTGCGCGCCGGTAGTGGCGATCGGCGGCTCGAGCCCGATCGGCCAGTTCGGCCGCCAAGCGTTCCAGGAGATCGATCAGGTCGCGATCATGAAGCCCTGCACCAAATGGGCCGACCGCGTGCACAATCTGAAGCGCATTCCCGAGCAGGTGAACACCGCCTTCCAGCGAGCGATGAGCGGCAAGCCCGGTCCGGTCTATCTCGATTTCCCCGGCGACATCCTCTACGCCAAGATCGACGAGGAGCAGGTCGATTGGCGGCTGAGCGGGCGGCCGCTGCTGCGCGCCCGGCCGCTGGGCGAGCCGAAGCAGGTGGAGGCGCTGGTCGACGCGCTCGCCAAGGCGCGCCAGCCGATCATCCTTTCCGGCAGCGGCGTCATCTGGTCGCAGGCCTGGGAGGAGCTGCGGGCGCTGGTCGAGCGAACCGGCGTGCCGTTCTACACCACGCCGCAGGGCCGCGGCGTGCTGCCCGACGATCATCCCTATTCCTATCTCGCCATGCGCTCCTCGGCCTTCAAGGAGGCCGATCTCATCATCGTCGTCGGCACGCGCATGAACTACATCATCAACCACGCAGCGCCGCCGCGCTTTGCCGCCGGCGCCACGATCGCGCGGATCGAGATCGACGCCGAGGAGATGGCGGCCGCGCCGCGCCGGATCGACATCCCGATCGTCGGCGACTGCAAGGCGGTGCTGCAGCAGTTGCTGCTCGCCGCCAAGGGGCGGGTCGACGGCGACCGCTTCGGAGCTTGGCGGCGCAAGCTCGCCGATGGCGAGGCGAGAAAGCGCAGCGCAGCGGGCGGCAACAAGGCGGGCGAGGACGAGCCGATCCATCCGCTGCGTCTCTGCGAGGAGATCAAGAATTTCATGCGGCGCGACGCCATTTTGGTGGTGGATGGGCAGGAGATCCTCAATTTCGGCCGCCAGTCGATGCCGACTTTCGCCCCGGGACACCGCCTCAATTCCGGGCCGTTCGGCACCATGGGGGTCGGGCTCCCCTTCGGCCTCGGCGCCAAGCTCGCCAAGCCGGACAAACAGGTGATCGTCGTTCACGGCGACGGCTCCTTCGGGCTCAATGCGCTCGAGCTTGACACCGCGGTGCGGCACCGCATCCCGCTGCTGGTGGTGGTGAGCCTCAATGGCGGCTGGACCGCCGATCCCGCCGGCGACAAGCCTGGCCGTCAGCTGGGATACACCCGCTTCGACAAGCTGGCCGAGGCGCTCGGCTGCCACGGGGAGTACGTGGAGCGGGCCGAGCAGATTCGTCCGGCGCTGGAGCGGGCGCAGAAGCGGGTCGATGACGGCATGGTGGCGCTGGTCAACGTCAAGACGGATTATCGCGCCCGTGCCGGGACGGTATCCTTCGCCGATTACTCCACCTGAGAGAAATTGGTGCCGCAATCGCTAGTCTTGCTCGGTCGCCGGCAAGAAAATCTCTTGCTTTGCGAGGAACGGCAAGGCGCAGGTTTGGGAATTATTAAATCATTCCGACCTAGCTTTTCACCCTGCTGATAGTGACTGGCCGCCGTCCTGGCGCGGAGCAGCCGCCGCATGGAGAGCGTCATGGGATATCTGAACGACTGGTCGATCAAGGCCAAGGTGACCGGCGCGTTCGCCCTGGTCCTGATGGTCGCCGTCGGCCTCGGCCTCTTTGCCGTCGAGCGGCTCGGCGCGGTCAACGACCAGGCCGCCGATATCCGCGACAACTGGCTGCCGTCGACGCGGCTGCTCGGCGAGTTCGCGCATCAGATGGCGTCGCACCGCGCCAGCGTCGCCACCCTGCTGTTGGCCGCATCGGATGCGGCGATGGACAAGCAACAGGCGGCTCTCGACAAGACGGAGCGGGCGCGGGATGCGGCGTGGCACAGTTATCAGCCGCTGATCTCGCCCGGCGAAGAACGGCGTCTCGCCGACGAGATCACCCGGCTCTCGGCGGCCTATGGGCCGGCGATCGAAAAGATACTCGCCCTGGCGCACAATCACGAAAAGGAGAAGGCGATCGAGCTTTACGCGGGCCCGTCGCGCGACCAGTACCAGAAGATACGGGCGCTGGTTCTGGAGGATATCGAGTTGAATGCGCGCGAAGGCACGAAGGCCGCCGATCACGGCGCGCAGGTCTACGCCGAGGCGCGATTTTTGATCCTGGCCGCCCTGGCGCTTGCCGCGGCGCTGTGCGCCGCCGCCGGCTATTTCATTGTCAGCGGCGTCTCGAAACCGATCCTGCGCATGACGGATTCCATGGGCAGGCTGGCCGCGCACGACCTGTCGGTCGCCATCGACGGCGTCGGACGCAAGGATGAGATCGGGCGCATGGCGGATGCCGTGCAGGTGTTCAAGGACCGCATGATCGAGGCCGACCGGCTGGCGGCGGAGCAGCGTGGGGAGCAGGAGCGCAAGGAGCAGCGTCAGAAGGCGGTGGATGGCTACATTGCCGAGTTCGACCGCTCGGTGCGCGAGGCGCTCGACACCTTGGCGTCGGCCTCGACCGAGCTGCGCGCCACCGCCAGCAGCATGTCGGCGACGGCGGAGGAGACGCAGCGCCAGACCGGGGCGGCGGCGGCGGCCTCGGAGGAGACCTCGGCCAATGTGCAGACGGTGGCGTCGTCGTCGGAAGAGATGTCGAGCTCGATCGGCGAGATCAGCCGGCAGGTGTCGCAGGCGTCACAGATCGCCCGGCAGGCGGTCGACGACGCGCAGCGGACGAACGGCACGGTGAACACGCTGGCGGATTCGGCGCAGAAGATCGGGCAGGTGGTGCAGCTGATCCAGGACATCGCCAGCCAGACCAACCTCTTGGCGCTCAACGCGACGATCGAGGCGGCGCGTGCCGGCGATGCCGG
>DAHUYF010000212.1 GCA_027315365.1 Rhodospirillales bacterium | reverse complement strand
GCCGCAGATGGTGCCGCTGCTCTTCATCCACTCGGTCGCCGCCGCGCTGATCGCGGCCGCGCCGATGGGCCTGATGGGCGGCGTCGCCAGCGCCGCCTATATCGACCTGCTCATCCGCTCCTGCCCGCGCGCGCTCCAGGGTACGACGCTGATGCTGTCGAGCGCGCTGTTCTTCGTCGCCGCGCGCTTCGGCGACGTCCTCGGCACCATCCTCTACGACCGCTATGGCGGCTTCACCGTCTGCGTGATCGCGATCACGGCGGTCTACGCGCTGATCCTGCCGACGCTGCTGCTGGTGCCGAAGCGGCTGATCGCCAGTGCGGATGGGGAGGCGGTCGGGCCGAGTATAGGGAGTACAGGGCAACGCCGCGCGAACTGATCGTCGAACCTACGAGACGCTTACTGTGACAACGCCGTTTTTGTATCTTTTATATAGCTCTGCACTGGAAAAATTGCGCGTCTAAAGGCGGCGCGTGCGAATTTGATTTTATCTCTCCAATGGGCGTTCTTACTATGTGCCACTTCAAGCTTCGCCCTGAGCTTGCCGATATCGGCGTTTGTCGCGCTCCCGAGGGCTTGATAGGCCGAATAGTAGGTTTTCGTCGCGTCCGCCACGTACTCTTTAATAGGATTGATCGTGATGTCGAACGCATTCAACGCCTCCGTGATTTTTTTCTTTTGTGTCTCGATGCCCGGTGGCGGCTTCTTGAGCTCGCCAAGAGCGGCCAGGCCATTATAGAGCTCACTGGCGATGCTTTCCACGTAAGCTTCTGCTTGGTTGAGAGCTGCAAGCGGGTCGTCGCTTTGACTGAAGGACATCGTAACCGCACCGACGGGTGTCATTACGGTCACCATGGGCGCCACGGGCACCGAGCTCCTGGCTCGCCCGGGAAGCGGAATTTGACACTCGCTTCCGACTGGTTGCGTGCTCGAGGTGACGCTCAGATCTATCGGGGGCGCAGAAGGTCGTGACGTCGCGGCCCCTTCAGCATTGGCCTTGGAGGCGCTCAGAGCGTTTTGCGCCGCCCTGTTGACCGCTGCCAGCTGCTTCAGGCTCGCCCTGACTTGGTCGAGCCCGGGATTCTGCGCCTCGTGGATCGATTTGTTGGCCTCTTCCAGGCCGGCATGCAGGCTGCAGCTCGAATGAAAGTACAGGGCATCCTTCACGGCCTCGTCCAACGGGTATTGCTGAATCGTACAGCCCCGCGCCTTCACGATGGCGGCATAGAAATCGTTTCGGCGTTTCTCGATGCCGTTGGTGATTACCTGGATGTTGAGGCTGGCAAACACGTCGGCGCTGTATTCCGAACGGAGGCCGCTGGCCGCGGCAGTGCCCCCCAACAGCGGTCTCACGACGGCAGTCCGGGTAAAAGCAGCACCGAGTCCCCCGAGCACGGTGGCTGCGTCACCGAAAAACAACTTGCTCGTTGTGTCGCTCTTCAAGACCGTCTTCTTGTACATATCACATAGCTTTGTCGATTTGGCGATCAGTATTTCCTGAATCTGGTTCCGCCGGGCTGCTTGTTCGTCCGATGACCACCAGTCGTAAAAGTCCTGTTCGGCCTTCGCGAACGCCCTGGTGTCATCTTTGGCCTCCTTCTCGGAGTCCTCGCGTTCCCCGCCGCGGTGTTCCTTGCTTTCAGATATCAAATCGGGAGCGATCAGCGTGGCGAGATCGATCGGCTGGTCCGCGTCGGTCGTCGCCGGAGCGGCGCCATAAACCGTCTTGGCGGTCTCAACCCGGCCAAAGACATCCGAGATGAAGTCGCACCCGCCCAGCGCGGCTGACGCTGCGGCAAGCGCGATGATCGCGCTCAATCGCATCCCCCCCGAATTGCTCAACTACGGCTGCTAATCAGCGCAAACGCCGAGAAGATGCCCTCAAAAATAGGGTAACGCTACTTATGCGCTTGCAAAAACAGAAAACGCAACTTCAGCGCATCCCATGTGACCGTCGTCACACCCGCAGGGTCTCCGGCGCCCTCTCCCGCGGCACCACCGCGAACTCGCGCTTGTCCGCCCGGCGCAGCACCGTCACCGCGGCAGGCTTGCCGACGCGTTCCTCGGTCAGCAGCCGGTGCAGTTCATCGACCGTGCCGACCGGCTCGCCGGCAAAGCCTACGATGATGTCTCCGGAAAGTAGCCCGGCTTGGCGCGCGGCGCCATCGGCGGAGGTAGCCTCGACGCGCACGCCGCTGTCGCGCGCGAGGTCGTGGAAGCGCACGACGCGGCGCGGCA
>DAHUYF010000199.1 GCA_027315365.1 Rhodospirillales bacterium | reverse complement strand
AATCCCTGCGAGCCGGCGCTTTGTCCGCTCGGGCGGCATCTGGCATCGCGCTTGCTTGGGGAGGCGAGGGGGCGAGGCGAGTGGTATGAGCGCTGAGTCCGGCTTTACCGAAGAGCAGCGGCAGTATCTCGAGGGGTTTCTGGGCGGTGTGATGGCGAGGCGTGCGGCGCAGGCTGTGCCGCCCCCGCCATCCGCTGCCGCCAGCGACATCCACCGCGCCGCCCAGGACCGCGCCATCGCCGCCGGCGGCGCGCTCACCCCCGAGGAACAGGCGAAGCGCGAGTTCCATCCGCTCGATCTCTGGGACGCGATGCGCGACAACGTCGCCGCGGGGCGCTTTCCCAAGGGGCTCGACGTCTTCCGCCATAAATTCCACGGCCTGTTCTATGTCGCGCCGGCGCAGAACGCCTTCATGTGCCGGCTGCGCATGCCCAACGGCATCCTCTCGGCACATCAGCTCGCCGGGCTCGCCGACCTCGCGGAACGCTTCGGCGGCGGCTATGCCGACGTGACGACGCGCGCCAATCTGCAGATCCGCGAGATCGCCGCGACGCAGGCGCTCGACCTGTTGACTGCGGTGCAGGATCTCGGCCTCAGCTCGCGCGGCAGCGGCGCCGACAACATCCGCAACCTCACCGGCAGCCCGACCGCCGGCATCGACCCGCAGGAGCTGATCGACACCCGCCCGCTCGCCCGCGAGCTGCACCACCACATCCTGCAGCACCGCGAGCTCTATGGCCTGCCGCGCAAATTCAACATCGCCTTCGACGGCGGCGGCCAGGTGAGCGTGCTCGAGGACACCAACGACATCGGCTTCGCCGCGGTCGCGGTGGAGGACGGCGCGGGCGCGCCGGCCGGCGTCTATTTCCGCCTGCAGCTCGGCGGCATCACCGGCCATGGCGATTTCGCCCGCGACGCCGGTGTGCTGCTGCGGCCGCAGGATTGCCTGCCGGTGGCGGTGGCGGTGCTGCGCGTCTTCATCGCCGAAGGCGATCGCACCGACCGCCGGCGCGCGCGGCTGAAATACGTGCTCGACCGCATCGGGCTCGAGCGCTTCCTCGCCGAGACCGAGACGCTGCTGCCGGCGCCGCTGACGCGCCTGCCGCTCGCGGCCTGCCGGCCGCGCGCGGCAATCGTGAAGCACGGCCATATCGGCATCCATCCGCAGCGCCAGCCCGGCCTCTGCTATATCGGCGTGGTGCTGCCGGTGGGCCGGCTGAGCGCGGCGCAGATGCGCGGGCTGGCCGCACTCGCCCGGCGCCATGGCAGCGGCACCATCCGCCTCACCGTCTGGCAGAACCTGCTGCTCTCCGACATTCCCGAGGACGCGGTCGATCGCGCGACGGCGGAGATCGCGGCGCTCGGTCTCGACTGGCGGGCGAGCAATCTGCGCGGCGCGCTGGTGGCGTGCACCGGCAATACGGGGTGCAAGTTCGCCGCCACCGACACCAAGGGACAGGCGCTGGCGCTCGCCCGCGATCTGGAGAACCGCCTCGTCCTCGACCAGCCGGTCAACATCCATCTCACCGGCTGTCCGCATTCCTGCGCGCAGCATTATGTCGGCGATATCGGCCTGCTCGGCGCCAAAATCGGCGAGGACGCGGTCGAGGGCTATGCCGTCTATGTCGGCGGCGGCGCCGGCGCCGAGCGCGGGCTCGCGCGCGAAATCTATCCGCCGCTGCCGATGGCGGAGATGCCGCGCCGCGTCGAAGGGCTGCTGCGCCTCTATCTCGCCGAGCGGCGCGAACCCTCGGAAAGCTTCGTCGCGTTCGCCCGGCGACGCTCGCCCGAGGAGTTGCGCCGCGGCGCCGAGGCCGCGCTGGAGGGGGCGACTTGATGGGCTACATCGCGCCGGAGCTGCCGGAAAACGCGCCCTTCACCGCGCCGCAGCGCGCCTGGATCAATGGCTGGTTCGCCGCCCACCTCGCCGCCGAGGCGTCCGTCGGCGCGCCTTCCGCCGTGGCGGTCGAGCCGGCGGAGGAGTTTCCCTGGCACGATCCGACGCTGGCGCTGGCGGAAAGGCTGCTTCTCGCCGAGGGCCGCAAGCGCGAGCGCGTGCTGATGGCGGCGATGGCGCAGCTCGATTGCGGCCAGTGCGGCTATCTCTGCCGGAGCTATGCCGAAGCCATCGCGAGCGGTGCCGAGTCGAGCCTTGTCCGCTGCGTCCCCGGCGGCAAGGAGACGGCGCGCGCGTTGAAGGAGGTGCTGGAGCAGCCCGCGACTGTTCCGGCCTCGCCCGCATCGCCGGCGTCCCCACCGCCGGCGATGCAGCCTTCGACGCGCGCGCCGGCGCCGGCGCGCTTCGCCGCGGCGCTGAAGCTCAACCGCGACGGCTCGGAAAAGGATACGCGGCACGTGGTCTTCCGCATCGCCGGCAGCGGCCTCGATTACGAGGTCGGCGACAGCTTCGGCGTGCATGCGGCGAACTGCCCGGATCTGGTGGCGGCGGTGATCGAGCGCCTCGGCGGGCGCGGCACCGACGAGGTCGACTGCCCCGACGGCACCCGGCGGCGGCTCGACGAGGCGCTGCGGCTGGTCTGCGACATCGGCCGGCCATCCGATGCCGCAGTCGAGGTGCTGGCCTCGCGCGCCCCCGATTTCGGCGAGTCGCAGCGGCTCCAGGCGCTCGCCGAAGGCTATCCCGGCGCCCAGCCCGAGGAGGCCGATCTGCTCGACCTGCTGCTGGCGTTTCCGTCCGCCCGCCCGCCGGTGCAGGAGCTGATCTCGGCGCTCGACCTGCTGCAGCCGCGGCTCTACTCGATCGCCTCCTCGCCCAAGGCGACGGCGGACGAGGTGCATCTCACCGTCGCCGCGGTGCGCTATCGCCGCCACGGCCGGCTGCGCAAGGGCATCGCCTCGACGTTTCTCGCCGAGCGCGCCGCTCCGGGCGACGAGGTGCCGGCCTTCATCCAGTCCGCCCATGGCTTCCGCCTGCCCGAGGATGACGCGCGGCATATCATCATGATCGGGCCCGGCACCGGCGTCGCCCCCTTCCGCGCCTTCCTGCAGGAGCGCCGGGCGCGCGGCGCCGCGGGGCGCAACTGGCTGTTCTTCGGCGATCAGCGCCGCGACAGCGATTTCCTCTACCAGGAGGAATTCGCCGACTACCAGCGCGACGGGCTGCTCACCCGGTTCGACGTGGCGTTCTCGCGCGATCAGAGCGAGCGCGTCTATGTCCAGCATCGCATGCGCGAGCGCTCGGCCGAGCTCTGGTCCTGGCTCGAGGAGGGCGCCGCGCTCTATGTCTGCGGCGCGGCATCCATGGCGCGCGACGTCGACACCGCGCTCGCCGCCATCATCGCCCGGCAGGGGCGCAAGAGCGGCGGCGAGGCCAAGGCCTATCTCGCCGGCCTGGCCCGCGACCAGCGCTATCTGCGCGACGTCTATTGAGGGGCGCTATTGCGCGGCGGGCTGCGGCGCCGCGCGCCGGAGATCGCCGCGCCGGCGCCGGATCAGCGTGCCCGCACCCTCGGCGAACAGCTCCAGCAGGATGGCGTGCGGCACGCGGCCGTCGATGATGACCGCGGCCTCGACGCCGCCTTCCACCGCTTCGATGCAGGTCTCGATCTTGGGGATCATGCCGCCCTGGATGGTGCCGTCGGCGATGAGCCCGCGCGCCTCGACCAGCGACAGCTCGTGGATCAGCTTCTTCTGCTTGTCGAGCACGCCGGTGACGTCGGTGAGCAGCAGCAGGCGCGTCGCCTTGACCGCCGCGGCCACCGCGCCCGCCGCCGTGTCGGCGTTGATGTTGAAGGTTTCGCCGGTGGCGCCGACGCCGATCGGCGCGATCACCGGGATGATGGCCGAGCGCTCGAACAGCGCCAGCACGTCGGCGTTGACCGCCCGCGGCTCGCCGACGAAGCCCAGATCCAGCACCTTCTCGATATGGCTGTCGCTGTCGCGCCGCGCCCGCTCGAGCTTGCGCGCCTGGATCAGATTGGCGTCCTTGCCGGAAAGCCCGATGGCGAGCCCGCCGGCGCCGTTGATCGCCTGCACCAGCTGCTTGTTGATCGAGCCAGACAGCACCATCTCGACGATTTCCACCGTGGCGCGGTCGGTCACGCGCAAGCCGTCGATGAACGAGCTCTTGATCTTGAGCCGCTCCAGCATCTGGCCGATCTGCGGCCCGCCGCCATGGACGACGATGGGATTGATGCCGACCTGCTTCAGCAGCACCACGTCCTGGGCGAAGAGATCGGCGAGATGCTCGTCGCCCATGGCGTGCCCGCCATATTTGACGACGACGGTCTTGCCGGCGTAGCGGCGCAGATAGGGCAGCGCCGCCGCCAGCGTGGCGGCCTTGCTGGTGGGGTCGATGCCCGCGATCGGCTTCTCGGTCATGGCGGCGGCAATCTACCGTGCCGGCGCCGGCGCCGCCAGCGCCGCCAGGGCGGCGCGCAGCGCGGCGATGCCGCCGCCGTCGCGCGCGCTGGTCAGGTGGATCGCGGGATGGGCGGCGGTGCGCCGCCGCGCCTCGGCCGCCACGGCTTCGACGCAGGCGGCGAGTTCGGCCGGCTTCACCGCATCGGTCTTGGTCAGCACGAGCTGATAGGAGACCGCGACCTCGTCGAGCATGTCCATGATCGGCCGGTCCGCGTCCTTGAGGCCGTGGCGGGCGTCGACCAGCAGCAGCACGCGGCGCAGGCCGGCGCGACCGCGCAGATAGCGCCGGGTGAGCCCGGTCCAGGCGGCGACCTCGCGCTTTGCCGCCTGGGCGAAGCCGTAGCCGGGCAGGTCGACCAGCGTCAACCGCTGGCCGAGATCGAAGAAATTGAGCTGCTGCGTGCGTCCCGGCGTGCGCGACACCCGCGCCAGCGTGCTGCGTCCGGTGAGCGCGTTGACCAGGCTCGACTTGCCGACATTGGAGCGGCCGGCAAAGGCGATCTCGGGCAGGCCGTCGCCGGGCAGCGCGCCGTCGCCGGTGGCGCCGGCGACGAAGGCGCAGGGCTGCGCGAACAGCAGCCGGCCCGCCTCTTCGGCCTCGGCCTCGGGCGCTTCCGCCGGCGGGTGGACGACGGCAAGCGCCATTTCCAGGACAGGCTCCTAGGCCGTGGCCGGCGCCACGTTGGCGCGCCGCATGATCATCCATTGCTGGCCGATCGACAGCAGATTGTTCCAGGTCCAGTAGATGACCAGCCCGGCGGCGAATTGCGACAGCATGTAGGTGAAGACGATCGGCAGCAGCATGAACATCTTCTGCTGCACCGGATCGATCGCCGCCTGCGGGTTGAGCTTCTGCTGCAGGAACTGGGTCAGCCCCATCATGATCGGCCAGGCGCCGACCATCAGGAAGGAGATGTGCGGCGGCGCGAAGGGCAGCAGCCCGAACAGGTTGACGAAGGTGGTGGGATCCGGTGCCGAGAGATCGTGGATCCAGCCGTAGAACGGCGCGTGGCGCATCTCGATGGTGACGTAGAGCACCTTGTAGAGCGAGAAGAACACCGGGATCTGGATGAAGATCGGCAGGCAGCCGGCCATGGGATTAGCGCCGACGCGCTTGTAGAGCGCCATCATCTCCTGGTTGAGCCGCGCCTTGTCGTCGGCGAAGCGCTCGCGCAGCTTCTGCACCTCGGGCTGCAGCGCCTTCATCTTGCCCATGGCGCGGTAGGATTTGTTGGCGAGCGGAAAGAACAGCAGCTTGATGCACAGCGTCAGCAGCAGGATGGAAAGGCCGAAGCTGCCGTATTCGTTGTAGAAGACGCGCTTGGAAAAGAAATCGAGGGTCAGGAAGATCGGCTTGGTGATCCAGTAGAACAGGCCGAAATCGATCGCGCGGTCGAAGCGCGGGATGCCGGCCGCGGCCTCGTAATGGTCGAGGAGGTGCACTTCCTTGGCGCCGGCGAAGAGGCGCTCCTCGGTGCCGAGCGTGGCGTGCGCCTGCACCACCTGCTCACCGGTGGTGAATTGGGCCTGGAATACCTCGCGATGGCCCGCGTCGTTGTAGCGCAGCGCGGTGGTGACCGGCACCTGCTGCGGCGGCACCAGGGCGGTCAGCCAGTATTTGTCGGTGAATCCCAGCCAGCCGCCGGTGGTCGTGTCGATGACCTCCTTGTCCTTCTTGACGTCGTCGTAATTGTACTTGTCGCGCGCCGCGAACCAGCCGCCATCATGCAGCACGCCGTTCAGCACCCCGATCGGGCCTTCATGCGACAGATATGTCGTGGATTTCGGCGGCTCGCCGACGCGCACGATGCGGCCATAGGCGGAGAGCGTCACCGGCCGGCCGGACTCGTTCTCGACCGTCTGGGTGACGGTGAAGAGGTAATTGTCGTCGATCGCGTAGTGGCGCTTGAAGCGCAGCCCGTCGCCATTGTCCCAGCTGAGATCGATCGGCTGCTGCGGCGTGAGCGCGTTGCCCGAGGCGGTCCAGCGCGTGTCCGGCCCGGGCAGCCTGGCCGGGCCGCCCTGGGGCTGCGTCCAGCCGAAATCGACGTAGTAGGGATGCTCCGAGCCGTCGGGCGAGAGCAGCTCGATCTTGGGGCTCTTGGGATCGGCGGTCTCGCTGTAGTCGAGCAGGGTGAGGTCGTCGAGCTGGGCGCCGACCAGCGCGATCGATCCCGAGACCGTGGGCGTCCTGATCTGGATCCGCGGCGTCTCGGCCAGCACCTCGGCGCGCGGCTTCGTCGTCTCGCTCGCCGCCACGGCCCCGGGCGCGGCGCCGGGTGCGACCGCGGCCGGCTGCTGCTGCGCCTGCTGCGGTGGCGGCGGCGGCGCGTGCTTGGTCGGCACCAGCAGCTGCCAGCCGAACAGAATCGCGAAGGAAATCACCAGTGCGAGGATGACGTTGCGGTTCTGATCCATGAGGGGCGGAGCCTAGGAGCCTTGCTGGGACGGGGAGATGGGAGGGCGGAGGCGGGCGGGCGGCACCGGATCATAGCCGCTGCCGCCCCAGGGATGGCAGCGCAGCAGCCGGCGCAGCGCCAGCCACGAGCCGTGCAGCGAGCCGTGCTCGGCGATCGCCTCGGCGGCATAATGCGAGCAGCTCGGCTCGTAGCGGCAGCTCGGTGGCAGCAGCGGCGACAACAGCAGCTGATAAGCGCGGATGAGGCCGCGCAGCAGGGCGTTCAGCACCGGTTCCTCGCCATCCTCGCCTCGCTCACCTCTCGCCGCCGGCGCGCCAGGCGCCGAGCTGCTTCAGCGCCGCCTCGAGATCGCTCACCAAGGAAGCGAAAGGCCGCCGGATCGTACCGGCGCGGGCCACCAATACATAGTCATGCCCCTCGGCCGCGTGTAGCGGCATGACCCGATCCACCGCCGCCCGCAGCCGCCGCCGCGCCCGGTTGCGCAAGACGGCGATGCCGACCTTGCGGCTCGCCGTGAAGCCGACGCGCAACGCCGCGCCGGCCGCGGCGGGAACCGCATCGACCGGTCGGCGCAAGGCTTGCAGGATGAGGCCGGGGGTGACCGATTTGCGCCCTTTGCCGGCGACCCGAAGGAACTCAGCCCGCCGCTTCAGCCGCGCAATCCCGGCCATGGCGCGGGGTCCGCGCCCGCCGATGCGCCGGTCAGGCGGAGAGCCGCTTGCGCCCCTTGGCCCGTCGGCGCGATACCACACCACGGCCGCCGACCGTGGCCATACGGGCGCGGAAGCCATGGCGGCGCTTGCGGACGATTTTGCTTGGCTGATAGGTGCGCTTCACGGCACGGGCTCCGGCAACACTTCTCAATGGATCGAGGGCGCTGTATAGGGGAGCGGCCGGGGTAAGTCAACGCCGGGCGGCGCGACGGCTGGATGATTGCGGCGGCGCAGCCAGCCGGCAGGAGAGGCAGGGCCGGCCATGGGCGAGGCGCAGGAAGGGCGGGGGCAGGGGGTGCGGCTCTACCGTTTCCTGCCGCTGCTGGTGCTGGCGGCGGCGATCGCCGGGTTTTTCGCCCTCGGGCTCGGGCGCTATCTCAGCTTTGCGGCGCTCGCCGAGCATCGCGGCTGGCTGCTCGACTGGGTCGCCCGGGCCGGGCTGCTGGCGCCGCTCGCCTTCATCGGGCTCTACATCGCGGTGGCGGCGCTGTCGGTGCCGGGCGGGCTGTTCCTGACGGTTGCCAGCGGCTTCCTCTTCGGCACCTGGCGCGGCGGCGCCTGCGCGCTGCTCGGCGCCACGATCGGCGCCAGCATCATCTTCCTCATCGCCCGCTCCAGCCTCGGCGAGGTGTTGCGCCGGCGCGCGGGCCCCATCCTGCGCCGGGTCGAGGCCGGCTTCCAGGAGAACGGCGCGAGCTACCTCCTGGTGCTGCGCCTGGTGCCGCTGTTTCCGTTCTGGCTGGTCAATCTGGTGCCGGCGTTCTTCGGCGTATCGCTGCGCACCTTCCTGATCTGCAGCTTCCTGGGCATGGCGCCCGGCTGCTTCGTCTATGCCAGCGTGGGCGCCGGCGCTGGCGCGCTGATCGGGCAGGGGCAGACGCCGGACCTGCACGTCATCTTCACGCCGCGGGTGCTGCTGCCGCTGATCGCGCTGGCGGCGCTGTCGCTGCTGCCGGTGCTCTACAAGCGGCATCAGGCGCGCCGGCGGGGGGTGCCGTGAGCGAGCGCATCGACGCCGACATCTGCGTCATCGGCGCCGGCTCCGGCGGGCTCTCGGTCGCCGCCGGCGCCTCGCAGCTCGGCATGAAGACGGTGCTGATCGAGCGCGGCAGGATGGGCGGCGATTGCCTCAACTACGGCTGCGTGCCGTCGAAAGCGCTGCTCGCCGCCGCCAAGCGCGTCAAGGCGGCGCGCGCCAACGCCGGCTTCGGCCTCGCGGGCGCGCCGCCTTCGGTCGATTTCGCCGCGGTGATGCGCCAGGTGCAGGGCGTGATCGCCGCCATCGCGCCGCAGGATTCGGTGGAGCGCTTCACCGGCCTCGGGGTCCGCGTCATCGCCGCCGCCGCGCGCTTCACGGGCCCGCGCGAGGTGAGCGCGGGCGAGCGTGCCATCGCCGCCCGGCGCATCGTCATCGCCACCGGCTCGGCGCCGACGGTGCCGCCGATCCCGGGCCTCGGCGAAGTGCCGTTCCTCACCAACGAGAGCGTGTTCGGCAACACGGTGCTGCCCGAACATCTCATCGTTATCGGCGGTGGTCCGATCGGGCTCGAGATGGCGCAGGCGCATCGCCTGCTGGGGTCGCGGGTCAGCGTGGTCGAGGTGGCGAGCGTGCTGGCGAAGGACGATCCCGAGCTCGCCGCGCTGCTGGTCGAGCGGCTGCGCGCCGACGGCGTTGTCATCGAGGAGGGGGCGAGGATCCGCCGCATCGAGCGCGACGGCGCGGGCGTCGCCGTGGTGCTCGAGGACGGCGCCGGCGAGCGCCGCCTCGTCGGCTCGCATCTGCTGGTGGCCGCCGGCCGGCGCGCCAACCTCGCCGGGCTCGATCTCGACAAGGCCGGCATCGCCACCGATGCGCGCGGCGGGCTGATCGTCGACCGCCGGCTGCGCACCAGCAACCGCCGCGTCTATGCCGTGGGCGATGCGGCCGGCGGGCCGCAATTCACCCATGTCGCGGGCTATCACGCCGGCATCGTCATCCGCAACGCGCTGTTCCGGCTGCCGGCCAAGGTGGATTACCGCGCGCTGCCCTGGGTGACCTATACCGATCCCGAACTCGCCCAGGTCGGCATGACCGAGGCGCAGGCGCTGGCGGCCTATCCCGGCGAGGTGCAGGTGCTGCGCTGGCCGTTCCATGAGAACGATCGCGCCCAGGCCGAGCGCGAGACTCACGGCCTCGTCAAGGTGCTGGCACGCAAGAACGGGCAGGTGCTCGGCGCCTCGATCCTCGGATCGCATGCCGGCGAGCTGATCCAGAGCTGGTGCCTGGCGCTCAGCGGCAATCTCAAGCTCGCGACGCTGGCCGGCTTCATCGCGCCCTATCCGACGCTGGGCGAGGCGAGCAAGCGCGCCGCCGGCAGCTTCTTCACGCCCAAGCTCTTCAGCGAGCGCACGCGCCGCCTGCTGCGGCTGCTGGCGAAGCTCGGCTGAGGCGCCGGCCGGGTCGCCGATGACGCGGCGGACCTTCTCCCTACCGCGCTTTCTCGGCGGCCTCTCGGCGCGGCTGCTGCTGCTCACCGTGGTCTTCGTCATGATGAGCGAAGTGCTGATCTTCGTGCCGTCGATCGCGCGCTTCCGGCTCAACTACCTGGAGGAAAAGCTCGCGGACGCGAATCTCGCGATCCTGGCGCTCGAGGCGACGCCGGACAACATGGTGAGCGATGCGCTGGCGCGCGAGCTGCTGGAGCATGTCGGCGCCTATGGCATCGTGCTGCACAAGCCCGCGGCGACGCTGATGCTCGATGCCGGCGGCGCGCCGCGCATCGACGCGACTTGCGATCTCCGCCATGAGGGCGCGATGCGGCTGATCGCCGAGACGGTGATGGCGCTGGAGCAGCGGACGAACCGCATCCTGCGCGTCCTCGACGTCTCGCCCAAGGATCCGCGCATCCTGGTCGAGGTGATCGTCGACGAAGCGCCGATGCGGCGGGCGATGCTGACCTATGGCGGGCACATCCTCGAGCTGTCGGTCGCCATCTCGCTGCTCACCGCGGCGCTGCTCTATCTCGCGCTGCAATGGCTGCTGGTGGCGCCGCTCCGGCGGCTTACCCAGAGCATGGTGTCGTTCCGTGCCGATCCCGAGGATGAGTCGCGCGCCATCCAGCCCTCGCTGCGCGCCGACGAGATCGGCCTGGCGCAGCGCGAACTGGCCCAGATGCAGGAGACGGTGCGCCAGGCGCTGCGCCACAATGCGCGGCTCGCGGCGCTGGGCACCGCGGTCGCCAAGATCAATCACGACCTGCGCAACATCCTCTCGACCGCGCGGCTGATGTCCGACAGCCTCGCCGACAGCGAGGTGCCGGAGGTGAAGCGGGTGACGCCGCGGCTGCTCGCCGCGATCGACAGCGCGGTGGCGCTGTGCACGCGCACGCTGAGCTTCACCCGCGACGGCGCGCCGCCGCTGCGCCGCTCGCGCTTCGCGCTGGCCGGGCTGGTCGAGGAGGTCGCGAGCCTGCTGGAGCCGAAGAGCGAGGACGGGGTGCGGCTGGTCGACGAGGTGCCGCCGACGCTGATGGTGGAGGCCGACCGCGAGCAGCTCTTCCGCGTCATCCTCAACCTCGCGCGCAACGCGATCGAGGCCGGGGCCCGCCGCGTCACCATCGCCGCGCGCGGCGATGCCGGGACGATCGGCGTCGACATCGCCGATGACGGGCCGGGCCTCCCGCCCAAGGCGCGCGACAATCTGTTCCGGCCCTTCGCCGGCTCGGCACGGCCGGGCGGCACCGGCCTCGGCCTTGCCATCGCGCGCGAGATCCTGCGCGCCCATGGCGGCGACATCATGCTCGGCGACAGCTCCGCGGCGGGCACCGTGTTCCGCCTGCGGCTGCCCGCCGCCGGCGGCCGCGCATCGGGCGAGGTCTTGGCGCCGGGCCTGCGGGTTCCGGGCAATTAGCGGATTACGGCCTGCGACGCCGGTCGGCCGCCGCCGAACGGCGCGCGTAGTAATCGACCTTGCGCAGCTCGGCCGAGCACTGGCGCGGCGATTTTGCGCGCTTCGCGGCGTCGAGATGGCGCTGCGCCGCCCGCGTGTTGGGACCGGGCTTCAGCCCGTGCACGAAATGCTGTGCCTTGGGGATCTCCGAGCACGGAATGGCGGCGGCCGCGGCAAGGCCGGGCCAAAGCGCCATCATCGCCACCGCGAGCGCCGTCAACCGCATGCGCAGGCTCTCCGATCGTCCCTGCCGTAAACCACGGCGGCGCGGCGATGTCGCCATCGCC
>DAHUYF010000193.1 GCA_027315365.1 Rhodospirillales bacterium | reverse complement strand
GCTGGATGGCACGAGGTCGGAGTTCCCGCTCTCACCACTCAACAATCCGCGCTACAGGGTCGATCGCAAGAACAGGCTCAAGCGGATACCGTTTCGGCTACCGTGGTCAGTAAGGACGGGCGATTACAGTTGCTGCTTCCGATCGGATGGATGACCGATACGCCGCCCCCTGCATTACAGCAACATAACGTCAAAATATTTGCACGTAACCCGTCTACGGATAGTGCCCTTGCAGCTTCATTCGTAGACAAGAGGGACGTACGAGATATTCAGGCCTTTGCCGAAGGCATTCGTTCGAGCCAATTAGGGAAGTTGGCTGACAGCACGGCGTCCCAGGTGGTGAAGATCGATGTGAATGGCCATGCTGCCGCCCGGTACGATGTCGCCGGTGTATCCCACGGCGTTAATGTTCACTTCATTGTGACGGCAATCCAGTCCGACAATACGGTCATGGTATTCGATGTGTGGACGCGGGAATCCAACTTTGCCGCGCATAGGGGCGAATTGGAGACCCTAGCGTCAGGCTTAACAGAGATCGCCCCGGCCGTGCACTCGCCTTAAGCAAAATGCTTACCGGGAATCTGGAGCGGCACCGTCGCTTGGCCCCCTGTGTTGCCCCGCCGTGGGCCGGCATCTTGCTGCCATCAGTTTTGCACCCCACGGCACGCTGACCACAAGAGCGTTGTTCGTCCAAGTTGGTTGCAATCCCCCGCAACCAGAACTAACAACCTCTCCAGCGACACCAGGCGCAGGAGAGGTTTTGCTCGTGAAACCGAATAGAAAGAGGCTCCCGGCGCTCCTCGTCTGCCTCTCGATACGTGCTCGCACGTATCGAGAGTATGCCGCCGGTTGCCGGGCGAGCGGCATGCCCCTCGCCCCTCTCGGCCTTGATCGGCGCCGCGATGATCCAACAGAATGACGATGCGCCCGCGCTCGGCAAAGGCACGCGCTTCCCTCAGTCACAGGGACGGCCGGTGAAGCCCGTTCCCGAAGCCTGATCCCGGTCGCGCGCCGCGTGCAGCGGACGGGGCGCTGATCCACTCCTCTTTCCCGACCAGGAAAGGCAGCTCAGACGATGTCTTACGATCAACCAAGCATGGGTTAGTGCGGATGCGCATCAACTCGCTTTGCGGTCCGGCGGCCGGGCTGATCCTGCTGCTGGCCCTGCCGCTCGGCGGCTGCGGCTCCTTCCTCACCGAGGGCACGGCGACCGGCGCCGGCATCGCCGGCGCGGGCATCGCCAGCGCCATCTCCAAGGACGCGACCGTCGGCGCCGCCATCGGCCTCGGCGTCGCCGCCGGCGCCAATGCCGGACTGCTCTATGTCGAGCGCCATATTCACAACGACACCCAGAACAGCATCGCGGCCGCCGCCGGGTCCCTGTCGGAAGGCGACGTCGCGACCTGGCACAGCACGCATACCGTCCCGATCGAGCTCGACGAGCACGGCCAGGTCGCGGTCAGCCGCGCCATCGAGGGACCGAATTTCTCCTGCAAGGAAATCATCTTCTCGGTCGATCGCGACAAGCTGCCGGCCAGGGAGCGCTCCTTCTTCACCGCTTATATCTGCCGCGACGGCGAACGCTGGCGCTGGGCGACGGCGGAGCCGGCGACGGCGCGATGGGGGTCGCTGCAATGATGCGGGCGGCGGCGCTGGCGGCGCTGCTGGCGCCGATCCTGCTCGGCGGCTGCAAGAGCGGCGCGGAGCTGACCGGCCTTGCAACCGGAGGCGCCGCCGGGGTGGCGACCGCCAGTCCGGCGGTCGGGTACGCTGTCGGCATCGGCACGGCGGTCGCGGCCAACGAGTTCTTCAACTGGGTCGGGCGCACCCGCGAAGATGCCGAACAGGAGGCGATCGCGGGCGCCGCGGCCCCGCTCGGCGAAGGCGGCGCGGCACCCTGGCACATCCACCATTACATCCCGATCGGCAACGAGCACGGCGAGGTGCGGGTGGTGCGGGTGATGACGACGCCGCTCGCCGAGTGCCGGGAAATCCTGTTCTCGGTCGAGGAGGAGAAGACGCCCGCAAACTGGTATGCGACCAGCATCTGCCACGAAGCGAGCGGCTGGCACTGGGCGCTGGCGGAGCCGGCGGTGGACCGCTGGGGCTTCCTGCAGCAGGCGATTCCCTGAGGGCGGGGCCTGCGCGCGATCCCGCCGCCGCCCGTGGCGGCTTGCCTCATTCCCATTCGAGCTCGTGGAAGGCGGCCGCGACGTTTCCCGCGTTGTAGTCGTCGAACAGCGCCCAGCGCGACGCTTCCGACCTTCCCACCGTGGCGATCGCCTGCTGCATCGTGCCGCCGCCGCGTTGGAGCGCGCGGATCTCGTCGCGCAGCAGGCTGAGATAGCGCTGCTGCGCCGCCTGCGCCGCCGGCCAGTCGGCGACGCGCGGCCCATGGCCGGGAACGACGCGCCGCGCCGGCACCCGGCGCAGCTCCTCCATCGCCCGCAGCCAGCCGAGCAGGCTGCCGTCGAGCGACGGGACGCGCTCCATGAACAGGAGATCGCCGGCCCAGAGCGTCCCCGTGGCGCGATCGTAGAGGCTCAGATCATTGTCGGTATGCGCCGGCCCATGCGCCACGATGTCGAGCACGCGTCCGCCGAGATCGATCTCGGCGGATGCTGCCACCAGCCGCGTCGGCGGCACGATCACCGATCCCGCGGCGAAGTCGCCGAGCGCCTCCTGGAGCCGCCGCGCGTAATGGCGCTCGCGCTGCGCCAGCGCCGCGGGCAGGTTGCGATGACCGATGATCTCCGGCTTGTCCGGCAGGAAGGCGGCGGCGCCGAAGACGTGGTCGGGATGCATATGGGTGAGGACGAGAGAGCCGATCGGCAGCGCCGTACGGCGCCGGACGGCCTCGCGCAGCCGCTCGCCCCAGAGCCGGCAGCCGCCGCTGTCGATCACCGCGACGCGCTCGCCGCCGACGATGAAGCCGATATTGGCGATGGCGCCGAGATTGGCCGGCGTCGCCTCGGCCTGGACGCCTTGGGAGACGTAGATGCCGGGCGCGATCTCGGCGATGTCGAGCGGCCGGTCGCGCAGCAGGGCGGCCTGTGCGCGAAGCGTCGGCAGGCAGCAGAAGAACGCGGCGCCGAGGCCGCAGCAGACGGCTCGGCGCGACGCGGCGCGGCGGCTTCGCATGCCTCACTCCTTTCCGCGGCGCGTCGCCCGGACGGCGCCCGGACGTAGATTAGAATACGTCGAAAGAGCGATTGACATCGGGCGACCCGAAGCATAGGGTGGCGCGGTTGCCTACCTCAAGCCTGAGGAGAAAATGATGATGTGGAAGACTCCTCGTATCGTTGAGATCTGCGTCGGCCTCGAGATCAACTCCTACGCCTGCGCTGACATCTGACGTGACGCGGCAGCGCCGCTCCGTCGGGAGCGGCGCTGCGCTACGGCGCGAGGCGCCGAGACGGGTTTGGACGCGGAGACCGCCTGCGATGCAGATGCGGCAGCTTTTCCCGGCGGTGTTGTTGCTCCTCCTGACCGCGTTTCCTGCCGCGGCGGAGATGAGCGAGGCGGAGCGTGCCGCGCGCTGGACGGACCTCGCGCACGCCCTCTTCGGCAACCGTCCGATCGCCGAGGCCGGCGACACCCTTCGCATCGATGCCCCCGACCGCGCCGAGGATGCGGCGATCGTTCCTATTGCCCTTCACGTCGCCGAGCCGCTGGCCAAGGACGTCCGCGCGCTCTACCTCGTGATCGACAACAATCCGTCGCCGCTGGCTGCGGTCTTCCACTTCGGCGCGCTCGCCGATCGCAGCGCCGTCGCGACCCGCGTGCGCGTCGACGACTACACCTACCTGCATGCCGTGGCCGAGACCGCCGACGGCAAGCTCTATCTCGCCCGCCGCTTCATCAAGGCGGCCGGCGGCTGCTCGGCGCCGGCCGGAACCGATGCGGCGCTGGCCATGGCCCGCCTGGGCAAGATGAAGCTCAGCGTCGCGCCGCCCGCCGAGCCCGGCCGCGCGATCGGCGTCCGGCTGCTGATCAGCCATCCGAACAGCTCGGGGCTGCAGATGGATCAGCTGACCCGCAACTACATTCCCGCCGATTTCATCCAGAAGATCCGCATCACCGACGGCGGTGTCCAGGTGCTGACGGTCGATTCCGACATCGCGCTGAGCGAGGATCCGAGTATCCGCTTCGGCCTGGTGCCGCACGCGTCCGGTGACATCAAGGTCGAGGTCGAGGACAGCCAGCAACGGCACTTCATGCAGGACTGGCCGCTTCCCGCCGCGACCGAGTAAGCGCGATGTCGCGGCGCATATCCGTGTGAGGGCGCCGCTCTATCCGGAGCACTTCAGATCCGCGTCGGCCTGCGTCTGGCGCAGCTGGTCGATCGCCTGCTTGATTTCCGGCGGGTCGCGGAACAGCGCCACGCGGCCACCCAGCCCGCCGCCGGCCTGCAAGCCGAGCGCCGTCTCGGCCGTCTCGTATTGCGAGAACGGCAGGTGCTTGGCGATGAAGTCGATGCTGCACGAGCATTTCAGCAGCGCCTCGTGGTTGTTGCCGTTGGCCGCCATGCAGCCGAGCACGTAGTCGACCGTTTCGGCGGTGGGGTAGGCGTTCCCCGCGGCCGCCGGCGCCGCCGTCAGCAGCAAGCCGCAAAGGGCCAGGACGACGCGCCGTTCAATGCGTGATTTCATGCTCTCCGGCATAGGTCAGCCGCTCCTCGGCAGTGCCGGCGTCGCCCGGGGAAGCGGAAGCGAGCGTGGTGCTGATCTGATAGATGCTTCCGGGCACCGCATCGGACAGGATGAAGTGATAGGTCTTTCCCGCAAGGGCGGGAAAACGTGCGAGGTGGGGGTCTTGGCTGAACGGCGCCACGTCGATCTCGACCGCCTTCAGCGTCGCGCCGCCCTCCTTGATGTCGACCGGATGCATCTGCGCCCGGTCGCCGAAGGCCTCGCTGATGCGGTTGCGGAAGTACTGGAGCGACCCGCCCGTCGTCGCCCGCATCTCGCTCGCGTCGTGCTCGAGGAAGACCATCAGCAGGGGATTGCCATTGAAGCGCTTGGCCGGCGGCAGCTGGAGCCGGCGATCGCCGCTCAGGAAATTGATCCAGACGTCCTTGCTGCCGTCCTTGTGGACGTCGCGGATGTCGGCGCTGACCTTGTCGTCGTAATCCCCGCCGGAGCCGCCGTGATGGTGAAAGCTGTAGTCGAGGACGACCGGATGATGGATGCCCTTCAGATGGTCGCTTTCGAAAAGCGCCACCTGCGCCGGGCTCAGCGGCGGATCGGCGGCGGCGGCCGATGCCGCGCCCGAAACCAGCCCCGCCATTACCAAGCCCGCGATCCTGCCGAGCCTTCGGCTCATCCCATCCTCCCACTCTGCGGCCGCTTCTGGTGGCGGCGTCATATGGCCGTGACCGACGTTTGTGTCGGACGGATGATAGCCACCTTTTGCCTGGGCTCCAAGCGGCGCCGCGACGCGCCTGCGCCGGGTGTCGCGCCTGCGCCGGGTTGCAAGGCTCCGAGGAACCGGCCATTCTCATGGCGGAGGCTGTGATGGCTTGGATGCTTGCCGACGCCCTGGGGATCGATCGCCGTCCGGAAGCGGGCGCGACGCAGGTCTATCGCATCCTGGTGCGGGACCTGGTGCTGCCTTGCCGGATCGGCGTCTACGAGCACGAGAAGCAGGCGCCGCAGCGCGTGCGTATCAATGTCCAGCTGCTGGTCGAGCGCGAGGTCGCGGACAGCGATGAGCTGGGCGACGTGCTCAACTACGAGACGATCGTCGAGGGCATTCGCGCGCTGACCCGCGGCCGCCATATCGAACTCGTCGAGAGCCTGGCGGAGCAGGTCATGGACATCTGCCTGGCGAGCCCGCGCGCACTGGCCGCGCGGATCAGCGTCGAGAAGCTCGACGTCTTCGCCGATGCCGAGAGCGTCGGCGTCGTGCTCCGCCGGCGCCGCGCCGCGCGACCGCGCCGCCGCTGACATGACCGTGGTGGTGAAGCTCGGCGGCAGCCTCGGCGCCGCCGGCACGCTTGCCGGCTGGCTCGCGGCGGTGCTCGAGCATGGCGGCGGCCACGCAGTGATCGTGCCCGGCGGCGGCGTTTTTGCCGACGCGGTGCGCACGGCGCAGCGCCGCGATGGTTTTTCCGATCGGGCGGCGCATCGCATGGCGGTGCTGGCGATGGAGCAATACGCGCATCTGCTGCTCGACCTTGCGCCGGATCTCGTCGCCTGCGCCGCGCTGGCGGAGATGCGCGCGGCGCTCGCCGCCGGCGGTGTCGCGCTGTGGCTGCCGGCCCGTATGGTTGCCGCCGATCCGCTCATCGCGGGCAGTTGGGACGTGACCTCCGACAGCCTCGCCGCGTGGCTCGCGCGCCGGCTCGAGGCGGCGCGGCTGGTGCTGATCAAATCGGCGCTCCCGCCGCGGCCTTCGGCGACGCCGGCCCGGCTCGCCGCGCTCGGCCTGGTGGACGCCGCCTTTCCCGCCTTCGCCGAGGCCGCGAACTGCCCGGTGGAGTGCTGCGGGCCCGGCGAGACGGCACGTCTCGCGGCCGCCCTGGCTTTGCGCTAGCATCGCCATGACGCGCCGCCAGGCCCCCAGCGCCGCTCTCTTCCTTCCGCAGCGGCGGCCGGCCCGGGGCGGACACAGCATCAGGCGGCGGCCGCGATGTCTCGCCACACGCTCTTCCTGACCGGCCACCTCGCCGAACGGCGGCTGCGCACCGTGCTCGGTGGCTTGCGCGATCTCGATTTCGCCTGGAGCGTGCATGATATCGGCGTCCAGGTGGCGGCGCTGATGACCGCCGATCTCGTCCGCCGACGCCTGCCCAAGGACGCGCTGGGCGCCGACCGTGTCATCGTGCCCGGGCATTGCCAGGGCGATCTCGCCGGACTCAGCGTCGAACTGGGCGTTGCCGTCGAGCGCGGTCCGGAGGATCTCCACGATCTCCCGGCCTTCTTCGGTCGCGGCGGCGAGGCGGTCGACCTCGGCGCGCACGATGTGCGCATCTTCGCCGAGATCGTCGACGCGCCGACGCTTGCGCCCGAGGGGATTGTCGCCCGCGCCGAGGCCTTCGCCGCGGCGGGCGCCGAGGTGATCGATCTCGGCTGCCTGCCGGCGACGCCGTTCCCGCATCTCGAACAGGCGGTCGCCGCGGTCAAGGCGCTGGGGCTGCTCGTCAGCGTCGATTCCGCCGATCCCGGCGAGCTCAAGCGCGGCGATCGCGCCGGCGCGGATTTCGTGCTGAGTCTCAGCGAGGCCACGCTCGACCTCGCGGCGGAGATCGCGGCGACGCCGATCCTGATCCCGTCGCCCGCCGGCGATCTCGACTCGCTCTGCCGCGCCGCCGACCGGCTGGCGCGGGCCGGGCGGAGCTTCATCCTCGATTCCGTCCTCGACCCGATCCCTTTCGGCTTCACGGCCTCGCTGCTGCGCTATGCCGAGCTGCGGCGCCGGCTGCCCGAGGCGCGGATCCTGATGGGCATCGGCAACGTCACCGAGCTGGTCGACGCCGATACCACGGGGATGAACGCGCTGCTCTTCGGCATCATCGCCGAACTCGGCGTCACCGATGTGCTGGCGGTGCAGGTGAGCCCGCATTGCCGCCGCGCCCTGCACGAGGCGGATCGCGCCCGCCGGCTGATGCATGCGGCCAAGCGCCTCGGCCGTCTGCCCGTCGGCATCGACGCCGGCCTGATGGCGCTGCGTGACCGAAAACCGCTCACCGCCGCTGCCGAGGAGATCGCCGCGACCGCGGCGCAGATCCGCGACGCGAATTTCCGCATCGAGCTCGCCGCGGACGGCATCCACCTCTACAACCGCGACCAGCACCGCGTCGCGCAGCGCGCTCTCGATCTGTTTCCGGGCGGCGCGGTCGAGGCGGACGGCGCGCACGCCTTCTATCTCGGCGTTGAGCTCGCCCGCGCCGAGATCGCCTGGCGGCTCGGCAAGCGCTACGTCCAGGACGAAGATCTCGACTGGCACAGCGCCGTCGACGCGGCGCCGCGCCCGGCACATCGCGCGCCCGGCCCGACGCTGCAGCGCCGCGCTCCGCGCCGGCGCGGCGTGCCATGATCATCGAGAGCATCATCACCACGCTGGGCGCCGACGAACGGCCGCATATCGCGCCGATGGGCGTCACCTGGCGCGACGGCCGGCCGGTGCTCGCGCCCTTCCGTCCGTCCGTGACGCTCGACAATCTCGCGCGCTCGGGCGTGGCGGTGATCAACCACACCGACGATGTCCGACTCTTCGCCGGCTGTCTCACCGGCCGGCGCGATTGGCCCGTTCGCCCGGCCGAGCGCGTCGCCGGCTGCGTGCTCACGGCGGCGATTGCGCATCAGGAGATCGCCGTCGAGCGGGTCGAAGAAGACGCGGCCCGGCCCCGCTTTCATTGCCGCGTCGTGCACGAGGCGGCGCATGGCGCGTTCCGCGGCTTCAATCGAGCGCAAGCGGCGGTGATCGAGGCGGCGATCCTGGTGAGCCGGCTGCATCTGCTGCCGCGCGACAAGGTCGAGCGCGAGGTGGCCTATCTCGAGATCGCGATCGGCAAGACGGCGGGCGCGCGCGAGCGCGAGGCCTGGGGCTGGCTCGGCGAGCGGATCCGGGATTTCTACGAGGCGGCGCGGAAGGGAGACACGGCATGACGAAGCTGTTGGCAAGCGTCCGCTCGCCGGTGGAGGCGCTGGCCGCCATCGCCGGCGGCGCCGACATCATCGATCTGAAGGAGCCGGAAGCAGGCGCGCTGGGGCGGCTGCCCGAGGGGGTGCTCCGCGCCGCGCTGGCGGCGGTTGCGGGACGGCGGCCGACCAGTGCCACGATCGGCGATCTGCCGCTCGCCCCGGCGCCGATCCTTGCCGCGGTTCGCGCCATGGCCGAGACCGGCGTCGACATCGTCAAGCTCGGCATCTTCGCCGGCGACGCCACAGCGACGCTTGCGGCGCTTGGCGCCGCGGCGCGCGAGGGCATCCGTCTCGTCGCCGTCTGCTTTGCCGACCGGCAACCCGATTTCGATCTGATCCATCGCTGCGCCGATGCCGGCTTCTACGGCGTGATGCTCGACACCGCCGACAAGCGCGCCGGTTCGCTCACCCGTCACCTGCCGCCGGAAAGCCTCGCCCGTTTCCTGGCATTGGCGCGCGAGCGTCGGCTGCTTGCCGGGCTCGCCGGATCGCTTGCCGCCGCGGATTTGCCGACGCTGCTGCCCTTGGCGCCGGATTTCCTGGGGTTCCGTTCGGCGCTTACCAGCGGCGGCCGCGCTGCGCCGCTCGATGCGGCGGCGGTCGCCCGGCTGCGCGCGGCGCTCGACGGCGCCCCCAGCAGTGCCACCGCCGCCGCCGGCGCGCAATCCGCCGCGATCGCCGCGACCTCGCCGTCGGCCGGGATGACGCTCGCATAGCTGCGGTAGGGACGGCCGAGCCGCTCCGCCAGCGCCGCGGCGAGAAACCGCCCGACCCCGGCGCCAATCACCGTCGCCGTCGCCGGTACTGCGGCGCCGGCGGCGACACGACGCGCGGCCGCGACCAGCTCGCGCAGCAGCTGCGCGGCGAGCTGCCGGGCAAGCCCGTCCCAGACCGCATCCTCGGCCGAGGCGGCATCGCGCCCCACCATCCGCGCCAGTCGCGCGCGACTCTCCGCCAGCGACTTGCCGCGGCCGTCCGCCGTCGGCTGCTGATCGGCGTCGGCGGGAAGCTGGCCGGTGAGGCGAAAGACGTCGGCACTCGTGGCGAAAAGCTCGGCCGCGACGCCGACACGCGCGCCGGCCAGCCTGACATGCGAGGCCAGCGCCATCACCGGAGTGCGCACGACGCCGCGATAGACCAGCTCGTCTCGCGCGAGGCGCCCGGCGTCGTCGGCGCCTTGGGCCGCGACCCGGCCGCGGCGCACCGGCACGAGATCGGTGGTGGTGCTGCCGATATCGACCAGCAGCCCGTCGCGCACGCGCCGTGCCGCGAGTGCCGCGGCGGCGTGCCAGTTGGCGGAAGCGACGCGCTCGGGAGCGGCGGCGGCTTCGGCGGCCGAGATCAAGCTGCCGTCATTGGCATAGACGCGGACGCTCCTGGCCGGCACCCGCCGGGTCACGGCATCGAGGATGGCGCGCACGCCGCTCGCGCGATCGGGAAAGAGATCGGCCAGCTCGGCGGTCATCGTCACCGCATGCCGATCCGCCGTGGGCCACGGGGAGAGCGCCTCGTCCAGCGCCGCGGCGAGCCGGTCGAGGCCGAGCCAGAGTGGCGAGGGCATCTGGCGGGCGGCGACCACGGCGCCGTCGCGCACGAGCGCCAGCTTCAGATGGGCGCCGCCGATGTCCCAGCCGAGAACGACGCTCATGCGGCGCCCACCGCGATCGGGACGGGAAGCGGCGCGAGCGGCCGGATGAGCTCGACGAGACGGCGCTCGCGCAGCGCCAGGACAAGCTCCGCGGGATTGACGCCGATGCTGTCGGCGAGGCCGACATAGGAGGTGGTGAGGCGGGGGTTGATCTCGAGCACCACCGGCCCCTCCCGGCCGTCGATCAGATCGATGCCGACATAGCCCCAGAGATCGGGAAGCGCGGCGGCGATGCGCTGCGCCAGCGGCTGCAGCGCGGCGCGGCGCGCCTCGGCGCCGCCGACCACGCCGCCGCGATAGCGGAACCGGCCATCCACCACGGCCAGGTCCTGGCGGTTGCAGCAGAGCAGCCACGCCTCGCCGTCCTGCGCCAGCAGGGACAGCGACAGCGGCTCGCCGGCGATAAAGGGCTGCACGACGAAGCCGCGGCCGGTCCCCTGTCTGCGGCGGTCGGCCAGCGCCGCCGGTCCGGCGACGAGCACGGTGTCGACGGCGCCGGCGCCGTCATCGGGCTTCACCACCCAGCCCTCGGCTGCCGCGGGCGGGGTCGCCTCGAGCGCGCGCGTGGCGACGACGGGGATGCCGTGCGCGCCCAGCCGCTCGGCGGTCGCCGCCTTGCTGCGCGCGACGGCGAGCGCCTGGCCGCGGCTCGCCAGCACCTCGCAACCGGCCGCCGCCGCCAGGCGCACCACCTCTTCGAGCAATCCGGCGGTCTCGGGTGCGATCGGCCAGACCAGGTCGCAGCCCGCGGCGATGCGGCTCCAGGAGCCGCGGAGATCGTCGGCGTCGATGGCCGCGCGGCTCGCGCCGGGCGCGCCCGGCGCCAGCGCCGGATCGGCCGCGACGACGATGTCGAGCCCCGGCAGGCGCCGGAGATCGCGCACCAGCGCCCCCAGCATCATGGCGCCTTCGGCGATGAGCGATGGCGCCGCGGCGATTTCGCGCCATCCGCCGGCTGTGACATACTCGAAGGCGAAGAGGCGCAAGGGGTGATCTTTCCGATGGGCTCGTTCTCGATCGTGCCGGTGCTCGATCTCAAGGGCGGCGAGGTGGTCCATGCACGTGCCGGCGACCGCGCCCGCTATCAGCCCATTCGCTCACCGCTCGCGCCGAGCAGCGAACCCGGCGCGGTGGTTGACGGGCTGCTGGCGCTGGCGCCGTTCCGGCGGTTTTATATCGCCGATCTCGATGCCATTGAAGGCTGCGGCAGCCATCGCGCCGTCGTCGCGGCGCTGGCCCGGCGGCATCCCGGGATCGAGTTCTGGATCGATGCCGGCCTGACCACCGCGGCTGCGACCGTCGCCGTCGCCGCCACCGGCCTCGTCCCGGTGCTCGGCAGCGAGACGCTTGCCGCCGCGGAGGAGCTGGCCGGGGCCGGCCGGGATGCCGCCGGCTGCGTGCTCTCCCTCGATTATCGCGGCGATCGCTTTCTCGGCCCCGCCGAAGTGGAGACCCGGGCGCAGCTTTGGCCGGACCGCGTCATCGTGATGACGCTGAGCCGCGTCGGTAGCGGTGCGGGGCCCGATCTTGCGCGGCTCGAGGAGGTGCGCCGGCGCGCCGGGTCGCGGCGAGTGTTTGCCGCCGGTGGCGTGCGCGACGCGCACGACATCGCCACCCTGGCAACGCTGGGCGTCGCCGGTGCTCTGGTGGCCACAGCCCTGCACGACGGCCGGATCGACCGCGCCAGTGCGGCGGCGTTCGCCGCGGAGCGATAGGCCGCGCCGCGCGGCCCATCGTCTCCTCGCGGTCCCTTAATTATGCGCGGCGAAGGGATGAGCGACAGAACCCCGCTGCTCCAGCATCTGGCGCGCCGTCGGCTCGCCGGACACGGCGCGCTTGATCGCGAGCTTCGTCGCCTCGTAGTTGTAGTCCTGGATCTTCTTGTCGTCGCTCGCTTCCCAGTGGATGAAGACGCCGACCGAGATGAAGAGATCGTCGGCTTCCTCGACCGGGATGGTGCCGTCCTTGACGCAATCGGCCACCGCCGTCGCTACCCCGCGCTGCGCCGGGCCGAACATCTGCACGGCCTGCTTGGCGTTCTTGATGGTCACCTTGTTGAACATGACGGTGTTGGGCTTGCACATCAGGTTCGGACCGATCACTGCCAGCAAGCCGTTCACGCCCTCGCGCTGGCTCGTCAGCGTGTGGCAGAAGGCGGTCTCCGCGGCGCTGCCGCGCGGCCCGATGATCAAGTCGATATGCGCCACTTCATTGCCGTCACCGGTCAGTGCTTCTCCAACCGACAGTTTGGAAATTTTCGCCATGGTTTTCACTCCCTTATGTGATGTCGTCGTGGGGCAAGACGGGAAGGCTTCCTGAGGATTTTTCTTATTATTAGCCGCCGAGGATATTCTCGCAGGCGAGCGCAAGCAAGCTCGCAACGCTGAGATCGGCGGAGCTGCCGGGATTGAAGCCGCGTTGCTTCAGGCTTCGATCGAAGTCGAGCAGCGCCGCCCGCCGCCCATCGCCGGCGGCGTGGGCGAGCGCGGCCGCGAGCGCCGCCGCTTCGGCGCGCACCGCCTCGGCCGCGCCGTCGCCGTGCTTGCGGCGGAGGTGGCTGTCGGGGAGCGTGGCGAGAAAATCCAGGTAAACGTGGGATGCCGCCCACTCGGGGGCGGTGCCTGCGGCTTCCTCGGCGCGCAGCCGCGCGACGCCGATCGCGAAGATGTCGGCGTAATCGGTCGCGTATTGCCGTGCGATGCTGTCGCGTTCCGCCGCCATCGCCATCGCCCGCCGCAGGTCGATCGTCGGCGCCGCGGCCGCGTCCTGGTCGGCGACGCGGCCGAGCCCGGCGGGCGCGGCGAGCCGGATCGCCTCGTAGGCGGCAACCGCATCGGCGACGGTGAGGCTCGCCAGGACGCGGGCGAGCGATGCACGCAACCCGCCGGGCCCGGCGCTTTCTGCTGCCGCCAGCAGCGGTGCCGCCAGCAGCACGATGCCGAGATTGGTGTTGCAACCGACCGCCGCGCGCGTCGCCGCCACCGCCTCCAGGATGCGGCGGCCGACCGGGCTGCCGCGCGCCGCCAGCGGCGGCGCGGAGACGCGCGCGCTGACGCGAAAATCCTCGACCGACATGCCGTGTCCCGCGGCATGGATGTGGACGTTGCCCGGCTTCAGCGCGTCGAGCTCGGCGAGGCAGGCGGCGAGATAGGCCTGGCGCAACGCCGCGGCCGGGCCGCCAGGATCAGCCGAGCCGGGCGAGCACATGGGCGGCAACACGTCCGGCGATGTCGCAGGCGGCGACGCTTTGCAGCCCCTTCCAGGCGGGCATGGAATTCACCTCGAGCAGCTGCAGTCCGCCGTCATCGTCCTCGATGAGATCGACGCCGGCATAGTCGGCGCCGACGGCGCCGGCGGCGGCGAGGCTGAGGCGGCCCAGCGGCTCCGACATCTGCGTTGGCTCGCAGCGCCCGCCGCGCCCGACATTGGTGATCCAGGAGCGGCCGCGCCGGATCATCGCGGCGACCGGTTCGCCGCCGATGACCATGACGCGGAAGTCGCGCCAGTCGCTCTCCCGGCCGACGAAGCGTTGCAGGTAGCGCACGCCGCCGTAGCGCTCGCGCGGCGGCAGCGCGTCGCCTTCGACGAGCCGCACCAGTCCTCGGCCCTGCGAGCCGAAGAGCGGCTTTGCCACCTGCGCCTCGGGGCGTTCGCCGCGCCAGCGCTCGGCCGCCGCCTCGCTCTCGCTGACGAAGGTGGCGGGCGTCGGCAGGCCGGCGCGGTGCAGCAGGAAGCTGGTCATCGCCTTGTCGACGCAGCGCTCGATGGCGCGGGCATCGTTGACCACCGGCACGCCCGCCGTCGCGAGGGCGTGCAGCAGGCCGAGACGCAGCGTCACCTGCTCGAAGCTGCCGGCGGCGATGCCGCGCACCAATACGGCATCGGGCAGCCCGCCGCTGAAACCGGGAATGTCGATCCCCGTGCCGCCCTCGCCGAGGCGGAAGGCGCAGGCGCGCAGCGAGCATACCACCGTCTCGCCGCCATGCTCGGCAAAGGCGGCGGCAAGCCGCCGCGCGTGCCAGTCGGGCGCATCGACGAAAAGCGCGATCCGCGTCATGCGCGCGGCGGCGCCACGGCGAAGGAGCGGGCGATGAGATCGGGATCGTGGCGGCCGCGGCGGAAGGTGCGGCCGCTCGCCAGCGCCGTCACCTGCACCAGCCCCGGGCTGAAGAGCAGCGGGTCGATCTGGTAGAAATCGCCCTTGTAGGCGGCGAAGGTTTCGGCGAAGGGGCGCCCGTAATCGCGGCTGGCGCCGCTGGGCAGCCGATCGGCCAGCGCCTCGGCCTCGGCTTCGGCGCCGGCGACGAAGAGCTGCACGGTGCCGGCGTAAAGGATCGCATCGTTGGTGCGGCCCATCGCCTGCACGAAATCGGGTGCCGGCGGCGGCAGCGGTGCCGCGCCGCAGCCGTCGACGATGTGCGCCAGCGGGAAATGCAGGCTGTGCGCCTTGTGCAGCGCGACCTCGAGCGAGCGCGCGACGATCTGCACCGTTCCGGCAAGGCTCTGCGTCGGCGTCATGATCACGGTGAGGCGCTCGGGCGCGACGCCGCATTCCGCCGCGGCGTGGCGCAGCAGCGCCGTCGGCGGCGCGCGGTCGACCTCGAGCACCAGCACCGTCTCCTCGGCGCGGTCGCGATAGCCGAGATCGGCAAAGATCGGCTCCTTGGCGGCAAGGCTGCGCCCCGGTCCCGAGCCCAGGGCGAAAAAATTCTGATCGCCCTCCTGATGCTGCAGGCTCCAGCCGGCATACTGGCTGCCGAGACAGGCAAGCACCGGCTGCGCCGTATGCACGCTGACGAGCCACGGCCACGCCGCGTCGCCCGGCACGAGGCTGACGCGTCCGAGGCCGGCGAGACAGATCTCGGCGATGCGCCGGCCGGCTTCGAGACCGCCCGGCGCGGCGATGCCGGCATCAACCAGCGTGGCGCCGCACGCGTCCAGCGCGACGCCGAGCCGGAGCGCCGCCCGGTCGTGCAGCAGCGCCGCGACGAGGGGCGCGCTCAAGGCGTTCACGCTTAGCGGCGATGACGGCGGTTCCATCCGATCCTCCCTTGATTAAGCCGGCGCTGCGGCGCTGCCGGCAAGCCGCGCCAGAAGCCGGTCGGCGCGGCGCGCGAGCCGCCGCCGCGCCGCCGCCACGCTTGCCGCTGCCGCATGCACCGTGCACACCGGGGCGTCGGTCGGGACGCGGCCGCCGGGCGCCCCGCGATCTGCCGTCCAGCGCGGCCAAGCCATGTCGGGCGGAATCGCGAGGACTCCGGGCGCGTAGAGGATGGCGGCGGCGCGGACCATGGCGGGCATCGCCGTCGGCGGCGGCAGCCGGCCGCCGACGGCGTCGAGATGGATGCGCCAGAGCGGCAGTCTGCCGCGGCCGTCGAACAGGTCGAGCGTCGCGCCAGGGCGCGGATTGATCTCGATGACGTGAAAGCGCTCTTCCTCGACCAGCAGGTCGAGCGAATTGAGGCCGACGAGCCCGGTCGTCGCGGCGAGCGCGCCGCAGGCCTCGGCGACGGCGTCGGCGAGCGTTTGCGCCAGCGCCACCGGCCCGGCGCAGCCGCCATAGCGGAAGGGCGCGGCGGCGGCCGCCGCGACCCATTGCTCGCTGAAGCCGAGAACCCGGGCGGCGCGGCCGTTCGCGGCGAACAGCGCCGAGAGCGGGCGCCCGGCCACGCGGCGCTGGAAATAGCTCCCCGGCGGCGCTGCCGGGTCGGTGGCGACGGTGACGTGGCTGCCGCCTGCGCCACCGGCCGCTTTGCACAGCCAGCTGCCGTCGCGGTGCGGCGGCACCTCGCGTCTGGTCTCGGGGTGCGGCAGCCCGAGGCGGGCGAGATGGTCGGCGAGGCGAAACGGGTCCTTGACCGCCGCCACGGTCTCCGGCGCGTTGCCGAGCAGCGGCACGCGCGCGGCGAGTGCGGTCAGCAGCGCCGGATCGTGCTCGAACCCCGCCCCGTATACGAGACCCTGCGCCGCCGGCGCGAGCGCTTCGACCGCGGCGAGCAGCGCGTCCCGGTCGACGCCGGCGCCGGCGGATGGCAGCTTGAGGCAGCGCTCGGCGTAGCGCGCGGTGTCCTCGTCGGCGAAGAGATCCAGCACGACGACGCGCTCGCCTGCGCGCCGGGCAGCGGCAGCCAGCGCCCTGCCGGAGAGCGCCGCGATCAGCACGGGGCGGCGGTCAGCCGACAAGATCGAGCGCCGTGCGATAGGCGTCCCGGAAATCCAGGCACTGTGCCTTTTGCGCATCGTGAATGCGCTGTAGCAGCGCGTGCTGCACGCGGAACTTGATCTCGCCGATGGCGAGCGCGCCGATGCCGACGGCGGGGCTGCCCGGAATCGGAGCGCCGTCGGCCTTGACGTCGACCCCTTCGATGCCGGGCGGCGGCACCGCGTTGATGTCGGCGGCGACCTTGAGCTGTCGCGCCGCGGCAAGCTCGTCGCGCGGCAGCACCTGCACGCCGGCGCGGGCCGCGGCAAGCACGATGTCGGCTGTCGCGAGCACGGCGCGCCGCCCGGCCTCCGTGCTGCCGTCGGCGGCGGCGAAGGGGCGGCCGAAGCGGCGCGAGAATTCGGCTGCCTTCTCCGCCACGGACGCGCTGCGATCATGCGCGACAAGCGTCACCTCGGCGCCGGCTTCGGCGGCGATGACGCCGCAAATGCCGCCGACCACGCCCTTGGCGCCGAACACCGCCACCTTGCTGCCGGCCAGCGTGGCGCGCTGCGCCTTGAGGCGCCGCTCGACGCACGCGATCATGGCACCGGCGGTGGTGAAGGCGCCGGAGGGGTCGGCGAACAGCGAGATCTCGAAGGGCGGGAACATCGCCCCCTTGGCGGCCGCGAGCATGTCGAGCGCCAGCAGCGCGTCGCGACCGCCGATGAACAGGCAGGTCTTCGCCGCGTTGTCCGGCGCCCGCGAGAACATCGCGTCCTGCGTCAATGCCGGGACGTCCCCGAGCGAGATGTTGGTGTAGCTCGCGATGACGAAACCGGCGTCGGCGGCCATGTTCACGTCGAAGGGGCTGACATTGGCAAGGGGCGTAAGGAAGTGCAGGATGCGTGGCTGGCTCATGGCTCGCTCTCTATGATCGATATCTCGGCGCCGCGGTTCAAGCCGGCGACGATGCGGCACGTGGGCGCGTCGGCGCCGTCGAAGCGCTGGCGCAGCGCCGCGGCGAGTGCCGTCGCGCGCCCCTCGCTGTCGACCAGCGCGAAGCCGGTCGGTCCCCACGAGCTCTGGCCGATCCCGGCGATGCCCTGCGCCGCTGCCCAGGCGAGGGCCGCGGCAACCGCCGGGCTGCTGTAGCGGCCGTGCTGCGCGCCGCTGAAATAGTCGCCGAGCTCGCTTTGGATCGCGCCGAGCGCCAGCGACACAGCGGCGAAATCATGTTCCGCCAAGCCGGGCAGCAGGCGCAGCAGGACCTGGCGGCAAAGCCGGCCGGCGAGCGCGGGCGAGAACGGCGGCAGCGCTGCGAATGCGCTGCTCTCGCCGCTGCCATGCAGGCCCTGGCGCGTCGGATCGAGGACCAGCACGATGCGCCAGTCGCGCGGAAAGGGCAGCCGTGCGACGATCGGAGCGGCGCCGCCTTCCGTGCGGCGCCCGCCGTCGACGAGGAACCCACCCTGCTCGAAGATGCCGATGCCGATGCCCGAGCGGACGCCGCGGCCGATCATCGCAGCGAGTTCGCTCGCCGCAACGCCGATGCCCTCGAGGCGGGCGAAAGCGGCGGCGGCGGCGAGGCCGATCTGGGTGCCGGAGCCGAGACCGGCATGCTCGGGGATGGTTTCCGACACCGTCAATGCCACGTTCGGCGAGCGGTTGAACGCTTCGGCGAGGCGCGCGATGCCGTCGAGCGTGCGCGCGGCGCCGGTGCCGCTGGCGACCGGCGTCGCGGCGCGCGCGAGAGCGAGCCGCGTCGCAAAACCGTCGATGGCGAGGCCCAAGCTGCCGAAGCGCCGGCCGAGGCCGCCATCGAGATCGAGAAAGCCGAGATGCAGCCGCGCCGGAGCGACGATCTCGACCGCGGCGATGCGTTGCACGCCCGACATATCCGGCATGGCCCTCCTCCGCGCGACGTCGCTGTTTGCGTCGGTTGCCAGTTACGATAGACTAAATCTACTGATGAAACAAAGGCAGCCCGGCGCGGCACGGCATGACCGCGGCACCGCGCGGCGATGACAGGGAGGTTTCGCGATGACCGAACGCGCCCGCGAGCGTACCTTCAGCGACGACGAGATCAGCGCCCGCATCGCCAAGGAATTGCCGCTCTGGTACTACGAGGACGGCTGGATTCGGCGCAGGTATCGCACCAGCAGCTGGAAGGGCACGCTGATGGTGATCAACGCCGTCGGCCACCTCGCCGAGGCGGCGTGGCATCACCCGGACATCACCGCTTCCTACGCCTGGGTCGAGGTACGGCTGATGAACCACGCCGCCAAGGGCGTGACCGACAAAGACTTCGAGCTGGCGCGTAAGATCGAGGATGTCGTGCAATGGCGGCCGGGGCGCGGGAGCGCGCTGGAAGGCACCCCCGTGGACGATCAACGCTTCGCCTACGTAAAATACGATATGCCGGCGGACGCGCGGTAGGCGCCATGGCGACGCATACCATCGCCTGTCCGTTCTGTGGGCTCGTCTGCGACGATCTCGGGCTCGATCAGGACCGGGTCGATGTGCGCGGCTGCGCCAAAGCCGCGGCGGGATTTGCGCGCCGGCCGGCGATCGTCGAGCACCGCATCGCCGGTCGCGCCGTGCCGCTCGACGAGGCGGCGGCGGCGGCGGCCAAGCTGCTCGGCGGCGCACGCCTGCCGCTCGTCAGCGGCCTCGCCGCGGACCTCGCCGGCATTCGCGGGCTGATCGCGCTCGCCGATCGCCTGGGCGCGGTCATCGATCGCTGGCAGTCCTCGGCGCAGCAGGCCAATCTTGCATTGCAGCAGCACGCCGGAGCGCTCACCGCGACCTTCGGCGAGATCGCCAACCGCGCCGATGTCGTGCTGCTGCTCGGCGCCGACCCCGCTGCACGCCAGCCGCGCTTCTTCGAGCGGCTGCTGCGCAACGGCGGAGCCCTCTACCGCACGGCGCCGCCGCATGTGGCGTTTATCGGGCCGGCGGCGGCGGCGCCGGCCGATCCCGCCGTGAGCGAGCGGGTTTTCGTGGCGGAGGACGCGCTGCTCGATGCCGTGGGCGCGCTCGCGGCGATCGGCGAGGGGCAAAAGCTTGCCGCCACGACGACGCTGCCGCTCCCCGCTCTGAGCGCGCTTGCCGAGCGCCTCGCCGCGGCGCGCTACGGCACGATCGTCTGGGACATCGCGGCCTTTCCCGCGGCGGCGCGCGGCGCCGCGCTGGCGATCCTGCTGCGGCTGATGCGGCAGCTCACCCGGCGCACGCGCTGCGTGGGATTGCCGCTCGGCGGCGAGGACAACGCGCAGGGGGCGGCGACGGCGATGCTGTGGCAGGCAGGCTGGCCCGGCCGGCTTTCCTTCGCCGCCGGCGTGCCGCAGCACGATCCCTGGGGCAACGACGCCGAGCGACTCGTCGCGGCGGGCGAGATCGACGCGCTGCTGTGGGTTGCGGCGCTGACGGCGGCGGCGGCGCCGAAATCGGGCGTGCCGACGGTCGCGATCCTCGCCGCCGACGCGCCGGAAGCGGCAGCCGAGGTCGAGATCAGGGTCGGCATCCCCGGCATCGATCACGGCGGCGCGATGCTGCGCGCGGACGCGGTGGTGGCGCTGCCGCTGACGGCGGCGCGGCCGAGCGGCCTGCCCAGCGTGGCGGCCGCCGCCGCGGCGATCCTCGCACATCTGCCGGCCGCGTCATGATCACCCGGCTGACCGGCGCCCGCGTGTTCGATCCCGCCAACGGCGTGCGCGGCGAGGTGCGCGATCTCTTCATTGCCGACGGCCGCATGGCCGCCCCCACCGATCGGGCCGACCGCAGCTATGATCTCGGCGGCCTCGTCGTCATGCCGGGCGCGATCGACATCCACAGCCATATCGCCGGCGGCAAGGTCAACCTCGGCCGGCTGCTGATGAGCGAGGAGCACCGCGACGAGCTGGTCGCGCGCGGGCCGGCCACGCGCTCGGGCAGCGGCGTCGCCACGCCCTCGATCTTCGCCACAGGCTACCGCTACGCCGCGCTCGGCTACACCGCGGCCTTCGAGCCCGCCATGGTGCCGTCGAATGCGCGCGCCACCCATCTCGAGACGGCCGACCTGCCGATCATCGACAAGGGCGCCTACGTCATGCTCGGCAATGACGAGCTGCTGCTGCGCCTCGTCGCCGCCGGCGCCGAGCAGGAGCGGATAAACGACTACGTCGCCTGGATGATGCGGGCGACCGCCGCGCTCGGCGTCAAGACGGTCAATCCCGGCGGCATCAGCGCCTTCAAGTTCAACGCGCGCGGGCTCGCCATCGACGAGCGCGGGCCGCAGCACGGCGTCACGCCGCGCCAGATCGTGCAGATGCTCTCGCGCGCCGTCTTCGAGCTCGGCGTGCCGCACCCGCTCCACATCCACTGCAACAATCTCGGCGTGCCCGGCAACATCGACACGACGCTTGCCACCATCGCCGCCGCCGACGGCTTTCCGCTGCACCTGACCCATGCGCAGTTCCACAGTTATGGCACCGAAGGCGACCGCCACTTCTCCTCCGCGGCGGCGCGGCTTGCGGAGGCGGTGAACCGCAACCCCAGCATCTCGCTCGATGTCGGCCAGATCATGTTCGGGCAGACGGTGACCGCCTCGGGCGACACCATGGCGCAGTATCGCAACCGGGCCTTCGCCTCGCCCGGCAAATGGATCCTGATGGACATCGAATGCGACGGCGGCTGCGGCCTGGTGCCGTTCCGCTATCGCGACAGCAACTTCGTCAACGCGCTGCAATGGGCGATCGGGCTCGAGCTCTTCCTGCTGATCGAGGACCCCTGGCGCGTCTTCCTGACCACCGACCATCCGAACGGCGCGCCCTTTACCTGCTATCCGCATCTCATCCGCCTGCTGATGGACCGCAGCTTCCGCAACGACTGCCTTGCCGCGATCCATCCGGCGGCGCAGAAGGCGACGACGCTCGGCTCGATTGCGCGCGAATATACGCTCGAGGAGATCGCGATCGCGACGCGCGCCGCGCCGGCGCGCATCCTCGGCCTCGCCGGGCGCGGGCAGCTCGGACCGGGCGCCGCCGCGGATATCACCGTCTATGCCGAGGATGGCGATCGCGAGCGCATGTTTGCGGCGCCGCGCCACGTCTTCAAGGCCGGCGTCGAGATCGTGCACGACGGCGCGATCCTCGCCGCTCCGCCCGGCGCTACGCATGTCGTGCGGCCGGACTACGATCCCGCCATCGAGGGCGTGATCGGCGCCTTCTTCGAGCAGCATATGAGCGTCGGGCTCGGGCATTTCCGGCTTTCCGAGGGCGAGCTGGCCGATGCCGGGCTCAGCCTCGTGGCGCAGCCCTGCCGTCCGCGGGGCCGGGCATGATGCTCGACGGCGTCGCCATCGACGACACCTTCGCCGAAGCCTTCGGCATGACGGGCACTCGCCTGGTGATCACCGCCGACAGCGCCGCTTGGGCGCGGCATGCGGCGGAGAGCATGACCGGCTTTGCCACGTCGATCATCGCCTGCGGGGTCGAGGCCGGCATCGAGGGCGAGCTTGCCCCCGGCGACACGCCGGACGGCCGGCCGGGCATTGCCGTGCTGCTCTTCGGCATGTCGGCCGACGCGCTCGGCAAGGCGGTACGCGATCGCATCGGGCAATGCGTCCTCACCTGCCCCGGCACGGCCTGCTTCGCCGGCCTCGACGGCGAGAAGCGCGTGCCGCTGGGCCGGGCCTTGCGCTATTTCGGCGACGGAAGGCAGGCGGCCAAGCGCATCGGCGGCAAGCGCTACTGGCGCATTCCGGTGATGGAGGGCGAATTCCTCTGCGAGGATCAGGCGCCGGTGCAGGATAGCGTCGGCGGCGGCAACCTGCTGCTGCTCGGGCGGTCGCGACCGGCGGTGCTCGCGGCCACCGAGCGCGCCGTCGCCGCGATGCGGCGGGTGCCCGGGGCGATCATGCCGTTTCCCGGCGGCATCGCGCGCTCCGGCTCCAAGCTCGGCTCGCGCTATAAATTCCTCATCGCGTCGACCAACGACGCCTTCTGCCCGACGCTCAAGGGGGTGGTCGACAGCGCGCTCGACGCCGACATCGCCGCGGTGCTCGAGATCGTCATCGACGGGCTCAGCGAGCAGGCCGTCGGGGACGCGATGGCGGCGGGCATGCGGGCTGCCTGCGCGGGCGCCGCAGGCGAGCTTGCCCGCATTTCGGCCGGCAATTACGGCGGGAAGCTCGGCGCCTTCAAATTTTCGCTGCGCGATTTGCTGCGATGATCCGCCTCACCCTCAAAGAGGAGCCGCCGCTACGCCTTTCGGCAGAAGCGCTGCTGCCGGAGCGGCTCGCCGGGCGTTCGGCGGGTGAGATCGAGCGGCTGCCGCTGGCCGTGGGCAGGACCGGGGGTGCCGTCGGCGACTGGTTCCGCGTTGTCGCCGGCGATACCGCGGCAATCGAAATCGAGGGCCCGTGCCACCGACTCGATCGCATCGGTGCCGGCATGGACGCCGGCAGCATCACCGTCCGCGGCGACACCGGAGCCTATCTCGGCCTCGGCATGCGCGGCGGCAGCATCGCCGTCGAGGGCTCGGCCGGCTTCGGCGCCGCCGCCGATCTGCGCGGCGGCACGATGCGCATCGCCGGCAACGCCGGCGACGGACTCGGCGGCGCGCTTCCCGGCGCGGCGGCGGGCATGCGCGACGGCACCGTCATCGTCGGCGGCAAGGCGGGCGCGGCGGCGGGCGCGAGGCTGCGGCGCGGCCTGATTGTGATCGCGGGCGATGTCGGCGCCGGCTGCGGCGCCGAGATGATCGCCGGCACGGTCATCGTCGGCGGCGCGGCGGGCGCTTACGCCGGTGCCGCCATGCGGCGCGGTAGCGTTCTCGCGCTCGGCGGCGCCGAGCGGCTCGGCAGCGGCTTCGTCGATTGCGGCGTTCACGATCTCGTGTTCCTGCGGCTGCTGGCGCGCCATGTCGCGGCGCTCGGCCTCGATGCGCTGGCGCGCCGCATCGGCCCGCTGCGGCGCTTCGCCGGCGATGCCGCGGTGTCGGGGCGGGGCGAACTGCTCGTCGCGCCCTGATCGTGGGCGGAGTGGGAAGACCAGCCGTGGGACAGGGCGCGCCATCCGACTTTTGTTATTGTGCGCTGCGGTATTTATCTGCCTATGCTGAATATCGGCTCTGCCAACGTTCAACATGCTTGCGTCCGGCGTTCGGCTGAGCTTAGTATTTTAATCAGCCGCTTTAAGCAGCGTCTTCGGACGCGACCTCCGCGACCGCCTCGGCTGGGCCGCTGCGATTTTCTGCAGCTACGCGGTAGAGCAGCTTCGTATAAGACATACGGGAGGGAAGCGATGAAACCCAGAGGGTACCTGTTGGTCGCCGCCGCCATCGCGATGCCGCTCAGCGGCGCGCTGGCGAACGACGATCTCATGAAGATGGAAAAAGACCCGAATCAGTGGGTCATGCCGACGGGCAATTACGCCAACGAGCGCTACAGCACGCTCAAGCAGATCACCGCGCAGAACGTGCATGAGCTGCGTCCGGTCTGGACGTTCTCGACCGGGGTGCTGCGCGGGCACGAAGGCGCCCCGCTGGTGATCGGCGACATGATGTACCTGGCGACGCCGTTTCCGAACAACGTCTTCGCCCTCGACCTCAAGCATGGCGGCCGGATTGCCTGGAAGTACGAGCCGCGCCAGGATCCGACGGTGATCCCGGTGATGTGCTGCGACACGGTCAATCGCGGCGTCGCCTATGGCGATGGCAAGATCTTCCTGCATCAGGCGGACAACGCGCTGGTGGCGCTTGATGCCAAGACCGGCAAGGAAGTCTGGAAGGTGATGGTGGCCGACGCCAAGAAGGGCGCCACCGGCACCGGCGCGCCGCAGATCGTCAAGGACAAGGTGCTCGTCGGCGTGAGCGGCGGCGAATTCGGCGTCCAGGGCTTCATGGCCGCCTACGACATCAAGGACGGCAAACTGGCCTGGAAGGCCTATTCGGAAGGGCCCGACGACCAGCTCCTGTTCGATGCCAGCACCACCTCGATGGGCAAGCCGGTCGGCAAGGACAGCTCGCTCAAGACCTGGCAGGGCGATCAATGGAAGATCGGCGGCGGCACCACCTGGGGCTGGATCTCCTACGACCCGCAACTCAACCTGATCTACTACGGCTCGGGCAATCCCAGTACCTGGAACCCCGTGCAGCGGCCGGGCGACAACAAGTGGTCGATGACCATCTTCGCCCGCAATCCCGACACCGGCGTCGCCAAATGGGTCTACCAGATGACGCCGCATGACGAATGGGACTATGACGGCATCAACGAGATGATCCTGGCCGACATCCCCGTGAAGGGGAAGGAGACCAAGGCGCTCGTGCATTTCGACCGCAACGGCTTCGGCTACACGCTGAACCGCGCGACGGGCGAACTGCTGGTCGCTCAGAAATACGATCCCAAGGTCAATTGGGCGACCCATGTCGACATGGCGACCGGCCGGCCGCAGGTGGTGAAGGAGTACAGCACCGGTGCCGGCGGCGAGGACCACAACTCGCAAAACATCTGCCCGGCGGCGCTCGGCTCCAAGGACGAGCAGCCGGCGGCATTCTCGCCGATGACCAAGCTGTTCTACGTGCCGACCAACCACGTCTGCATGGACTACGAGCCCTTCAAGGTGTCCTACACCGCAGGCCAGCCCTATGTCGGCGCGACCCTGTCGATGTTTCCGCCCAAGGGCGACAACAACCTCGGCAACTTCATCGCCTGGGACGCCGGCACGGGCAAGATCGTGTGGTCTGATCCGGAACCCTTCTCGGTCTGGTCGGGCGCGCTCGCCACGGCTGGCGGCGTGGTCTTCTACGGCACGCTCGAAGGCTACCTGAAGGCGGTCGACGAGAAGACGGGCAAGGAGCTTTATCGCTTCAAGACCCCGTCGGGCATCATCGGCAACGTCATGACCTATGTGCATGACGGCAAGCAGTACATCGCCGTTCTCTCCGGCGTCGGCGGCTGGGCCGGCATCGGCATGGCGGCGGGTCTGACCAAGGACACCGACGGTCTGGGTGCGGTGGGCGCGTACAAGTCGCTCTCCGACTATACCCAGCTCGGCGGCGTGCTGACGGTCTTCGCACTGCCCTGAGCCCACACCGGGCCCGTGTTCGACGGGCCTGTGGACCCACATGAGGTGAGACGGCTGGCATCCTGCAATCGCAGGATGCCAGCCCCTCATTGTTCTTGTTTTCATGCACAATAATCGTTGCGGGAGGATGCGGATGAGCTGGCGTCTGTACATTGCAGCGCTCGCCGGGTTGGGTTTCTGCGTTTGGGCCGGGAGCGCTGTCGTCGGCGCGGCGGAAGAGACGGAACAGAAGCCTTATACGATCAAGGACGGCAAGGTCGATCAGCACACCTACAATGGCTGGCGGCGCTACACGGAATCCTGTCTTCGCTGCCACGGGCCCGACGGTTCCGGCAGTTCCTATGCGCCCGATCTCACGCAATCGCTCAAATCCATGAGCGAGGATCAATTCAAGGAAACCGTCGTCAACGGCCGGACCAATGTCAGCGCCTCGGCCGATAACGTCATGCCGCCCTTCGGCACGGTCGAGGACGTGATGGACTATCTCGACGACATCTATGCCTATCTCAAGGCGCGCTCGGACGGCGTGCTCGGCCGTGGGCGCCCGCAGCGGTTCGAGCAGAAATAGATGTTCGCCGGCATCGATCGTCGGCCGGCCAGGAGGTATCGCATGTCCGTCCGATCTCTGGGTTGTGCGCTATCCGCGGCGGGGTTGGCGGCGATTGCCGCCTGCCTCGCCCCGGCGGCGGCGCAACCGCAACCGGGTGCGCTGGCGCAGCACAGCGAATTGCGCGTCTGCGCCGATCCCAACGATCTGCCCTTCTCGGACGAGAAGAGCGAGGGCTTCGAGAACAAGATCGCCGCGCTGTTCGGGGGCGACATGGCGGTCCCGGTCCATTACTTCTGGTTCCCGCAGGTCATCGGCTTCGTCCGCAACGGCCTGCAGGCCGGGCGCTGCGACCTCGTCATGGGCACGGTGGCCGGCGACGACCTCATGCAGACCACGACGCCGTACTATTACACCGGTTATATGCTCGTCTTCCGCAGCGACAAGCCGATGTCCGGCGATCTTGACGATCCCGCGCTCAAGACGCTCCATATCGGCGTCATCAGCGGCACGCCGCCCTCCGATCTCCTGGTGCGGCATACGCTGATGGCGAACGCGCGGCCCTATGCACTCACCGTCGATACGCGCTACGAAGCGCCTTCGCACCAGATGCTGCTCGACATCGCCAGCGGTGCCATCGATGCCGGCATGCTGTGGGGGCCCTTTGCCGGCTACTACATCAAGCACGACCACCTGCCGCTCGCCATGGTGCGGCTGCGCGAGGAGCCGGGCGCGCCTCGCCTTGCCTATCACATCGCCATGGGCGTGCGGAACAACGAGCCCGATTGGCGGCGCCGCATCAACAGCGAGATCATCAAGCATCGCGACGACATCACCGCCATCTTGCGCGATTACGGCGTGCCGCTGCTGGACGAGCAGGGCGCGCTGATCAAACCCTGAGGCAGCCGCGCCGGTGGGTGCGTTCGCGGGCTCCCCCGCTCTCCCGAGTCGCGGGACAGCGGTTGCGGTGCTATGCGCCGTCGCGCTGGCAGTCTGGGCGGGCACCGCCGCCGCGCAGGCGCCGCCGGTCCCCGAGCCCCCCACCTATCGCCTCGACCGGTATAACGCACCGACGCCGGCCACGGTCGCCGGCGGCACCGCCATAACCACCGCCGCGGCGGCGGCGCTGTGGCGCGCGCATCGCGCGGTCTTCATCGACGTGCTGCCGGCGCCCCGACGGCCGGAGGGCTTGCGTCCCGACGCGCTGTGGAAGCCGCTGCCGCGGCGCGACATTCCCGGCAGCCTCTGGCTGCCGGAGGTTGGACGCGGCGCGCTGAGCCCGGCGCTCGATCGCTATTTCCGCGACCGCCTCGCGGCGGCAAGCGCCGGCGACAAGGCGCGGCCGATCGTCTTCTATTGCCACGCCGATTGCTGGATGAGCTGGAACGCCACCAGGCGCGCGGCGAGCTATGGCTACACCCGGCTCTACTGGTACCGCGACGGCACCAATGGTTGGCAAGCGGCACATCTGCCGCTGGCCGAGGCGACCCCCGCCGCCGGGCAGCCGTGACTGCTCAGTGAAGCGCCGCCTCGAGGGTGCGGGCATAGACGCCGAGCCGCGTGTCCAGCGCACGCGGCGCGTCGCAGGCATAGCGCATAGTATGCTGCACCTCGGCATAGGTACGCGAGGTGAAGGTCCAGCGCTGTTGCAGATCGGCCTGCGCCGCCGAGGTTTCGCCCGGCGCTTCGGGCGGCGCGCCGTTGATCTCGGCGGTCAGGCGATCGATGAGGCGCGCCAAGTTGCGCTGGCGTTGGCCGAGGTCCTTGATGCGCTCGATCATCTCGGAGCGCTGGCGGTTGGTCTCGTCGAGGAGCCCGGCAAAGACCAAGGTGAGCCGTCGCGCCCGGTCGGCGGGCAGTGTCTTCGCGAAGGCCTCGATCGCATTCTTGCCCTGGTCGACCGGGACGTCGCTCGGCGCGATGCGCTGCACCAGCGCCGTCACTTCGGGATCGGCATGCCAGTCGCCGGCTTGGTCGACCGCCGGCCCGCTCCACAGCATCCCGGCGCTCAGCGTGGGTACCAGCACCTGCTCGCACGGCCAGTCGGGATCGCCCCCCGGCGCGGCGGCACCTGCGGCAGCGGCCGAGAGCGGCAGCAGCGCCGCGGCGAGAAGGAGCGCGCGCCTCATTCCGCCGCCGCAGCCCGGCGCAGCATCATGCCGCGTCCGGGGTCGTAGCCGTAGATCGCCAGCGACATGAACACCAGCAGCGCCGCCACCACCGCCGCGGCGGAGACCCAATCGACCTCGCCATAGAGCGCGAAGCGGATGAGTTCGACCGCATGGGTGAAGGGATTGAGGTTGCAGATGTAGTAGAGGGGCAAGCTCGCCTCCTGCACCCGCCAAAGCGGGTAAAGCGCCGAGGAGGCGAAAAACATCGGGAAGATCACGAAGTTCATCACCCCCGCGAAATTCTCGAGCTGGCGGATCGCCGAGGAGAGCAGCAATCCCAGCGCGCCCAGCATCATGCCTGAAAGAATGAGCGCTGGCAGTACCGTGATATAGCCGATCGCCGGCGGCTCGATCTCCCAGAACCAGGCGATGGCGAGGAAGACGTAGGCCTGCAGCACCGAGACGATGACCCCGGCCAGCAGCTTGCCGACCAGCAGGTACCAGCGCGGCAGTGGGCTCACCAGCAATGTCCGCATGCTGCCCATCTCGCGGTCGTAGACCATGGAGAGCGAGCTCTGCATGCCCTGGAACAGCTGAATCATGCCGAGCAGCCCCGGCGCGATATAGACCTCGTAGGGCACGTAGGTGCGGTAGGGCGGGATGATCGATACGCCCAGCACGAAATGGAAGCCGGTGGCAAAGATCAGCAGCCAGACCAGCGGCCGTACCAGCGCCGAGATGAAACGGCCGCGCTGGTTGACGAAGCGCAGGGCTTCGCGCTCGACGATGCCGAGGAGGCAGCGCCAGTAATGCACCGGCCTCATGCCGATGCTCCCCGCGTCAACGCGTCGAAGGCGGCGCGCATCGAACTCGCCCCGGCCGCCGCGACCACCTCGCCGACCGCGCCCTGCGCCAGAACGCGGCCCTGATGCAGCACGATCACCCGGCCCTCGGGGTCGACCTCGTCGATCAGATGCGTCGCCCACAGCACTCCCAGTCCCTCCTCGCGACACAGCCGCCGCACGTGTTCGAGCAGGAATTGCCGGCTGGCGATGTCGAGCCCGACCGTGGGCTCGTCGAGCAGCAGCAGCCGCGGCTGATGCAGCAGTGCACGCGCGATCTCAACGCGGCGGCGCTGTCCGCCGCTGAATTGCCGCACCTTCTGGCGGAGCCGGTCGCTGAGATCGACCCGCGCGACTTCGCGGGCGATGCGCTCCGCAGCGAGGCGGCGCGGCAGCCCGTGCAACGCCGCGTGATACCGCAGGTTCTGCGTCAGCGTGAGGTCCAGATCGAGCGTTGGCTGCTGGAAGACGACCCCGATCGCTGCCAGAGCCTCGGAAGGGTGCTCCTTGATCTCGGTGCCGAAGATGCGGATCGAGCCGGTGCGGTGGTCGTAGAGACGGGTGATGAGCGAGAACAGGGTGGTCTTGCCGGCGCCGTTTAGGCCGAGCAGCACCGTGAACTCCCCGGGGTGGATGGCGAAGCTGACCCGGCGCAGCACCTCGCGAGCGCCGAAGGCGTGGCTCACCTCCGCGATCTCCAGTGCCGCCGTCGGCGCGCGTCCGCGCGGCGCCGCGGGCGGCGGCAGCGGCGTCGACAGGTTGGCGTCCTGCTGTGTCACGGCCGGACGACCACGCCCCAGGGCTCGGCGCCGACCGGCACCGACTGCAGCACGCGGAGATTGGGCACGTCGATCTCCGAGATGTCGTTGCTGACGCCGTTGGTCGTGTACAGCCGACTCTCGTCGCGATTGAAGGCGAGATTCCACACCCGCTGTCCGACCAGCAGGTACTTCGTTACCTCGTAGGTCCGGGCATCGACCACGGCGACCCGATTGGCGGGGCCGAGCGCGACAAAGGCGAGCTTGCGGTCCTTGGTGATGGCGATGCCCACCGCCTGCACCGCCTCCTTGGGCACGCTCGGCACCGCGAAGGTGATCTTGTGCGTGATCTTGTGCGTCTCGGGATCGATGATGCTGACCGAGCCGCCGATTTCGGAGGACACCCAGACCTCCTTGCCGTCCGCGGTCCAGACGGCGCGGCGCGGACGCGTGTCGACGAGCACGTTCGCCACCACCTCATGCGTGGCGTTGCTGATGAAATGCGCCATGTTGGTCGTTTCGGAGGTGTTGACGACCCATTTGCCGTCGGGGCTGATGCCCATGCCTTCGGGCTCGACGCCGACCGAGATCTCGCCGACGACGCGACGCTGCTCGATATCGACGATCGTCACCAGGCTGTTGTCCTCGTTCGCGACGTAGAGGTGCCGGCCGTCGGGATGCAGCGCGAAATTCTCGGGATCGGCGCCGCTCGGCAGCGGCGGCTTCATCGTGTAGTCGTCGAGGTCGAGTTGCTCGATCTCGTTGTCGTCGCTGGCGCAGATATAAAGCGTGTGCCCGTCCTTCGACAGCACGATGCCGCGTGGGCGCTGCCCCACCGGCACCGTCTTGATCACCTTCAGCGCGGCGTCGAGCACGGTAATCGAATTGCCCTTCTCGTTCGATACCAGAATCGTATCGGCGCGGGCGGCGCCGGCTGTCACGGCGGCGAGCGCGGCCAGCAGCGGCAGGCGGCACGCGAAGACTGCTTGGTTCAGGGAAAATGACATTGGCTCTCCGGGCGGTCGATGCCGAGCGTGTCGAGCGGCGAGAACTGATGCAGGAACTCGGGCTGCGGCGAGACCGAGACCAGCGCGTGGCTGTCGGTGAGCAGGACGGCCTGCCGCATCTGTCCGTCCCAGGGACGGAAGCTCAGCGGCATGCCCTTGTATCCGGCCAGCTCGAATTTGTCGCTGCGCATATAGGCGACGAGCGGCCCGGGATCGACCGACTGCGCCCGGGTCGCCGCCTCGCCGATGGCGCGCACCGCGAGCCAGGCGGCGTAGTCGCGGGCGGTCATCCAGCGCTTTGTCTTCCTGAGAAAGCGATCCTGAAGCTGCGTCGCGCCCCATTCCTGATGCGGCCGGGCCCAGGCGGTAGGGGTGAGGCCATGCGTTCCGGCCACCAGGCGCGGGTCATAGGTCGCGTAGGCGAGATAGTCGCCGAACTCGTCATCCTCGTCGGCGACGACGAGGATGTCGTAGCTCACCCCCTGGGTGAAGCGCGCCACCTCGGCGCCGACGGCGTAGTGTCCGGTGTCGGAGCGCCGCGCGCCCGGCTGATAGGTCCAGGGCTTGTCGGCAACGAGCCGCGCGTTGAACTTGGCGATGGCGCGCCGCATCGCCGCCGCATAGGCGCGGTCGCCTTGGGTCGGGCCGGTGATCAGCAGGATGTTCCGCCACTGCTTCACCATAAGGTACTCGACGAGCGCGTCGGCAAGCATGGCGCGGCTCGGCAGCGTGTGCAGCACGTTGGCACGGCAGTCCTTGGCGCGGAGCTCGTCATCGGGCGACCCCGCGTTCAGGATCGTCACCCCCTTCGCCTCCGGCAGGTCGGCGACGGCCAGCAGCGCCTTGGCCGGCAGATCGGTCGCGACGACGCGGATGCCGGCGGCGACGAGCTGGCGGAATCCCGCGGCGACGTCGCCGCCCTCGGGCACGATGCGCTCCTCGAGCGCGAAATTCTGATGGACGAAGCGTCCCGTGGTGTTGTCGTCGTCGATCGCCAGCCGCGCACCGGCGACGCCCTCGTCCTGCGGCGCCGCGTCGAGATAGGGCTGCGGCGGCTCCTGCATCACCGCCTGCGCGAGAAAACCGATGCGCAGCGTCGCGCCGGCCTCCTCCTGCGCCGCGCCAGGCCCCGACCGCGACAGCAGCACCGTCGCGCCAAGCGCGATGACGATCATCAGGCGCCGAACCAGCAAGGCGCGTCCTCCCTCATGCGGCGCTTCCCGCGCAACCCAAAACCCCGCTTCCCATGCGGGCTTTCGCCCATACTGGCGCCAAAGCCGCACCCATCGCAATAGCCCCTCTCGCGCGATCGGGCTGTGCGCGCGCGATGCGACGCCGCCCCGGCGCGGGAGGGAGTTACTAGCGTACCGCCTTGTCGAAATTGACCGCCTTGTCGAGGCCCTTGGCGGCGGCGAGGCCCTTGGCGCCGGTGAGCACGGTGCCGTCGAGATCGGCCTCGGTGAAATCGGCGCCGGCAAGCTCGGCGCCCGAAAGGTCGGCGCGCGAGAGATCGGCGCGGAAGAAATTGGCGCCGGCCAAATTGGCGCCGTTCAGCTTGGCAAAGGCGAGCTCCGCGCGATTGACGTCGGCGCCGGAGAAATCGGCGCCGCTGAGATCGGCGCCGGTGAAGTCGTTGCGCATCTGCCCCATCGGCTGGTTCTTGAGATCGACGCCGAGCCGCGCGCCGGCAAAGCGCGCCTGCCGCAGATCGATCCCGGCAAGCCGCGCGATCACGCGCGCGCCGGAGAAATCGGCGTGGGCGAAGCGCGGCGCCTGGCTTGGCGGCACCGGCCCCATATCAGTCGAGACCACCGGACCGAAGAGGCTCGCGCCGCGGAGGTCGGCGCCCGTGAAATCGGCGCGGATGATCCAGGCGAGGTCGAGGCGCGCGCCCTTGAGATCGACTCCCGACAGGTTGGCGCCGACCAGTTTCGCGCCGAAGAGATCGGCATCGGCGAGGTTCGCGTGCTTGAAGTCGAGTCCGCTCAGGTCGAGTTCTCGCAGGTTCTTGTGGGAGAGATCCGCCGGCCGTTCCGGGGTCGCCGCGGCGAGCGCGGCGCGCACCTGCTCGACCGAGAGATCGGCGGCGGTGACGGGGGCGGCGACCAGCAACGCCGCTGCGAGCATCGCCGGGACCAGCGCGAGCCTTGCCATGGCCGGGCCCTAGGCGCTCTCGGCCACGGCGCGCCAAGTGGCGACGGCCTGCCGGGTCTCGGCGACATCGTGGACGCGGAGGATCTGTACGCCCTGCGCAAGCGCATGCAGCGCGCCGGCGAGCGAGCCCGGGACGCGCGCCTTGGGCTCGGCCTCATGCACCGCGGCGATCAGCGATTTGCGCGAGATGCCGAGCAGCACGCCACAGCCGAGGGCGTGCAGCAGGCCGAGCCGTGCCATGATCTCGAGGTTGTGCGCCGTGCGCTTGCCGAAGCCGATGCCGGGATCGACGACCACGCGCGACGCCTCGATGCCGGCGCCGGCGCAGGCGGCGATCCGCGCCTCGAGATATTCGACGATGTCGAGCGAGGCGAGGCTGTAGGCGGGCGCCGCCTGCATCGTGCGCGGCTCGCCCTGCATGTGCATCAGCACCACGGCGGCGCCGGAGCGCGCGGCGACCGCGAGGCTTTCCGGCTCGCCCGAGAGCGCCGAGACGTCGTTGACGATGCGCGCGCCGGCCGCCATCGCCGCCGCCATGGTGCGCGCATGCCGCGTGTCGATCGAGACCACGAATCCCGCGGCGGCAAGCGCGCGAACCACCGGCTCGACGCGTCTCACCTCCTCCTCCGCCGCCACCGGCGCCGCGCCGGGCCGGGTCGATTCGCCGCCGACATCGAGGATGTCGGCACCGGCCGCCGCGAGCGCGCGGCCATGAGCGATGGCACGCTCGGGCGTGCGGAACTCGCCGCCATCGGAGAAGCTGTCGGGGGTGGCGTTGACGATCCCCATGATCAGCGGTCGATCGAGCGCAAACCCGGCCCAGGCCGTGCGCGGTGCGGTCAGCCGCTCGATCTGGCGCTCGACGCGCGTGGCGGTCGCGCCGCCGCGCTGCGTCGCCCGGCTCCGGATCTCGGCGACGCTGCCGAGCGCGGCGACGATGTCGCCCGACGCCTGCCGTCCCAGCAGCTCGATCATCGAAAAGGCACCGGCGCCGCCGGCCAACGGGAGGGCGCGGCCTTCGGCGAGCGCGGTGCTCGCCGCCTGGCCCGACAGCAGCGCCAACGGCCGCAGCCAAAGGTGCCGGGCGGCGATGTCGAGCGCGGAATCGAGGCCGCGTCGCAGCGGTTCCGGCTCCGCCGGTCTCGATGTCTCGGCGCGGGCGGCGACGGCCATGTCCACCCTCGGCGCCAGGGCGGCTATCCCGTCAGCCGCTGCGCGGGACCGCGAGGCGCGGCGCCGGCTCGGCAGGGAGGTCCCTGGCTCGGAGCAAGCCTAGCCGAGGCGGCGTGCGAAGTCATGCTTCGGCCGACGCCGCTTCGGCCGACGCCGGCTGACGACCCCAGGAAAGTTTCGGCTGCCGTCTATGCCGCGGCAGCCGGAATGTCAGATCTGCTTCTCGCGCGGGCCGAACTGGCAGCGCCAACCGTTGAGCAGCCATTTCGGGTGTTCATCCACCCATTCGGCGGCGATCAGCTCGCCCCGGACCAGGCAGGCCATCGGGCTGGCGACGTCGATTGGCGGTCGCTCCTCGTGGCAGACATTGGGGGTGGTGGAAAGACAAACGATCAGCACCAGGGTAATCATGGCAGGACGGGCCTTTCAAACTGTCAACACGCCACCGTCTCGGGGTATCCGTCCCAACCCTTGTTTTTGTGCCGAGTCATGACCGCTTGGATGTAGGCAGTCGCCCCCTGCCGAGCAATAGCCGTGCCAATCCGGCGGGCTGGCTCAGCCCAGCGAGGGGCACCCACCCGACGCCGCTCCCTGCCCAGCAACCGAGCAGTGCGAGCCATTTTTTATCACGCCACGGTTAAGGGTATCTTAGCTTGCGGTTGCAAGGTCTTGGCAAGTCGACCGTCCGGGCATCCGTGCTTAGCCGGCGTCTCGCTGGCGAAGAACATCGAACTGGGCGAACCATTCGCCGTCGCTGGCCCCGGCGGCACTGTAAAGCGCGGCGAGGCGCAGCCGACCGGCCGGTCCCAGTTCGGGGCCGCCGATCAGGCTATGGAAGCGCTCGCCGCCCAGCAGCCTGTGGGCGAGGGTGAGGTAGAGCCGGTCGAGCATGCCGTCGCGCAGCATTGCCTCCAGCAGGCGTGGCCCCGCCAGCAGGAAGATGCTGCGGAAGCCCAACCCCGCCAGCGCGCGCGTCAGCGGCGCCGCCTCGACCCACCGGCCATCGCCGACGGTGATGATCTCGCAGCCCTGCGCGCGCAGGCGGTCGCGCTTTTCCGCCGGGGCCGAGGCGAGGGTAGCGACGAGCACGCGTTGCCGATGGCGCGCGAGCGAGGGCGGAAGGGCGAAGTCGAGGCTGGCGCTGACGACCACCACGGCAGGCTGCGGCGCGAGGCCACGCCGCTCGCGCCATCGCGCGAGATCGCCGGCTTCCTCGCCGAGGCCGACCTGCAGGATGTCATCGAGATCGCCCGCGGCGACGGCGCGCAGATAGCCGCCATGGGTGATGACGCAGTCGGCCTGCGCCTGCAATTCCAGCAGCAGGCGAAAATCGCCGGCGCTACGCAGCACCGGCGGCACATGGCTCGCGCCGGTGTCGGGGTCGCAGAGCGCGATCCGGCCATCCAGGCTGGCGACGAAATCGGCGTAGACGAAGGGCGCGGCGGCGCTTCCCAGCGAAGCGAGATCATGCGCGAGATAAGCGCCCGCCAACGCCGTCTCTTGCGGCGGGCCGGGATAAAGCCGAAGCAGCCGCGAAGCCATGCTTGATGATAGCGCGCTCACCGCGCTCGCGCATCAGATCCGGCCTCTACTGCGGGTCAGAAATTGAGCCGCGAGGTCAGCACCCAGGCGTGGTTGTAAGCCGGCGTCAACGGGTTGGCGCGATAGCTCGGCGACACCGCGAATTGGTAGCCCGCTCCGACGGTGAAAGCCGATTCGTCGGAGATCGTCAGGCGGCCGACCACCAATCCCGGCGTGAGATAGAGCTGGTTCAGCCCGCTGCGCTGCCCCCCCCGGCGTAATAGGTCCAATTCGCCTCGATCTGCGGCCAGAAGACACCCAGCACATCGTATTGAAGCGCAATATTCGTCTGGAGTTGGTCGCCGAGGGTTGCGGTACGTGACGCCGGCAGCGCGCCGCCGATCGTCCCCTGGAGGTCGACATCTCCCCATCCCTTGCCGAACGCCAGCGTGGGGACGCAGGTCCAGGCGTGGCTGGTCAGTGCCTCGATCCCCGTCGGCGCCTGGAGCTGCAGCCAGGCCGTCAGCACGTAATTGCCGCCGCTTTCCGGGCTGCTTGCCAGTCGCCGTTCGACGCGCAGGAACGCCCAGTCGCCGACGCCGCTCAGCTCGCCTGTGCCGGAGGGGGTGGTGCGGATGTTGTAGCCCGGCGCCGCAAGCTGGACCTCCTCGGTGTCGCTGACGATGACGTCCACACCCTTGCCGCCGTCGAGCACCGTCGTGCTGCTGCCATTGCCGGCATGCTGCTCGTCGAGGTCGAAGCGCAGCCGCTGTTCGAGCAGGCCGGTGGTGGTGACCAGCGGACTGCTCCAACTCGGCTGCGTCGCGCGCGCCCGGGCCGCCTGCGCCTGCCAGGTCAAGAGAACGGCGGCGACGCCGTCGGATTCGGCTGGCGCCGTCGCGGACGGTGCCGATGGCACGGCAGCGCTCGGCGACGGCAGTGTCAGATCGAGCTCCCCCTCGGCTTGCGCCGGTCGAGAGCCGGCGGCAAGAAGGGCGACGATGCAGGCCGCCGCCAGGCGCCCGGCTGCCGGCGGGCGCTGCCGCGGACAGAAAAAGCCTCTGCACGCGCAAGGCATAGGGGCTCGTCTCCTGACTTCCGCGGCGGCGGAAAGTGGTTGCGGAAGAGGGACTCCGTTCATGGAGAAGCCGGCCGAAGCTCGGCGGGTGTCACGGGGCGGCACCGGCGCGGCCAAAACTTAATAAGACCGCAATTTTTCTGTCAATGAAATATTATTTAACATATTAAAGCAGTTATATGGGATTGTCCGACAGCGCCCGTCTGAGCGGAATCAGAGACGCTCGTAGATGCCGACCAGCTTGCCTCGGGCGAGAACGGAGCCCGCCATGGCGGCCGATACCTGGCTGAGGTCCGGGACGCCGGCCAGGGGCAGGCGGCGCGCCACCGCGAAGAGCTGGAACACGTAGCGGTGCGGCCCATGCCCGCGTACCGGCCGCGGGCCGGCATAGCCGATCCGGCCGAGGAAGCCGCGGCCAAAGGCGATGGCGGCGCCTTGTCCCGGCGACAGCGCGCCCTCCGGCACGCCGCGACGATCAGGTGCGATCTTCCGCGCGATCAGGTGGACGACCGGCCGGACCAGCGGCGCGTCCGGGTCCTGGACGATAAGGACCAGCTCGGCCGCCCCCTCCGGAATTTCGGACCAGTCGAGCGGCGGCGAAAGGTTGTCGCCGACGCCCTCGCCGGCGTTGCGCGTCGGCATGGCGGCGCCGTTGGCGAAGGTGGGGCTCGTCAGCCGGATGCTCGCCGGCGCATCGCCGATCCTCGGGTCGTTCCAGATCAGATGCCGGTCGCCGGCGCGAACCCGCCGAAGCGCGCGCCCGAGGAGGCGTTCCAGTAACGCACTCACAGTCTGTCCTCCCCGGCGCGCCAGCGGCCGGCGATGACGCGCCCGCTCTCCGCGTCGACCACGGGAAGCGCGTCGCGCAGGCGAGGCAACCGGCCGTCGTGGCGCCCCCGCCGCATTCTCTCTTTCGGTTCCGCCCTCTCTCTCGCGAGGTCAGCGGCGGGTTTCGGCGGCGCCATCGGCCGCCGGCAGCGCGGCCGTCTTGTCGGTCTGCCGTTCGTCGCTCGTCAGCTCCAGCCACATGGCATTGAGGATGGCGAAGGAGCAGGCGAGGCCAAGGCCGAGAACCCAGGAGAAATACCACATCCTTTTGGGGTCCCTTCAGTAGAGAGTGTCCTCCTCCCGCTCCACCGCCTCGGCGGTCACCGGGCCGCGCATCACCCGGAAGACCCATCCAGTATAGAGGATGACGATCGGCAGGAAGATCACCGTCGCCACCAGCATGATGAACAGCGTCGCCGGACTGCTCGAGGCATCCCATACGGTGAGGCTGCTGCGCGGATCGATCGAGGATGGCAGGAGGAAAGGGAACAGGCTGATGCCGGCGGTCGCGACGATTCCGGCGACGCTGATGCCGCTGGCGAGGAAGGCGGGCAGGGATCGGACGGCACGGTGCAGCGCCAGGCTCGCGCCGGCGCCGAGATAGGCGATTGCCGGCGCGGCCATCGTCCAGGGATGCGTGCCATAGGTATCGAGCCAAGCGCCGGCGGCGCGAAGGACGCTCTTGTTCAGCGGATATGACGGTCCCATCCGATCGATCGATCCCTGGATGACATAGCCGTCGATGCCGATGGCGAGCCACAATCCCGCCAGCGAGAACAGCGCGACGAGCGCCATCGCGGCCCATGACGCGGCGGCGCCCGCCCGCCGCGCCAGGGCGCCCTCGGTCTTCAGGGCGACCCAGTTGCCGCCATGCATCGCCAGCATCGCGACGCTGACGAGCCCGCAGAGCAGCGCCCAGGGATTGAGCAGGCCGAAGAGGCCGCCCTCATAGGCGACGCGCAGCGTCTCGTCGAAGCGAAACGGCACCCCCAGGAACAGGTTGCCGAAGGCGATGCCGAAGACCAGCGCCGGAACCAGCCCCGAGACGAAGAACGCCCAGTCCCAGCCGCGTCGCCAGCCGGCGCCTTGGAGCTTGCTGCGGAAGGTGATGGCGACGGGACGCAGAATGAGCGCGGCGAGCACCAGGAACATCGCGAGATAGAAGCCGGAGAAGGAGACGGCGTAGAGCGGCGGCCAGGCCGCAAAGGCCGCGCCGCCGCCCAGGATGAACCACACCTGATTGCCCTCCCAAACCGGGCCAATGGCGTTGAGGAGCATGCGCTTTTCGCTATCCGTGCGGGCGATGAAGGGCTGCAGCAGCGCCGCTCCCAGGTCGAAGCCGTCGGTGACCGCGAAGCCGATCAGCAGCAGGCCGAGAAAGGCCCACCAGAGAAGACGCAAACTCGCATAGTCGATCGGTGGCATGGCGCGCTCCTCAATCGTCGCCGGTGGCGGGCGCGAGGCGGTTGCTGGCAGGCGCGGCGGGCTGCTTCGGTCCCAGGCCGATATATTTGACCAAGAGGTAGACGTCGATGACGGCGAGCGTGCTGTAGAACAGCACGAAGCCGATCAGGCTGAACCAGATGTCGCCGATGGGCTCACTCGACGCGCCGAGGAAAGTCGGCAGGACGCCGTCGATGATCCAGGGCTGGCGGCCATATTCGGCGACGATCCATCCGAGTTCGGCGGCGATCCAGGGCAGCGGCAGGCTGCAGAGCGCCAGCCGCAGGAACCAGCGCCGCTCCAATTCGCGCCGGCTCGCCAGATAGAAGGCGAGAGCGAAGAGCAGGATGAAGTAGAAGCCGAGGCCGACCATGAAGCGGAAGCTCCAGAACAGCACCGAGACATCCGGCACCGTGCTGAGCGCCGCCTGATGCACCTGCTCGTCGGTCGCGTTCCCGATATCCGGCCGCCAGCGTTTCAAGAGCAGCGCATAGCCGAGGTCGTGGATCGGTTCCTGCATTTCCGGCGGCACCGCCTGGGCGCGTTCGGCTCGCAGCCGTTCGAGATCCTTGTACCCGGTCAGGCCGTTGCGGATGCGTCGTTCCGCCGTGGCCACCAGGTCCTTGATGCCTTCGACGGGCTCGTCGATCGAGCGCGTCGCGATCAGGCCGAGCACCCAGGGCACGTGAATTTCGAACCGCGTGGTTTCCGTCGCGCGGTCGGGAAAGCCGAACAGGGTGAAGCCCGCCGGCGGCGTTTCGGTTTCCCACATCGCCTCGATCGCGGCGATCTTCATCTTCTGGTTCAGGCCGGCAGTGTAGCCGCTCTCGTCGCCGAGCACGACGACGGACAGGGCGGAGGCCAGGCCGAAGCTTGCGGCGACGGTGATCGAGCGCCGGGCGATCTCCCGGTGCCGGCCGCGCAGCAGGTAGAAGGCGCCGATCGAGAGCACGAAGACGGCGCCCGTCACATAGCCGGCGCTCACCGTGTGGACGAACTTCGCCTGGGCGACCGGATTGAACAGCACGTCGAAGAAGGAAGAGACTTCCATCCGCATGGTCGCCGGATTGAAGGTCGCGCCGACGGGGTTCTGCATCCAGGCATTGGCGATCAGGATCCAGAGCGCGGAGAGATTGCTGCCGATCGCGACCAGCCAGGTCACGACGAGGTGGCCGAGCCTGCTCAGACGGTTCCAGCCGAAGAAGAACAGGCCGATGAAGGTCGCCTCGAGGAAGAAGGCCATAAGGCCCTCGATGGCGAGCGGCGCGCCGAAGATATCGCCGACGTAATGCGAGTAATAGGCCCAGTTCGTGCCGAACTGGAACTCCATGGTGATGCCGGTGGCGACCCCCATGGCGAAGTTGATGCCGAAAAGCGTGCCCCAGAACTTCGTCATCTCGCGCCAGATGGCGCGTCCGGTCATGACATAGACGCTCTCCATGACCGCCAGCAGCACGGAAAGCCCGAGCGTGAGCGGCACGAAGAGAAAATGGTAAAGCGCGGTCAGCGCGAATTGCAGGCGGGACAGTTCGACAACGTCGAGTTCAGCCATGTCACGGCCTCGTGCTGTGTTGCGCCGGGTCGATCAAGGCGCCCGCGACCCGATCGGCCGTCATCTCGACGCGACGGGACGGGCCGAAAAATGCGAAATAGAGCAGCACCAGCGCGACGCTCTTGATCAGCAACGCCCAGCCGATGTCGCGGCCGAGCGAACGCCCTCGCAGTGCTCTCGAGACCTCGCCCTGCGGCACCATTCAGGATCCCCTTGCGGTCGATAGGCGCAACCGGAGCGCAGCCGTAGCCATGGTATCTCGCTCGCCAGGAAAGGAAAGCAGCCTGCGGTTTTCATCGCCCTTGCCATTCCAGCCATCGCGTCTGCGAGACTAATCGGGGCGGGCATTGCGGCATTGACGCAAATCAAGACGTCGCAACGGCTCAAGCCCGTCCACGCGGGATCGAAGCCGGCCGCCGCCTTCGGACCGGGGGCATGAAAGGCGATCGGGCCGACGTCGAGCGCCAGCCTGGCTGCGAAGGTGTTCGCCTAGTCGCGGATGAAGGACAGCAGGTCGGCGTTCACTTGGTCCTTGAGCGTCGTGCACATCCCGTGCGGCGCGCCCGGGTAGATCTTCAGTGCCGCGTTCTTCACCAGCTTCGAGGACAGCATCGCCGCGGCGCCGATCGGCACGACCTGGTCGTCGTCGCCGTGCAGGATCAAGGTCGGCACGTCGATCTTTTTGAGGTCCGCGGTGAGGTCCGTCTCGGAGAAGGCCTTGATGCAAAAATAGGCGGCGGGGAAGCCCGCCATCATTCCCTGCAGCCAGAACGCGCTGCGCACGCCCTCCGACACTTTTGCGCCGGGGCGGTTGTAGCCGTAGAACGGCAGGGAGAGGTCCTTGAAGAATTGCGAGCGGTCCGCCTGGACCGCGGCGCGCAGCTGGTCGAACGCCTCGATCGGCAGGCCGCCGGGATTGGTCGGTGTCTTCAGCATCAGCGGCGGTATCGCGCCGATCAGCACCGCCTTGGCCACGCGCCTGGAGCCGTGGCGGCCGATATAGCGGGCGACCTCGCCGCCGCCGGTGGAATGGCCGACATGGATCGCGCTCTTCAGGTCGAGCGTCTCCACCAGCGCCGCGAGGTCGTCGGCATAGGTATCGAGATCGTTGCCTTTCCAGGTCTGGCTCGATCGGCCATGGCCGCGGCGGTCATGCGCGATGCACCGATAGCCGCGCAAGGCGAGGAAGAACATCTGGTCCTCGAAGGCGTCGGCGCTGAGCGGCCAGCCATGGCTGAAGACGACGGGCGGTCCCTGGCCCCAATCGTTGTAATAGAGTTGTGTGCCGTCCTTGGCGGTGATGGTCGCCATGTCGAACTCTCCTCCAGAGATCAGGAAAGGCGTTGCCGCGTGGCGCCAGCCTCCGTCAGCGCTGAAGGAGCTTCCCTTCCGTCGTGGAGCAGTATCGTCGGGGATCGCGCCGCGCCGAGGCATCGTGCCGCGGCTTGCGCCGGCGACGCAAAAGATATCGGCGCAGCGCGCGCAAACGTGATGCGGGCTGCCATCCCGATCGAGGTGGCGCCGCGAACTCGCGGCTGCCGCGCGCCAGCAGGGCATGGCGGATGGCGCCGCCACCGTCCTCACCCATGCCTGCATCGACGGCGCGGAACGGATGATGCGTGCGGTGCTGGCGCGCGGCACGCCGATGTCGGAAGGGCGGGCCTAGCGAGCGCCGGTGTTCACCGGCCGCGGCGTTTGCCGCGTCGGGCCGGCCGCGCCGCCGCCCGCTTGGCCGCCGCCCGCGGTTTCGTTCTCGCGCCGGCCGTGCTGCGCTTCTTCGGCTTGCCCGGCTTGGAAGATGCGTTGCGCGTGGTACGGGGCTTTGCTTTTGCGCCGGCCGCCTTCCGGCGCGGCGACGCGCTCCGCTTCACGCGGCGCGCCGGCCGCGGTTTGGGACGGGTCTGCACTGCCGCATCGGCGACGGCGCGCGCCAGATAGGCCTTGCGCAGGAGATCGCCCCCCGCCGCGGGGTCGCCGGCAACCGCCTCCGCCTCGGTGACGGCGAGGTGCGCCCGATAGGCGCCGCGCACCGCCAGTCCCTCGTCGGCGGTCGCCATCCGCGCGAAGCCGCCGGCCGATGCCGCGCTCGACGCGGCGGTTCGCGCGACGAACACGCTGCGGATCGCGTCCCGGTCGCCGCCCGGCGCCGCTCCAGCGTCGGTTTTCCTGTCCTGCGCAGGAGCGTTCTCGATCCTTGCCGCCGTCTCTTCCAGCGCCTGGGCGCCATTGTCAGCCATCCTCGTTCTCCCTTGTCGGCGGTTGCCGCGAATGTCCACGGCACGTATGTGCTGACGCCGTCGCGGCGCAAGCAGCGAGTGGGTGGACCGTCACGTCTTAGGCAATCGCCCGTGAGAATCCCGGCGAGGGCGGCCTCGTGTCAAGAGGCGGTGCGCCGCGAGCGCGATAATTCGACGCGGCGATCGCCGGGCGAGCCTATTCCGCCGCGGCCGGCAGGCGGCTGAAAGCGGCGGCGGCCGTCGGTGCGGTCGCGCCGCGGTAGCGCCGCGCCAGCGAGGCGCAGACCATGAGCTGAAGCTGGTGAAACATCATCGCCGGCAGGATGATCGTGCCGAGATGGCCGGCGAACAGCACGCTCGCCATGGGCAGGCCGCTGGCCAGGCTCTTCTTCGAGCCGCAGAATACGATGGCGATTTCGTCCGCGCGCGAGAAGCCGAGCAGGCGGCTGAGCCCGGTGAGGATCGCCAGCACGCTCGCCAGCAGCGCCGCGTCGACCAGCGCCAGCCGCACGAGCTGCGCCGCATCGACCTGATGCCAGAGGCCATTGACCACGCCATGGCTGAAGGCGGCATAGACGATGAGCAGGATCGAGCCGTAGTCCACGCTCTTCAGGATGCGTCCATGGCGCGCGACGAAGCCGCCGATCCAGGGCCGCAGCGCCTGGCCCGCGGCGAACGGCAGCAGCAGCTGCACCAGGATGCCGAGTGCGGCGCCGAGCGACAGACCGGCGCCGCGACCGCTGAGCAGGAGCCCGATGATCAGCGGCGTGAGGAAGATGCCGAGCAGATTCGAGGCGGCGGCGCTGCACAGCGCCGCGGCCACGTTGCCGCGCGCGACCGAGGTGAAGGCGATCGAGGCCTGCACCGTCGAGGGCAGCGCGGTGAGCAGGATCAGCCCGGACCAGAGCGGCGCCGACAGCAGCCCCGGGAAGAGGAGCCGGGCGCCGGCGCCAAGCAGCGGAAAGAGCGCGAAGGTGCTTGCCAGCACGATCCCGTGCAGCCGCCAGTCGCGTGCTCCGGCCAGCGCCGCGGCCGGCGACAGCCGTGCGCCGTGCATGAAAAAGAGCAGCGCCACCGCGGCCTCGGTCAGGTCGTCGGCGACGATAGCCGCGGCGCCGCGCGCCGGCAGCAGCGAGGCGAGGCCGACCGTGAGCAGGATCGCGGCCAGGAACGGGTCGAGGCGGGAGGAGAGGGAGCGGAGCCGAGCCATGGCAGCCTCTGCAAAAGTCATCCCCCTATGTCGCGGCTTTTTCGTTTATTGTGAATAGCGCATACAATGGTTATTGTTATTGTAAATTACGATGACTGACGATGCTTGATCCCATCCTGCTGCGCACCTTCCTGGCCGTGGCCCAGACCCGGAGCTTTACCCAGGCGGCCACGCGGCTCGGCCTGCGGCAATCGACCGTCAGCCAGCACATCCGCAAGCTGGAGGCGCAGGCGCGCCGCCGCCTCCTTATCCGCGATACCCATTCGGTGGCGACGACCGCCGATGGCGAGGCGATGATCGAATTCGCCCAGAGCATCCTGGCGGCGACCGAACGGGCGGAGCATTATTTCGCCGGCTCCGAGCTGCGCGGGCGACTGCGCTTCGGCACCTCGGAGGATTTCGTCGCCTCGCGCCTGCCGCGACTGCTGCGCGATTTCGTGCGCGCCCACCCGCGCGTCGATGTCGAGCTGACCGTCGGATTGAGCGGCGAGCTCTATCAGAAGCTCGAGCGCGGCGAGCTCGATCTCGTCTGCGCCAAGCGGCGTCCCGGCGAGGAGCGCGGGCGCCTGGTCTGGCAGGATCGGCTGGTCTGGGTGTCCGGTGACCCGCGGTGCCTCGACGCCGCGGCGCCGGTACCGCTGATCCTCTACCCGCCGCCCAGCGTCACGCGCGAGATCGCGCTCGCGGCGCTGGAGCGGCACGGCCGCCCCTGGCGCATCGTCTGCACCAGCGGCAGCCTCAGCGGCCTGCGCGCCGCGGCGCTGGCGGGGCTCGGCGTCACCGTCGTTGCCGCCGGGCTGATGCCGCCGGGCTTGGCGGAGGTGGCGGGCGGCCACGGCTTGCCCGATCTCGGCTGGGTGGAATTCGTTCTGCTCGAAGCGGCCCGCGCGCCGCGCGGACCCGCCGCCGAGCTCGCCGCGGCGATCCTGGTCAGCGGCACGCAGTTGCAGCGGACCTGGGAGAGCGGGGCGTGACGGGCGAGCCAGGAGACGCAGCTGCAACCCGTGAGGATCGCGCCGCCGACCGGAATCCTCTAGGTTCGCCGGAACGATCGTTCGGTCGGGTGGGCCGCGGGGATACGCCGCGCTCGTCTCTCCTAGCATCGGATGGGAACGGGCTTCGGCGGCGTCGGCAAGGGCGGGGGCGAGCAATGGGATTGCAATCATCTTTCATGCAGACGGCCCAGGCGGAGCGGCCGCCGCTCTCGATCTATCTCACCGGCGGCACGCGCATCACCGGCACGATCGCCGGAGAGGACGGCTTCACGCTGCTGATCGTCGATAATGGCCGCGCCATGCTGATCTACAAGCACGCCATCGCCGCCATCGTCCCGGCGCAGCCGATGGATTTGCGCGCCGCCGCGGGGGGGCTCGCGCCGGCCGCCGGCGATCCGGCGCCGCGCCCGCCGGGCTCGTGACCGCCGAGACCAGGTGGCTCGAACGGCTCGAGCGTCTTCACCCGCTGCTGAGCCGGCGGCCGGACTCGGACCGGGCGGCGCGGCAGGCCGAGCGCGATTATGACAATGACGCGGTGACGCGGGCGGGCATCGTCGCCGTCATCATCGTCGGCGCCCTCGGCCTGTGGCTGGCATTCCAGCTGATCGGGCAGAGCCGGCTCGACGATTGCCTCCTCGCCCATCGGTACGGCTGCGACCGGCTCCTGCAATAGTTGCCCGGCCCCCGGCCGCCGATGGGGAGGAACCTGCCTCCGCGCCGTTTGTCTTCGCCGGGGCGAGGTGGCGGCGGGACCGTCGGCCGCGGATCGGCGGCGGCGTACGACCGCAAGACGAAGGATGTCCGAATGAATGCGCTAAAGGCGCTGGCGGAATACGGTCAGTCGGTATGGCTCGATTTCCTGGCGCGGCGCTTCATCGCCGACGGCAGCCTGACGCGGCTGATCGATCAGGACGGGCTGCGCGGCATCACTTCCAATCCGACCATCTTCGAGAAGGCGATCGGCGGTAGCGGCGATTACGACGCCGCGCTCCAGGCGTCGGAGGAAAGCGGCGATCTCGATGTGGGCGCGCTCTACGAGCGGCTGGCGGTTGCCGACATCCAGAACGCGGCCGAACAGCTGCGCCCGGTCTATGAGGCGAGCGCGCGGCGCGACGGCTTTGTCAGCCTGGAGGTTTCGCCTTACCACGCACATGACACCGCCGCCACCCTCGCCGAGGCGCGGCGGCTATGGCGCGCCGTCGGCCGCGACAATCTGCTGGTGAAGGTGCCGGCGACCGCGGCAGGCCTGCCGGCCATCCGCCAGCTGCTCGGCGAGGGTATCAACATCAACATCACGTTGCTGTTCTCGCAGCAGGTGTATGAACAGGTGGTGGATGCCTATCTCGGTGGTGTCGAGCAGTTCGTCGCCGGGGGCGGCGACCCGGCGCGGCTCGCCAGCGTCGCCAGCTTCTTCGTCAGCCGCATCGACACCGCCGTTGACCGCCTGATCGAGGAGCGCCTGGCCAAGGCTGATGGCGGCACGGCGCTGCTCGCGGACCTCCGCGGCAAGATCGCCATCGCCAACGCCAAGCTCGCCTATCGCCGCTACCAGCGGCGCTTCGCCGGCCCACGTTGGGAGGCGCTGCGCGCCAAGGGGGCGCAGCCGCAGCGCCTGCTCTGGGCGAGTACCGGGGCGAAGAATCCCGCCTATCGCGACGTGCTCTATGTCGAGGAGCTGATCGGCCCCGATACCGTCAACACCATGCCGCTGGCGACTTTGGAGGCGTTCCGCGATCATGGGCGTCCGCGCGCGAGCCTCGCAGAAGGAGTCGACGAAGCCGAGCGCGCGATGGCGGCGCTGGCGCGCGGCGGCATTGCCATCGACCAGGTCACCGCCGGACTGCTGGAGGAGGGCGTGCGACTCTTCGTCGAGGCCGCGGACAAGCTGTTGGCCGCCGTGGCGGGCAAGCGCCGCGCGCTGTTGCGTGACCGGCTCGACGGGCAGCAGGCGGCGCTGCCGGCGCCGCTGCGCCAAGCGCTCGACGACGCGCTGCAGCGCTGGCGGCAGGGCGGCGATCTTCGCCGCCTTTGGGCGCGCGACGCACGGCTGTGGACCGGCGGCGACGAGGCGCGCTGGCTCGGCTGGCTCGACATCGTCGCCGCCCAGCAGGGGCGGCTCGACGAACTCGTGGCGCTCGGCGAGGACGTCCGCCGCGGCGGCTTCTCCCATGCGCTGCTGCTCGGGATGGGCGGCTCCAGCCTGGGTCCCGAGGTGCTTGCCGCCAGCTTCGGCCGCCAGTCGGGCCATCCCGAGCTGCTCGTGCTCGATTCCACCGACCCCGCGCAGATCCGCGCCGTCGAGCGCCGCATCGATCCCGCCCGCACGCTGTTCATCGTGTCGAGCAAATCCGGCTCGACGCTCGAGCCCGACATCCTGCTGCGCCATTTCTTCGCCCGCACCGACCAAGCGCTCGGCGGCGATCGGGCGGGGCAGCATTTCATCGCCATCACCGATCCCGGCTCGGCGCTGCAGCAGACGGCCGAGCGGCTGGGCTTCCGCCGCATCTGCTTCGGGCTGCCCAGCATCGGCGGGCGCTATTCCGTGTTGTCGGATTTCGGCCTGGTGCCGGCGGCGGTGATGGGGCTCGATCTCCGGCGGCTGATCGAGGCGACGCGACGCATGGTGCGTTCCTGCGGCGAGAGCGTGCCGCCGGAGGAGAATCCAGGCGCGGTGCTGGGGCTCGTCCTCGGTCTTGCCGCCCGGTCCGGCCGCGACAAGGTGACGATCACGACGACGCCGGGGATCGCCGATATCGGCGCTTGGCTGGAGCAGCTGCTGGCGGAGTCGACCGGCAAGGACGGCAAGGGGCTGATCCCGGTCGATGGCGAGACGCTGGGGCCGCCCGAATGCTACGGCGGCGACCGGCTCTTCGCCCACCTGCGGCTTGCCGGCGAGGCCGATGACACCCAGGAGGCGGCGCTGGCCGCGCTCGAACGCGCCGGCCATCCGGTGCTGCGCGTCACCGTCACCGAGCGTCTTCATCTCGGCCAGGAATTCTTCCGCTGGGAGATGGCGACCGCGGTGGCTGGCGCGGTCATCGGCATCAACCCCTTCGACCAGCCCGATGTCGAGGCGAGCAAGGTCAAGACGCGCGAACTCACCGCCGCCTATGAGAAGTCCGGCCGCCTGCCGCCGGAGACGCCGGTCTTCGAGGATCGCGGCATCGCGCTCTTTGCCGATGCGCGCAACGCCGAGGCGCTTTCCGGCGCGGCGCGCGAGCGCTCGCTCGAGGCCTGGCTTGCGGCGCACCTGGCGCGGCTGCGGCCGGGTGATTATTGCGCGCTGCTCGCCTATATCGAGCGCAGCGAGCGCCATCACCAGGCGCTGCAGGCGATGCGCCTCCTGATCCGCGACCGCAAGCGCGTCGCCACCTGCGTCGGATTCGGCCCGCGCTTCCTGCACTCGACCGGCCAGGCCTACAAGGGCGGGCCAAATTCCGGCGTGTTCCTGCAGATCACCGGCGAGGATGCGGCCGACATTGCCATCCCCGAGCGGCGCTACACCTTCGGCGTCGTCGAGGCGGCGCAGGCGCGCGGCGACCTTGACGTGCTTGCCGAGCGCGGGCGCCGCGCCTTGCGCATCCATCTCGGACCCGACGTGGCCGCCGGCCTGACGCGGCTGCAGGGGGCGGTGCGGCGCAGCCTGTCGTAAAGCCTGGCGAGGAGAGGACGATGCAGCTCGGTGTCATCGGTTTGGGACGTATGGGCGGCAACATCGTGCGGCGGCTGACGCGCCACGGCCACCACTGCGTGGTGTTCGACCGCGACGCGAAGGCGATGCAGACCCTGGCGCGCGAAGGCGCCGTCGCCGCCGCCGATCTCGCCGATCTCGTTGCCCGGCTCGACAAGCCGCGAGCGATCTGGGTGATGCTGCCGGCGGGCGAAATCACCGGTCAGACGATGACGCGGCTGGGCGAGTTGCTGGCACCCGGCGACATCGTCATCGACGGCGGCAATTCCTTCTACAAGGACGACATCAGCCGCGCCGCCGCGCTCGCCGCCCGCCGCATCCATTACCTCGATGTCGGCACCAGCGGCGGCGTCTGGGGACTGGAGCGCGGCTATTGCATGATGATCGGCGGCGACAAGGAGCCGGTCGAGCGCCTCGACCCGATCCTCGCCGCGCTCGCTCCGGGCGCCGGCGACATCGCGCGCACGCCTGGGCGCGACGGGCGCGATCCCCGCGTCGAGCGGGGATATCTCCATTGCGGTCCGAACGGCGCCGGCCATTTCGTCAAGATGGTGCATAACGGCATCGAATACGGGCTGATGCAGGCCTATGCCGAGGGGTTCGACATCCTGCGCAACGCGGGCGCGGAGACCCTGCCGGCGGCGCAGCGCTATACCCTCGATCTCGCCGACATCGCCGAGGTGTGGCGGCGCGGCAGCGTCATCTCTTCCTGGCTTCTCGACCTCAGCGCCACGGCGCTCGCCGACGATCCCGCGCTCGCCGGATATTCCGGCTTCGTCGAGGATTCCGGCGAAGGCCGCTGGACGATGATGGCGGCGATCGAGGAGGCGGTGCCGGCCAACGTGCTGTCGGCGGCGCTTTACGCGCGCTTCCGCTCGCGCCGCGAGAACGGCTTCGCCGAGAAGCTGCTCTCGGCGATGCGGCACATGTTCGGCGGCCATGTCGAGCCGCCCGCCGGCGCCGCTCGTGACTGAGGCGCGGCATCGCGCCGCCCAGCCGGCGCCCCCCTGCACGCTGGTCATCTTCGGCGCCTCGGGCGATCTCACCCGCCGTCTGCTGATCCCCTCGCTGTGCAATCTGCGGCGCTCCCGACTGCTGCCGGAGCGCTTCGCCGTGATCGGCGTCGCCCGCGCGGCGATGGAGGAGGCTGATTTCCGCCGCGGCCTCGCCGAAGGGCTGCCGGATTTCGCCGCCGAGGACTGGCGCTGGCTCGCCGAACGCGTTCACTATGTCGCCGGCGAGCTGGACGACCCCGCGACCTACGAGCGGCTGGCGCGGCGGCTCGAAAAGATCGGCGCTGCCCAGGGCAGCGCGCAGAATCGCCTTTTCTATCTCGCCACGCCCGCCGGCCTCTTCGCCCCGGTGGTGCTGCGCCTCGCCGCCGCCGGCCTCGTCCGCGAGCAGGACGGCGCCTGGCGGCGCGTCATCATCGAAAAGCCGTTCGGCAGCGATCTGCCGTCGGCGCAGCGGCTCAACCGGGAAATTCTGCAGGTTCTGGAGGAGCGGCAGGTCTATCGCATCGATCATTATCTCGGCAAGGAAACGGTGCAGAACATCATGGTGCTGCGCTTCGCTAACGGCTTGTTCGAGCCGCTGTGGAACCGCGACCATGTCGACCACGTCCAGATCACGGTCGCCGAGACGCTGGGGGTCGAGCACCGCGGGCGCTTCTACGACAGCACCGGGACGCTGCGCGACATGGTGCCGAACCATCTTTTCCAGCTCCTCACGCTTGCCGCGATGGAGCCGCCGACCTGCTTCGACGCCGATGCCGTGCGCACGGAGAAGGTGAAGGTGCTGGACTGCGTGCATCCCCTCGGGGCCGAGGACGCGCTGCGCAATGTCGTTCGTGCGCAATATGGCGAAGGCGTCGTCGGCGATCGGCGGATCGAGGCCTATCGTCGCTCGCCCGACGTGGCGCCGGACTCCGCCACCGAGACCTATGTCGCGCTCAAGCTGATGATCGACAATTGGCGGTGGGCGGGCGTGCCCTTCTATCTCCGCACCGGCAAGGCGCTGGCGCGCCGGCGCAGCGAGGTGGTGATCCAGTTCAAGCAGGCGCCCTTCACCATCTTCCGCGACACGCCGATCGAGCGGCTGGCGCCCAACGACATGGTGCTGGCGATCCAGCCGGAAGAAGGCGTCTGGCTGCGCTTCAATGCCAAGGTGCCGGGTCCGAATGTGCATACCGGCGGTGTCGAGATGCGCTTCGACTACCATGATTATTTCGACGGCAAGCCCAGCACCGGCTACGAGACCCTGATCTACGACGCGATGATCGGCGATGCCCTGCTGTTCCAGCGCGCCGACAACATCGAGGCGGGCTGGGGCGTGGTGCAGCCCGCGCTCGACGCCTGGGCGCGGGCTGCCCGCTCGGCGCTGCCGCAATACCCCGCCGGCAGCGAAGGGCCGGCCGAGGCGGACCTGCTGCTGCAGCGGGACGGGCGGCGCTGGCGGCCGCTGGGCGGGCAATGAGCGCGGCTCGCAGCGGCGCGCGTGCGCCGCGCCGCGCGCCGACGGTGTCGCTGGTCCTCGCCGATGTCGATGGCACGCTGGTCACCGAGGAAAAGCGGCTGACACCGCGGGCGCGGCAAGCGGTTCAGGCGCTGAAGGCGGCGGGGATCGCCTTCGCCATCACCAGCGGCCGACCGCCGCGCGGCATGTCCATGCTGGTCGAGCCGCTGGCGCTGGCGGCGCCGCTCGCGGGCTTCAACGGCGGCGTCGTCGCCGCGCCTGATCTTGCCGTCATCGAGTGCCGCTCGCTCGATCCCGACATCGCCCGGCGCGCGGCGGCGCAGCTCGAGGCGGCCGGGCTCGACGTCTGGGTTTATGATGCGCGGGAGTGGCTGATACGCGATGCCGACGCGCCGCATGTCGCGCGCGAAGCCTGGACCGTGAAGTTTCCGCCGACGGTGACCGCCGATCTCGGCGCGGCGCTCGAGCGCGCAGTCAAGATCGTGGGCGTCAGCGATGATCACGAGCGCGTGGCGCAGGCCGAGCGCGCGCTGCGGGACTCCCTCGGCGACGGTGCCTCGGCGGCGCGCTCGCAGCCCTATTACCTCGACGTCACCCATCCCGCGGCCAACAAGGGCATGGTGGTGCGCACGCTCTCCCGCCTGCTGTCGGTGCCCACGGCCGAGATCGTCACCATCGGCGACATGCCCAACGACATCCTGATGTTCCGCGAGAGCGGCCTCGGCATCGCCATGGGCAATGCCGGCGCCGAGGTGAAGGCGGCAGCCGATCTCGTCACCGACGATAATGAAACGGAGGGCTTCGCCAAGGCGATCGAGCGTTTCGTGCTCGGCGCGGCGGGGGCGGCGCGATGAGGCCGGTCGTGGTCGCACCCTCGATCCTCGCCGCCGATTTCGGCCGTCTCGCCGAGGAGGTCCGCGCCGTCGACGCCGCCGGCGCCGACTGGATCCATGTCGACGTGATGGACGGCCGCTTCGTGCCCAACATCACGCTGGGGCCGGTGGTGGTCGAGGCGGTGCGCCGCGCGACGCGCAAGCCCCTCGACGTGCATCTCATGATCGTCGAGCCCGAGCGCTATATCGAGGCGTTCGCCGCCGCCGGCGCCGATCATCTGCTGGTGCAGGCGGAACCGTCCTCGACCGTGCATCTCCACCGTGTTCTGTCGCGCATCCGAGAGCTCGGGTGCAAGGCCGGTGCGGTGCTCGATCCCGCCAGCCCGATCGCCTTCATCGAGCATGTGCTGCATCTCTGCGACGTGGTGCTGGTGATGACCGTCAATCCCGGCTTCGGCGGCCAGGCCTTCCTGCCGGAAATGCTGCCCAAGCTTCGCACGCTGCGGCATCTCTGCCGCGAGCGAGCGCTCGATCCCGTGCTCGAGGTCGATGGCGGGCAGGACTGCGCCCATGCCGGGGCGGCGATCGCGGCCGGCGCCGACGCCATCGTCGCCGGCACGGCGATCTTCCGCGCCGCCGATTACGCCGCCGCCATCGCCGCCATCCGCGCCGGTCGGTGCCGGTCATGAGCGCCATCGACCAGGCCGAGATCGAGATCCTCGCCGACCCCGAGGCGCTGGCCCGGCGCGTGGCGGAATGGCTCGTTGCTTCGATGGCTGCGTCGACCGGACGCTTTTCCGTGGCGCTCTCCGGCGGCAGCACGCCGCGCCGGCTCTACCATCTGCTGGCGCAACCGCCCTGTCGCGATCGCGTTCCCTGGGAACGGGTGCATTGGTTCTGGGGCGACGAGCGCTTCGTGCCGCGGGATCATGCCGACAGCAATTTCGCCATGGTGCGCGATGCGCTGCTGGCGGATACACCGGTGCCGCCCGCCGCCGTCCATCCGATGCCGACCGGCGGCGCCTCGCCGGAGGAAGCCGCCGCCGCCTACGAGCGCGAATTGCAGGCCTGGTATGGCGGCGCGGTGCTGCTTGCGGACCGGCCGCTCTTCGACGTCAGCCTGCTCGGTCTCGGACCGGACGGGCACGTCGCGTCGCTCTTTCCCGGCAGCCCCGTGCTCGACGAGCGCGTGCGCTGGGTCCGCGCGGTGAGCGAGACGCCGATCGCGCCCTTCGTGCCGCGCATCACGCTGACCTATCCCGCACTCGACAGCAGCCGCGAAGCGGCTTTCCTCGTCGCCGGCCGCGAGAAGCGCGCAATCCTGTCGCGGCTCCTCGCGGGCGACGATCTGCCCTCGGCGCGGCTCCGCCCGGCCGGCCGGCTGCGCTTCTTCCTCGACCGCGCGGCGGTGCCGGAGAGGCTGCGATGAGCGCCGCGCCGCAAGAGCGCGACGCCTTGAAGCGCGCCGCCGCCGAGCGCGCGGTGCAGGAGATCGAAAGCGGCATGGTGGTGGGGCTGGGCAGCGGCTCGACCGCCGCCTTCGCCGTCGCGGCGCTGGCGCAGCGCGTCGCCGCCGGGCTGCGCGTTGCCACCATCCCGACCTCGGAGCACACCGCCGCATTGGCCTATCGGCTCGGGCTGCCGCTCACCGGCTTTGCCGAGCACCGCCGCATCGATGTCGCGATCGACGGCGCCGATCAGGTGGAGCGCGGTACGCTCAACCTGATCAAGGGCCTCGGCGGCGCGCTGCTGCGCGAAAAGATCGTCGCCGCCGCCAGCGCCCGCTTCATCGTCATCGTCGACGACGGCAAGCTCGCCGACCATCTCGGCGGCCCGACGCCGCTGCCGGTGGAGATCGTGCGCTTCGGCTGGCAGGTGGCGCTCGACCGCCTCGCCGGCCTCGGCTGCGTGCCCCGCCTGCGCCAGGATGGCGGCGAGCCCTTCGTCACCGACAACGGCAACCTCATCGCCGATTGCCGCTTTGCCGCCATCGCCGATGCCGCGGCGCTCGAGGCGCGGCTCGCCGCCATCGCCGGCGTCGTCGAGAGCGGGCTCTTCGTCGGCATGGCGCCGACGGTGATCGTCGGCGGCGCGGCCGGCGTCGAGGTGATCGAGCGATGAACCGGATATCGCTTCTGGTCTCGGATGTCGACGGCACGCTGGTGACGCCGGACAAGCGCCTCACCGAGGCGAGTTGCGCCGCCGTCGCGCGGCTCAGGGCGCAGGGGATCGCCTTCTCGATCGCCAGCAGCCGGCCGCCCTTCGGCCTGCGCATGTTGATCGGGCCGCTGGATCTGCGCCTGCCGCTCGCCGCCTTCAACGGCGCGGCGCTGGTGGCGCCGGACCTCGCCCCGCTCGAGCAGCGCCTGCTGCCGCGGCTGGTGGCGCAGGAGACGCTGGCGCTGCTGCGCGCGCGCGGCATCGACGCCTGGGTCTTCACCGTCGATCGCTGGCTGCTGCGCGATCCCGCCGCGGCCTACGTCGCTCTCGAGCAGCGCACCATCGCGACCGAGCCGACCGCGGTCGAGGATTTCGACGGCGCGCTCGACGGTGCCGCCAAGATCGTCGGCGTGAGCGCCGTGCCCGGGCAGCTTGCCGACGCCGAGCGGGCGCTGCGTGGGGCGATCGGCGGCCGCGCCCTTGCCGCCCGCTCGCAGCCCTATTACCTCGACGTGACGCCGGCCGGCGCCGACAAGGGAACGGCGGTCGCGGCGCTGCAGCGCCGGCTCGGCATCCCGGCGGCGGAGACCGCGGTGATCGGCGACGGCGAGAACGATCTCGCGATGTTCGCCGGCGCCGGCCTTGCGATCGCCATGGGCAATGCGGCGGCGGCGGTGAAGCAGCGCGCCGCCGCGGTGACCCTCGGCAATGCCGAGGACGGCTTCGCCGCCGCGGTGGAGCGGCTGATCCTGCCGCGGGCGGGCTGATGGCCGGGCGCTTCAATCGGCCGGCGCCGGGCTGGCCGGGCATTCCGGCGCGCTGGACGTCGAGCGCCAAGAGCGGCGTCGGCACCGCTCCGGCGACGCGGAGCAACCTGTGGTTCACGCTCAGCCACGGCATTCTCAACGAGATCTACTATCCCCGCGTCGACTACGCCTGCACCCGCGATTTCGGTCTCATCGTCACCAACGGCCGCGACTACTTCGCCGAGGAAAAACGCGACACGCGCAGCGCGGTGCGCCAGCTTGCCGGCGGCGTGCCGGCCTTCGCGCTCGCCAACACCGCCGCCGACGGCCGCTTCCGCATCGACAAGACCGTGCTCGGCGATCCCCGGCGCGAGGTGCTGCTGCAGCGCGTCGTCTTCGCGCCGCTCGAGGGTCGGCTGGAGGATTACCGGCTCTATGCGCTGCTGTCGCCGCATCTGGTCAATCGCGGCGCCCACAACACCGCCTGGCTCGACGAGTTCAAGGGCCGGCCGATGCTCTTCGCCCGCGGCCGCGGCCACGCCTTGGCGCTGGCCTGCTCGGCGCCCTACCGGGCGCGCTCGGTGGGCTTCGTCGGCACTTCCGACGGCTGGCAGGATCTGGCGCGGCATTTCGCGCTTGCCTGGAGTTACGACGAGGCGCGCGACGGCAACGTCGCGCTCACCGCCGAGATCGATCTCGCCGCCTGCGGCGGCGAGTTCGTGCTGGCGCTGGCCTTCGGGCGCCGCTGGGCGGAGGCGGCGCATCGCGCCGTGCGCAGCCTCAATGACGGCTTCGACTCGGCGGTGGCCGAGTATGTCGCGGGCTGGCATGCCTGGCACAGCGGGCTGCTGCCGCTGGATCCCGCCGACGCCGCCGACGGGCACAACACCTACCGCATCGGCGCCGCGGTGCTGCGCAGCCACGAGGCGAGCTCGTTCCCGGGCGGCATGATCGCCAGCCTGTCGATCCCGTGGGGCTTCAGCAAGGGCGACGAGGATCTCGGGGGATATCATCTCGTCTGGCCGCGCGATCTCGCCGAATCCGCCGGCGCGCTGGTCGCCTGCGGCGCCGTCGCCGACGCCCGCCGCGTGCTGCGCTGGCTCGAGGCGACGCAGGAGGCCGACGGCCACTGGCCGCAGAATTGCTGGCTCGACGGCACCGCCTATTGGACCGGCGTGCAGATGGATGAATGCGCGTTCCCCATCCTGCTGGTCGACCTGCTGTGGCGCGAGGCCGGGCTGGGCGAGCGCGAGCTGCGCCGCTTCTGGCCGATGGTGCGCCGCGCCGCCGCCTATGTGGTGCAGAACGGGCCGGTGACCGGCCAGGACCGCTGGGAAGAGGATGGCGGCTTCGCGCCCTTCACGCTGGCGGTCGAAATCTCGGCGCTGCTCGCCGCCGCCGACCTCGCCGATCACCTCGGCGACGATGGCGCGGCCTATCTGCGCGAGACCGCCGATCTCTGGAACGATCGCATCGAATCCTGGCTCTACGTCGTCGGCACGCCGCTCGCGCGCTCGCTCGACGTCGACGGATATTACGTGCGGATCGCGCCGCCGGAGGCGGCCGACGGCGCCTCGCCCGCCGAGGGCTTCGTGCCGATCAAGAACCGGCCGCCCGGCCAGAGCCGCGTGCCCGCCGGCGCGGTGGTGAGCCCGGACGCGCTGGCGCTGGTGCGCTTCGGGCTGCGCGCGCCCGACGATCCGCGTATCCGCAACACGCTGCGCGTGATCGACGCGCTGCTCAAGGTCGAGCTGCCGGCCGGCCCGTGCTGGCGGCGCTACAATGGTGACGGCTATGGCGAGCACGAGGACGGCGCGCCGTTCGACGGCACCGGCGTCGGTCGGGCCTGGCCGCTGCTCACCGGCGAGCGCGCGCATTACGAGCTTGCCGCCGGCAACCGCGCCGGCGCCGAGGCGCTGCTGCGCGCGCTCGAGGGCTTCGCCAGCGACGGCCATCTGCTGCCCGAGCAGGTCTGGGAGGCCGAGGACATTCCCGAGCGCGAGCTGTTTCGCGGGCGGCCGTCGGGCTCGGCCATGCCGCTGGTCTGGGCGCATGCCGAGCACATCAAGCTGCTGCGCTCGCTGCGCGACGGGCGCGTCTTCGACATGCCGCCGCAGCCGCGCCGGCGCTATCAGCAGGAGGGGACGCGCTCGCCTTTCGCCCTCTGGCGGCCGAACTGCAAATCCCGCAGGCTGCCCGCCGGCAAGCGCTTGCGGCTCGAGCTGCGGGTGCCGGCGGTGGCCCACTGGAGTCGCGACGGCTGGCGCAGCGTCATCGACACGCCGACGCGGGACTCGGGCTTCGGCACGCATGTTGCCGATCTCGATACTGCCGATCTTACGCCCGGCGACGCCGTCGTCTTCACCCTCTACTGGCTCAGCGAGGCGCTCTGGGAGGGGGTGGATTACTGGCTGAAGGTGGTATCGTGAGCGCTGCCAGGATCCGATCGACCAGCTGCGCCGGCGGCAGATCGACCTGCACCACGATCGGTCGCTCGTCCTGCGTCGGCTCCTCCAGCGCGTCGAATTGCGAGCGCAGCAGGTTCGCCGGCATGAAATGGCCGTGCCGCGCCACCATGCGCCGGTGGACGATCTCGGGATCGCCCTTGAGATAGACGAGCCGCACCTCCGGGCGAGCGCCGATGATGACCGCGCGATAGCGCCGTTTGAGCGCCGAGCAGGTGATGATTCCGTTTTCCCGCGCCGCGCGCCAGCGGTCGATCTGCTCGGCGATGGCTCGAAGCCAGGGCAGCCGATCGTCGTCGTCGAGCGGCGTGCCGCCATGCATCTTGGCGATGTTCGCCGGCGGGTGGAAATCATCGCCCTCGGCGAACACCCAGCCGAGCCGCCCGGCCAGCATCGATGCCACCGTGGTCTTGCCCGAGCCCGACACGCCCATCACCACCAGCACCAGCGGTGCCGGCAGTGCGCCCGTCGCGGCGGCGCTCATGCCGGGTCAGCCGGCAAGGGTGCGCGCGGCATCGACGATGTCCGCGGTCGAGAGATGCACATAGGCCAGCACGTCCTCGGCGCTGCGGCCGCTCTTGGGGAAGTTGCCGACGACCAGCGAGGCCACGCGCGGCGCGTTCATCTCCGCCGCCGCCGCCTCGGCCAGCTCGCTGGCGAGACCGCCGATGTAATTGTCCTCCACCGCCAGGATCGGCGCCGCCGCGCGCCGCGCCCGCTCCAGCAGCGCCTGGCGATCGAGCGGCAGGCAATAGGCGTCGATCACGCCGGCGGCGATGCCGCCCTGAGCGAGCACCTGCGCCGCCTCGAGGCAGCGATGCACCATGTAGCCGGTGGCGGCGAGCAGCACCTTCCGGCGTCCCGGCCCGGGCTCGCGCAGCACCTTGAACCCGCTCAGCGGAAAGCCCTCGCTCTCGGGATAGAGGATCGGCAGGTCGGCGCGCACCGCCCGCAGATAGCACGCGCCGGGCAAGGCCGCCATCGCCACCGCGAGCGCATAGGCGCTGACCCCGTCGCTTGGCGTCAGCACCGTCATTGCCGGCCGGCCGCGATAGTCGCGGGCGTGCGCCAGCGCGCGCATGAAGGCGATGTCGGCGACCGCCATCTGGCTGGGTCCGTCCGATGCGAGCGTGACGCCGACATGCGTGCCCACCAGCTTGATCCCGAGCCCGCCGATCAGCGCCATCTCGATCTGGTCGAAGCCGCGCTCGAGGAAGCGGCCGAAGCTGCTGACGAAGGGGATCTTGCCTGCCGCCGCCAACCCCGCCGCTGCGGAGACCATGTTCTGCTCGGCGATGCGTCCCTCGAAATAGCGAGCCGGATAGGCCGTGGCGAAATCCAGCGCATAGGTCGAATTCTTGACGTCGCCGTCGAGCGCCACGACCCGCGGATCGGCGGCGCCCAGCGCCTTCAGCGCCAGCCCATAGGCGCGCCGCGGCGATAGCCGCCGCTCCGTCGCCACCATTTGGGCGAGCTTGGGTTCGGCGGCGAGCGCGGCGGCGAAATCCGCTGGTGCCCGGTTGGGCGATGCCGCCGGCGGTACTGCGGGGGGCGCCGGGATGGCGAGCGCCGCCGCGCTCGCCGCGCGGTCGATCCCGGCGGCGCCGAGTTCGGCGGCGCGCGCATCGAGCGCCGCCAGCGCTGCGTCGAGATCCTGCGGCTTGACCGGCGTGCCGTGATGGCCGGGCCCCGCGAGGCTTGGCACGCCCCAGCCCTTCACGGTGCGCGCGAGCAGGCAGAGCGGCTTGCCGGCTTCAGCGAACTCGCTTCGCCGCCGCAGTGCCGCTTCGATCGACTTGGGATCATGGCCGTCGATGGCCAGCGCCGTCCAGCCGAACGCCTCCGCCTTGTCCTTGAGTCGCTGCCAGCTCTGCTCCGGCGAGACGTAGTCGCTCTGTCCGAGTTCGTTGCAGTTGAAGATCGCGAAGACATTGACGAGCTTCTGGTCGACGATGAAATCCATCGCCTCCCAGATCTGGCCCTCGCGCGCCTCGCCGTCGCCGATCAGGCAGTAGATCGTCTTGTCGATGCCGTCGAGCCGCGCCGCGGCGCCGAGCCCCGCCGCCACCGACAGGCCCTGGCCGAGCGAACCCGTGGCCGCGTCGAAGAACGGAAAGCCCAGCGCCGGGTTGGGATGACCGTCGATCGGGCTGTCGATGGCGCGCAGTCGCAGCAGGTCTTCCCCCGTCATCGCCCTCGTCTCGCCCTGCGGATGGAAGGTGACGCCGAGATCGGCGCAGGCGGCATAGACGATCGGCACCGCATGGCCCTCCGACAGCACCAGCCGGTCCGCACCCGGCGCGCGCGGCCGCTTCGGGTCCCAGCGCATCACCCGATACATCAGCACTGCCGTGAGATGCGCCAGCGACAGCGCCGTGGTGGGATGGCCGCTTCCCGCCGCCGTGGTCGCGCTGAGCGCCAGCTTGCCGAGCTCGATTGCCTTGGCATGGATGATCTGGTCCAGCGTCGCCATCGTCCTTCTCCCGCAACCGGGTTCTCGAAGCAAACGCGGCGGAGCGACCGAGGTTGCGACGGGCGCGCGCCGCGGTTGCCGGCGTTCGGGATCGTTCCCGCGGCGAAGCGCGAGCGGCAATGCCGCATAGGTAGAATCCCTTAGGACTACTCCTGATTTCCGTTGCAACCGCCTCGCAACATCATGCGTCGGCAACACACACCGAAAGGGCCGACCGATGCTTGCCACCGTCCTGCACAGCCCCGCCACTTCATTTCCCATGCCGCCTACCATGATCGACGGTGGCGAGTTGGCCGCCCTTGATCGCATCGGCGCCGTCGTCGCCTTGCGCCGCGACCAGGCGCTCTTCCGGGAAGGCGACGCGGCACGGCATTGCTTCAAGGTTCTGACCGGCGCGCTGCGCGGCTGCCGGCTGCTCGCCGACGGCCGGCGCCATATCGGCGAGTTCCTGCTGCCCGGAGATTTCATCGGCCTCGAGCTCGATGACGCCTATCGCTTCACCGCGGAGGCGGTAAGCGATGCCACGCTGATGCGCTATTCCCGGCCGGCGGTCGACCGATTGGCGCAGCAGCGGCCGCGCCTCGCCAGGTGCCTCCTCGACCGAATCTGCGGCGATCTCTTCGCGGCGCAGTCGCAGATGCTGCTGCTCGGGCGCAAGAACGCGGTCGAGCGGCTCGCTTCCTTCCTGCTGGCGATGGCGGATCGCTCCGGCACCGGCGACCGCCTGTCGCTGCCGATGACGCGCAACGACATCGCCGACCATCTGGGTCTCACCACCGAGACGGTGAGCCGCATCTTCGGCCAGCTCAAGAGCCAGGGCGTCATCAGGATGCAGGCGAGCAGCGAGGTACTGCTGAAGAATCGCGGCGGGCTCGAGACGCTCGCCGATGCGGCCTGACGCGGCTGCGGCGAGGGAGGGAAGCATGCGGGCATTGATCGTCCGGGACGATGGCGAACCTCGCCGCGGCGGGCGCGGGCGACCGCCGCTTTGCAGGCGGCGGCGGCAGGCGCTATCGTCGGCCGCACCGAAAAAGCGGCCTCCTCCTGCATGCTCCGCCTCTCTCGATTGCTGATCGTCCTGTTGGCCCTTCCGGTGATGGCGTGCGATGCGGCCTCGGTCTGGATGGCCGGCGTTGATCACGGCCGCTATGGCTGGGAGCCGATGGTGGGGACCAAGGATGACCAGAACGCGGCGCAAGCCCTGCGCGACTGCGAGGCGCCGGGCGCCCCGGCGCCGCCGGGCGCTGCGGCGGACGCGGTGACCATCGCCCGTGCGGAAAGCTCGCCGATGGTCGAGGCCTGCATGGCGCAGAAGGGATACCGCAAGGCCTATCAGCCGCGCGACACGATGTTCTAGCCGGCTGCGAACAGCCGCGTCACCAGCCGCTTCGCCAGCACGCCGGCGACCCGCCGACGGTAATGTCCCGGCGTGAAGGTCGTCTTCATCGCCATCACCTGGTCGCGCACCAGCGCGTCGAGCCCGGCGAAGACGCGATCGTCGAGCGCGCCGCCGCAGAGCTTCTCCGTGCCGGCGAGCAGCACCGGACGCGGATTGGTGCCGGTGAACGCCAGGCGGAGATCGGCGAGAACGCCGCCCTCGCGCTTGAGCGCCGCCGCGACCCCCGCCACGGGATATTCGATCGAGCGGCGAATGCGGATCTTGTCATAGGCCGAGCGCAGCCCCGGCGCGGCGCGCACCCGCACCCGGGTCACGATCTCGCCGGGGCGCAGCGACAGATAACGCTTGCCGTCCCCGCCGCTGCCGTCATGGCGCGCATGGCCGATATAGAGCTCGCCCAGCGGCAGCAGCCGCGCTCCGGCGGGCCCGACCAGCTCGATCTCGGCGCCGAGCACCAGCAGCGCCGGCGCGAGGTCGCCGCTGAAGGTGGCGAAGCAGACGCCGCGGCTCTTGGGCGCCACATGGCACATCTGGCCGGTGGTCTTGAGGCAGTTATGGTTGGCGGCGCGCCACCAATCGCTCTGGTTGTAGTAGATGCAGCGCGTATCGAGGCAGAGATTGCCGCCGACCGTGCCCATCTCGCGATGGGTGGGCCCGGCGATCGACGCCGCCGCCTCGGCCAGCGCCGGGTAATGCGCGCGCACCGCCTCGTTCGCCGCCAGATCGGCGAGGCTCACCGAGGCGCCCAGCTCCAGCGCCTGGGCATCGGCCTTGATCGTCATGAGCTCGGCCACGCCGGTGAGGTCGATGAGCCGGCCCGGCGCCTCGATGCCGCGGCGGATGTTGACGACGAGATCGGTGCCGCCGCCGAGGAGGCGGGCGGCGGGGTCGGCGGCGCGCGCATCCACCGCCTCGGCGAGCGTGCGGGGCCGCAGCAGCTCGAACTCCGGCAGGGCTTCCATCAGGCGGCCTTTCCCGGCGCGGCGCTCTTGTCGCGCTGGCGCTTTTCGAGCGCGGCGAAGACCCGGTCGGGGGTCACCGGCAGATCGGTGAAGCGCAATCCCGTCGCCTCGGCGATGGCGTTGGTCAGCGCCGGCAGGAAGGCGGCGAGCGAGCCTTCGCCCGCCTCCTTGGCGCCGAAGGGCCCGTAGGGGTCGTTGCTTTCGACGATGCCGACGGCGATCGGCGGCGAATCCTGGATCGTCGGCACGCGGTAGTCGAGCATGTTGCCGGTCAGCAGCAGCCCGCCGTGATACCCCGTCTCCTCGCTCATCGCCTGGCCCATGCCCATCCACACCGAGCCCTGCACTTGGCCCTCGACGGTGAGGCGGTTGAGCGCCTTGCCGCAATCATGCGCGACCCAGACCTGGTCAACGGTGACGACGCCGGTCTCCTCGTCGACGCTGACTTCGACCACCTGGGCGGAATAGCTGTAGCCCATGGTGCCGCCGATCGCGGCGCCGCGATATTTCTTGCCGCCATGCGAGGCCGGGATGGTGGAGAAATTGCCGGTGACGGTGATCGTGCCGGTGTCCTTGAGCGCCTCGGTCACCACCGCCTCGAAGCTCACGCCCCTGTCTTGCGCGCCGGCGCGGTATATCTCGCCCAGGCATTCGATGTCCTCGGGCCGGCAGTCGAGCTTGCGCGCCGCCGCCGCGACCAGCAGCGTCTTCAGGTTCTGCGCCGCGTCGATCGCGGCGTTGCCGACCATGAAGGTGACGCGCGAGGAATAGGAGCCGTTGTCCTTCGGCACCACCTCGCTGTCGCCGGTGACGATGCGGATGCGCGTGAGGTCGAGCCCCAGAACCTCGCCGACGCTCTGCACCAGGATGGTGGAGGAGCCCTGGCCGATCTCGGCCGCGCCGGTGAGCACCACGATCGAGCCGTCGAAATCGAGCTTGAGCTTCACCGTCGCATGCGGCTCGCCGGTCCAGTTGACCGGCTTGGAGGCGCCGCTGATGTAATGCGAGCAGGCCATGCCCAGCCCCTTGCCCTTGGGCAGGCGGCCCTTGCGCGCCTGCCAGCCGCTCTCGCGCTCGACCCAGTCGAGGCATTGCGGCAGGCCGTAGCTGTTCACCATGAGGTCGTTGTCGGTGAAGGTCGGCGCCGTCAGGGCATTGGCGCGACGCACGGCGAAGGGATCGAGGCCGAGCGACTGCGCCATCTCGTCGAGCAGCGCCTCGAAGGCGAAGCGGACGTCGACCGTGCCGTGGCCGCGGAAGGCGCCGCAGGGCGGCGTGTTGGTGAGCACGCGCTTGCCGATATACTTGACGCGCTTCAGATCATAGATGGCATAGAGCATCGAGCCGGCATAGAGGATGGTGACGATGCCGTAGCCGCTATGCGCACCGCCGCGCTGATGGCATTCGCACTCGACCGCGGTGATGCGCCCGTCCTTGCGCAGCCCGATCTTGAGGCGGATCTCGGTTTCGGGCCGGCCGCGATGGGTGATGAAGGTCTCCTCGCGGTTGACCACCAGGCGCACCCGGCCGCCGCCCGCCTTGCGCGCCAACAACGCGGCGATCAGCTCGACGTTGAGCGTCTCGGTGCGGCTGCCGAAACCGCCGCCGACATGCGGCTTCACCACCCGGATCCGGGACATCTCCATGTCGAGGGTCTGCGACAGCATGAGGTGCACGTAGTAGGGCACCTGGGTGCTGGCATGGACGGTCATGCGCTCGCGCACCGGGTCGTACTCGGCGACCGCCGCGTGCATCTCCATCTGGTTCTGGCAGACCTCGGCGCAGTGATAGCTCTTCTCGCGTACCAGATCGGCCTCGGCGAGGCCTTCGGCGACATCGCCCAGCTCGAAGAAGACGTCGCGCTCGATGTTGCCCGGCCGGTGGTCGTGGAGCGCGACCGCGCCCGGCGCCATCGCCTCGCTCGCGGTGACATACGCCGGCAGCTCCCGCACCTTGAGGGTGATGAGCTTGAGCGCTTGCGCCGCGGTGGCGTCGTCCACCGCTGCCACTGCCGCCACCGGCTCGCCGCAATAGCGCACGCGCTCGCGCGCCAGCGGATGCTCGGTGCGCGCCACCGGCAGCACGCCAAAGGTCTTGTCGCAATCGGCGCCGGTGACGATGGCGACGACGCCGGGCAGCGCCGCCGCCGCCGAGACGTCGACCTCGAGGATCTCGGCGTGGGCGTGAGGGCTGCGGAAGATGCGGCCGGCCAGCGTGCCGGGCTCGATGAAATCGGCGGTGTATTTGGCGCGGCCGGAGACTTTCTCCGGCCCGTCGACCATCGGCACGTATTGCCCGATCGTGTGTACCGCGCCCTCGCTCATCGCGTTTCTCCGCCGGCCCTGAGACGCGCAGCGTGCTGCACCGCCTCGATGATTTTGACGTAGCCGGTGCAGCGGCAGATGTTGCTGGCCAGCGCTTCGCGGATCTCCGTCTCGCTGGGATCGCCGCTACGCCGCAGCAGCCCTTCCGAGGCCATGATCAGCCCCGGCGTGCAATAGCCGCATTGCGCGCCCAGCTTTTCGTGGAAGCCCTGCTGCACCGGCGCGAGCCTGCCGCCTTCGGCCAGTCCTTCCACCGTCTCGACGCGCCTGCCCTCGCAGCTCGCCGCCAGGGTCAGGCAGGACAGCCGCGGCCGGTCGTCGACCAGCACGGTGCAGGCGCCGCATTCGCCGCCGTCGCAGCCGGTCTTGGTGCCGGTGAGGCGGAGGCTCTCGCGCAGATAGTCGAGCAACAGGAGGTTGTCGGCGACGGCATCGACGCGCTTGCGGCCATTCAGCATCAGCGTCAGAAGTCTTGCCATGACTTCGAACCCGTCGCATTGTTGTGGTGACTGATAATTGATGTACTCCGCAATCCCCTCGGTGGCAAGCCGGAAGTTGCGGCAAAAGCGACGGAAAACGCCGGGACTCCCGCGGAAAAGCGAGGGATCATAAGGTGTTGGGAGGAGGGAGGCGGGCATGACGAGGCCGGAGGACCGCGCCGCGGCGACACGGCGGGTATGGCTGGAGACCATCGAGCGTTTCCGCTTCGACCGCGACGCGCCGGGCTCGGAGCGCTACTGGTCGCCGCGGCTCGACACCGCGTCCCGCGACGAGATCCGGGCAATCCAGGAGGCGAAGCTCGCCGCGCTGCTGCCTTTCCTCTACGAGAACAGCCCGTTTTACCGCCGCCGCTTCGACCGGCTGGGTTTGCTGCCCTCCGACATCGCCGGGCTCGACGACCTCATCGCCAAATGGCCGGTGGTCGACAAGATCGAGATGAGCGAGGACGCGCGCGCCCATCCGCCCTACGGTACCTATACCGCCATGACGGAGGAGGTCTGGGCCGAGCGCGGCTGGATGATGTTCTCCTCCTCCGGCAGCACCGGCACGCCGCGCGTCTTCCGCTATTCGCAGATCGACCGCGAGCTCTGGGCCTGGGCGAACGCCCGCGCGCTCCACGCCATGGAGTTCCGCAAGGGCGATACGGTGTTCATGATCACCGGCTACGGGCCGCATGTCTGGGCCTGGGGCGTGCAGCAGGCGCTCGCCAAGATGGGCCTGCCGGCGATCCCCGGCGGCGGCATGGACGCCAAGGGGCGGGCCACTATCGTGCTGCGTTTCCGCCCGACCATCCTGCTCTGCACGCCCTCCTACGCGCTCCATCTCGGCCGCGTGCTGCAGGAGATGGGCGCGGATCCCGCCGCGCTCGGCGTGCGCATGCTGTTCATCGCCGGCGAGCCCGGCATCGGCGTAGCGGCGACGCGCGCGCGCATCGGCGAGCTCTGGGGCGCACGGCTGGTCGAGTTCTACGGCTGCACCGAGGCGGCGCCCTCGGCCGGGGGCTTCTCCTGCCCGGCCTCGCATGCGGCGGGGAAACCGGCGGCGACGCACCTGCTCGAGGACACGCAAATCTGGGAGGTGGTGGACCCGGCTTCCGGCGGCGCGCTCCCCGACGGCGCGCGCGGCCTGACCGTCTGCACCAACCTCAATTCCGAGGCGTCGCCGCAGCTGCGCTTCCTGGTCGGCGACTACGCCGTGCTCGATCGCTCGCCCTGCCTCTGCGGCCGCTCGCATGTCCGCGCGATGGGCTCCTTTTCCGGCCGCGCCGACGATCTCATCAATCTGCGCGGCATCAAGATGTTCCCGGTGCAGATCGAAGAGGCGGTGCGCTCGGTCCACGGCACCGGCGACGAGTTCGAGATCGCGCTGTCGACCAACGAAGAGGGGATGGATATGATGCTGGTGCGCGTCGAGCACGCCGATTTCGCCGCCGGCGAGTCGCTCTCGCGCCGCATCGCCGGCGAGATCCGCGCCCGCTGCGAGGTCCGGGTCGATGTCGAGGTGCTGCGCCCGGGCACGCTGCCCAAGACGGAGTTCAAGGCGCGGCGCGTCCGGGACATCCGGGTGAAGTAGGGGTGGCGATGGTTGCGGCTTGCCGCGGTCAGGTCAATGCGCAAGCCGGCCGGCCGCCGCGCGCGATGCCGGCATGACCCCCGAATTCGTCACCTGGCTCGTCGCGGTGTCAGCCGGCGCCAGCGCATTGGGCGGCGCCCTCGGCATGGCGAGCGGCATCTTCATCGTGCCCGTCCTGATCATGGTCGGCGGCATCGGCATCCGCGCCGCCGTCGCCGCGAGCATCGTGTCGGTGATCGCCTGCTCCTGCGGCAGCGCCGCGCCGTTCCTTCGAGGCAGCCTGACCAACATCCGCGTCGCCATCCTGCTGGAGACGGCGACGACCTTCGGCGCGCTGACCGGCGTGCTGTTGACCGGGGTGCTGCCGGTGCCCGTGCTGTATCTCCTCTTCGCCGCGATCCTGCTGCTGTCGGCGCAGCAGATGATGGCCCGGCGCCGCGAGCCGCCGGCCGCCTCGGACGAGGCCCCGGCGAACGACTGGGCGACTCTCCTGCGCCTGCATTCGAGCTACCCCGATGGCGCGCGCGGGCACGATGTTCCCTATCGCGTGCGGCGCGTGCCGCTGGGGCTTGCGCTGATGTACGGCGCCGGGCTGATCTCCGCGCTGCTCGGCATCGGCAGCGGCGTGCTCAAGATCCCCGCCATGGACACCGCGCTTCGCCTGCCCCTCAAGGTCTCCTCCGCCACCTCCAACTTCATGATCGGAGTGACGGCCGCGGCGAGCGGCGCCGCCTATTTCGCCCGCGGCGATATCGATCCGGCGATCGCCGGCCCGGTGGCACTCGGCTCCGTCCTCGGCGCGCGGCTCGGCGCGCGCCTGCTCATGGCGGTTTCCGCCGAGAAGCTTCGGCTCTTCTTCGTCGTGGTGCTGGTCGCGCTTGCGGCGCAGATGCTGCTCTCCGCCTTCGGGGTTCACCTGACGGGACATGGGGCATGAGCACCGATCTCGCGCGGCACCCGGAACTGGAGCGGCTGCTGGCACGCGTACTGCATCGCGGCACCTGGCTCGCGACCTGCGTCATCGCCCTGGGGCTGGCGCTGCCGCTGATCGGCGGGCCAGGTGCCGGGATCGTAACCGCCGGCGTCGCGCTCTTCATCCTCCTGCCGGTGCTGCGGGTCCTGCTGATGCTGATCGTGTTCGTCCGCGAGCGCGACTACCGCTTCGGCGCGATCGCGGCGCTGGTGCTGGCGATCATCGCGCTCGGCGCCGCGCTGGGCGTGCACATGGCCGGCAGCATGCCCGGCTGAACCATGATCGGCCGACCATGGGATGCGGTTCGCGGCATGCTGCCACGGTCGTCTGCCGCAGGCGCGGCGCTTGCCCTCATGCGAGCCCGCCGCTACATCGTCCGCGGCGGGGAGCGCCGGTGCGCCTCCGCCGCGGATTGAAGTCTCGGAAGATCAAGGAGGCGCGTCGTGGCAGCAGAATCGAGCGTTGGACGGTTCGGAAGCGGGCAGGCGGTGCTCCGGATCGAGGATAAGGGGCTGCTGACCGGCGCCGGCGTCTTCGCCGGCGACGTATCCATGCAAGGCGAGACGCGGCTTTTCTTCCTGCGCTCGCCGCACGCGCATGCGCGCATCGTGTCGATCGACGCATCGGCGGCACGGCGCCTGCTGGGGGTGGTCGCCATCGTCACCGGCGAGGATCTGGTCAAGGCCGGGGTGAAGCCGATTCCGCTGGCGCCTGCCTTCCAGCGCCCGGACGGTTCGCCCGCTACGACGCCGCCGCGCCGCGCGCTCGCCTTCGAGACCGTGCGCTTCGTCGGCGAGGCGGTGGCCGCCATCGTCGCCGAGACCTACGCCCAGGCGCGCGACGCCGCCGACGCGATCGAGGTCGAGTACGCGGAGCTTCCGGCCGTGGTCGAGATCGACCAGGCGGTGGCCGCCGATCCGCAGAACATCATCGCGCAGATGCGCCACGGCGACGCCGCGGCCGCCGATGCAGCGTTCAAGCGGGCGGCGCATGTCGTCGAGCTCGATCTCGTCAATCAGCGCCTGGCGCCGACGCCGATGGAGCCGCGCAGCACCCTCGCCTATTACGATGCCGCGGGCGACCGCATCACGCTGCGCATGAGCAGCCAGATGCCGTCGGGGGTGCGCGACTCGCTGTGCGACGAGGTGATGGGCCTGCCGCACGAGAAGGTGCGCGTGCTGGTCGGCGACGTCGGCGGCGGCTTCGGCATGAAGACCGGCATCTACCCCGAGGACATCGTACTGGCCTTTTGCGCGCGCCAGCTGAAGCGGCCGGTCCGGTGGGCGGCGGAGCGCCTCGAGGAGTTCCTCGCCGCGACTCACGGCCGCGATCTGCGCAGCCGCGCGGCGCTCGCGCTCGACGCCTCGGGCCGCGTGCTCGCCTTCCGCGTGAACTCGCAGGCGAATGTCGGCGCCTATGGCACCACGGTCGGGATCATCATCCAGCTGCTGATCGGGCCCTGGGTCTCGACCAGCATCTACGACATCAAGACGATCGATTACACGCTGCAGGCGGTGCTGACCAACACCGCACCCACCGGCGCCTATCGCGGCGCCGGTCGTCCGGAGGCGATCTATATCATCGAGCGGCTGATGGACCAGGCGGCGCGCAAGCTCGGCCTCGAGCCCACCGAGATCCGGCGGCGCAACATGATCCGGCCCGAGCAGATGCCCTACACCAGCGCGATGGGGCAGGTCTATGACAGCGGCAAGTTCGAATCGGTGATGAACCAGGCGCTCAAGCTGGCCGATTGGCAGGGCTTCGAGGCGCGTGCCGAGGCTGCGCGCAAGCGCGGCAAGCTGCGCGGCCGCGGCATCGCGACATTCCTCGAATGGACCGGCGGCAACGTGCTGGAGGAGCGCGCCACCGTCGCGGTGCGCGGCGACGGCGAGATCGAGATCTATTCTGCGACCCAGGCGATGGGGCAGGGGATCGCCACCAGCTTCGCCCAGCTCGCGGTCGACGTGTTCGGCGTGCCGATCGACAAAATCCGCATCGTCCAGGGCGACACCGACCGCGGCTCCGGCTTCGGCAGCGCCGGCTCGCGCTCGCTCTTTACCGGCGGCTCGGCCATCCACATCGCCTCGGGGAAGGCGATGGCGACGGCGCGCGAGCTCGCCTCGACGGCGCTCGAGGCCTCATCCGCCGACATCGAATATGCCGGCGGCGTCTTCCAGGTGGCGGGAACCGATCATCGCGTCGGCCTCTTCGATCTGGCCGCCCGCCAGCCCGAGCAGCGCATCTTCATCGACACCACCGCTACCGCCGGCGGCCCCACCTGGCCCAATGGCTGCCACATCTGCGAGGTCGAGATCGATCCCCAGACCGGGCATGTCGAGGTCGTCGACTACGCCTCGGTCAACGATGTCGGCCGCGCGGTGAACCCGATGATCGTGCGCGGGCAGCTGGATGGCGGCGCGGTGCAAGGCCTCGGCCAGGCGTTCACCGAGCATCTCGTCTATGAGCGCGACAGCGGCCAAGCGCAGACCGCGAGCTTCATGGATTACGCCATGCCGCGCGCCGATCTGGTGCAGCGCTTCCGCACCGAGCTCGACCAGTCGACGCCATGTCTCACCAACCCGCTGGGGGTCAAGGGCGTCGGCGAGCTCGGCACCATCGGCGCGACGCCGGCCGCGGTCAACGCGGTGGCCGACGCGCTGGCGCGGGCCGGCCGCGCCGAACTCGCCGATCGGTTGCAGATGCCGCTGACCGCCGCGCGCATCTGGCAGCTTCTCAGCGGCGCCGAGGCGTGAGCTTCAGCCGAAGGCGAGCGGCCCGTACAGCCAGGTGATCCAGCCCCCCAGCGCCAGGAACGGTCCGAAGGGCAGGCGGTCGGCGGCGCCGAGCCGGCCGCGCCGCCACCCCTGCAGCAGCGCCGCCAGCAGCGCGGCCACGGCGGCGATCAGCACGATACTCGCCAGCCCCTGCCACGCTACCCAGACGCCGAGCGCGCCGAGCAGCTTGGCGTCGCCCCGCCCCAGCCCGTCGCGGCCGCGCCAGCGCCGGTAGAGCGCCGCCACCGCGGCGAAGACCAGGAATCCGCCGCCGGCACCGATGAGATGGCCGACGATATCCGCCGGCATCAGCAGCGCGGTGGCAGCGATGCCGCCTGCCGCCAGCGCCAGCACCAGCGCGTCCGGGAGCAGATATGTGCGCCAATCCGCCGCCGCCAGCGCCAGCAGCAGCCAGCCCAGCGCGCAGCTCGCCCAGAGATCGCCACCCCGGGTCAGCGCCGCCGCCCAGAGGGCGATGCCGAGCGCGCCCAGCTCCAGCAACGGATAGAGCGCGTCGATGCGGCCGCCGCAATGCCGGCAGGCGCCGCGCAGCCAGAGAAAGCTGATCAGCGGCACCAGCTCGGCCGCGCCCAGCCGGTGGCCGCAGCGCGGGCAGGCCGAACGCCCGAACGCGACGCCGCCGCGCCCTGCCGGCAGCCTTGTCGCCAGCACCGAGAGAAAGCTGCCGACGAGCGGCGCCAGCACGATGACGAGAAGCCAGGCAGGCGGAGCGCTCATGGGGTCATGCGGCAGCCTTCATGGCGCTGCATGACCATCCCGCGTCCTTCGACATGGCCAACCCGGCCGACGCAAGCTCAGGATAAATAGGTTCTGGCATAAAGAAAATTTCCTCATCCCGAGCTTGGCGCGCAGCGCCATGTCGAAGGACGCACGCTATCGATCCAGCGCGGCTCTGCACTAACATAGGCAAAAGCCGGAGGAACGCCCATGCCCGCACCGCTGATCGAGTTCTTCTTCGACTGTTCGAGCCCCTGGACCTATCTCGCCTTCAGCGGCATCGAGCCGCTCGCCGCCGAGTACGGCGCCGAGATCCGTTGGCGGCCGTTCCTGGTCGGCGGCGTCTTCAACACGGTCAATCCCAGCGTCTACGCCTCGCGCGAGCACCCGGTGCCGGCGAAGCAAGCCTATATGCGCAAGGATCTGCAGGATTGGGCGCGTGCGGCCGGGCTGCGCATCCGCTTTCCGCCCAGCGTCTTTCCCGTCAACAGCGTCAAGGCGATGCGCGGCTGCCTGCTGCTCGAGGCCGAGGGCGGGCTGGTGCCCTTCGCCCGCGCCGTCTTCGACACCTATTGGGGCGAGGACAAGGATGTGTCGCAGGACGCGGTGCTGGCGGAGATCTGCACCGGACTCGGCATCGACCCTCGGCGCTTCTTCGCCGGCATCGCCGATGCGGCGATCAAGGACCGGCTGCGCGCCAACACCGAGGAGTTGGTGTGCCGCGGCGGCTTCGGCACTCCCACTCTGTTCCTCGACGGCGACGACATGTATTTCGGCAACGACCGCCTGCCGCTGCTGCGCGAGGCCCTCGACAAACGCCCGTAGGGCGCTTGTCCGCTCTTCTCGGGACCGTCGGCGCCGCGTGGTATCATCGCCCCTCAACGCTCGAGGAGAAGCCATGCGGCCGGTCCCTGTCGGCGCCAAGGGCAGCTTCACCCTGGTGGTGACGCCTGCGCATCTAGCCAGCAATTTCAAGGACGCGATGCTGCCGCCGGTGCTGTCGACGCCGGTGATGATCATGATCATGGAGAATGCCGCGCTGAACGCGCTCAAGCCTTATCTCGAGCCCGGCGAGAGTGCGGTCGGCACGCGCATCGATGTCCGCCACGTCGCGGCGACCCCCGTGGGCAAGCGCGTCACCGGCGAGGCCGAAGTGACCGCGGTTGCAGGCCGGCGCATCGACTTCGCGGTCCGTGCTGTCGACGAGCAGGAGGAGATCGGCGCCGGAACCCACGAGCGGGCGCTGGTGAGCCTCGCCAAGATCGCCGAGCGGCTCAAGGCCAAGGCGGGCTGAGGCGACGCCTCCCGCCGGCTATGCCGCAACCGGCCGCGTCGGCAGCGCGGTGACAACCCAGTCGCGGAAAAGAGCGATCTTCGGCGTATCGGCCGTCTTCTGCGGCGCCACGACATAGAAGCCCGCTTCGGCCGGCAGCTTCACGTCGAACGGCACGACCAGCCGGCCGGCGGCGATGTCGGCTTCGACGTAGGGCGTGCGGCCGAGCGCCACGCCGAGCCCGTCGATCGCCGCCTGCAGCGCCATCAAGCTGAGATCGAAGGTGAGCCCCGGCCGTGCCGCCAGCGCCTTGGGCAGCCCGGCCGCGGTCAGCCAGAGCTGCCAGTCCTCGCGCGCGGTGGTGGCGTGGATGAGGGTGTGCTGCGCCAGGTCCTGCGGCTGCTTCAGCGGCTTGGCGCCGTTGAGGAGCGCCGGGCTGCAGACCGGGAAGATGTCCTCCGCCATCAGCCAGCGCGCGTCCAGCCCGGGCCAGCGGCCGCGACCGTAGCGGATCGCGACGTCGACCTCCTCACGGCCGAAGTCGACCAGGTGGTTGGAGGTGCTGATCCGCACCTCGATGCCGGGATGCGCCTCCTGGAAGCCCGCCAGCCGCGGCAGCAGCCATTTGGCGGCGAGCGAAGCGATGGTGCTGACGGTGAGGAGCTGCGCCTTCTGCGGCCGCTTGAGGCGCTCGGTCGCCAGGCGCAGATCGTCGAAGGCGACACGCACCGCCGGCAGATATTCCTGCGCCTCGCGGGTGAGCAGCAGCGCGCGGCTGCGGCGCACGAACAGCCTGAGGCCAAGCTGCTCCTCCAGCCGGCGGATCTGATGGCTGATCGCGGTCTGCGTCACGTTGAGCTCGGCCGCTGCCCGGGTGAAGCTCAGATGCCGCGCCGCCGCCTCGAAGGCGCGCAGCCCGTTAAGCGAGGGGAGGGCGCTCATTACCTCGGTCTTTCATGATATTTTGTCATGCTTATGCAGACAAAGGATCGTTTGTTGGTTGCGGATTTCTGTCTAAGTATAAGCCAGTTTCACATATTTGGGCGGGTGATGCCATGGCCGAAACAACCTGCGAACAGCTGATAATATCTCAACCCGGGAGCCGCTGGGCGCGGCTCGGCGAGACGCTGGCGCAGTGGCGCCGGCGCAGTCGCGAGCGGGCGGCGCTGGCGCGCTTCGACGCGCGGGGCCTGCGTGATATCGGCTTGACCCCGGCCGAGGCCGCGCATGAGATCAACAAGCCCTTCTGGCGGGCGTGACCCCGGGCAAGCGGAGGACGGCATCATGGCAGGCCCGACCACCCCCGACACCGGCGCGATCGAGGCGCCGCTTACCTATCTCGTGCCGACGGGCGAGCCGCTCTTCGCCTACAATTACGAGCCGCCGCCGGGCGTGCCGCTGCGTTCCGGACGCTACGAGCCGCAGCGCGTGACGGTGCGCAACGGTCGCGCCATCGCCGCCGAGCTGTCGCTCGACCGGGAGGGCTTCCTGCTCCGCCGGTCGCCGAGCGCGGTCGCCGACTTCTACGACGCGGCAGAGGTGATGCGCGTCTACTACCCCGAGGTCGAGCGCCTGCTCCAGGAGGCGACCGGCGCCGAGACGGTGGCGATCTTCGACCACACCATCCGCAATACCGCGCCCGAGCAGCAGAGCGGTCGCCGGGTGCGTGGCGCCGCCGCCCGCGTCCACAACGACTACACCGAGACCTCGGCACCGCAGCGCGTGCGCGACCTGCTGCCGCTGGCGGAAGCCGAGGCGCGGCTCCGGCGGCGCTATGCCGAGGTCAATGTCTGGCGGCCGATCAAGGGCCCGGTGCAGAGCACGCCGCTGGCGCTGTGCGATGCGGGCACCGTCGACCCCGCCGATCTCGTGCCCTCGGAGTTGCGCTATCCCGACCGCACCGGCGAGATCTACGCCGTGACCTATTCGCCGCGGCACCGCTGGTTCTATTTCCCGGCGATGCGCGCCGACGAGGTGGTGCTGATCAAATGCTTCGACAGCGCCCGCGATGGCCGCGCGCGCATTTCCGTCCACACCGCCTTCGACGACCCCTCCACCCCCGCCGACGCGCCGCCGCGCGAAAGCATCGAGGTCCGCGCCTTCCTGTTCTTCTGAGGGCGCAGGTCGACGGACATGTCTTATTGATCTCGAGTCTTTCGCCATCCCAGGACCAGGGCTGGCAGCGCGTCCCGGTCGCCGCGGATCAATGCCTCTTTCTTCTCTTGTCTCCAACCTTTGATCTGCCGTTCTGCGGCGGTGGCATCGGTAACGCGCTGGAACTCCCGCGCAAAGACCAGCCTCACTGGCCGCCGGCGCGCGGTGTAGCCGTTGAAGGCGCCGGCATCATGCTGCGCAACGCGCTCTTCCAGGGTCGCGCGTGCTGCCGACGTAATAGGAGCCGTCGGCGCAGCGCAGGACGCACCTTGCCGATCCAGCCAATGCTATCCGTCTGGCGCATCACTTGCGTCTGCAACTAAGTCGCGCGATACTGTCCTCCCGCCTCATGGGAGGGACGCCATGGATTTCGGCTATTTCACGCTGTCGGACAACCGCTACCCCGACAATCCGCGCACGCCCGAGCAGTTCGTCCACGAGATCTACCGCCAAGCGCTCTATGCCGAGGAGATCGGCCTCCATTCCGCCTGGATCGGCGAGCATCACTTCAACCTGCTCGGCGTCAATCCCTGTCCCAACATCCTCCTGGCGCAGCTCGCCGGCGCCACCAAGCGCATCCGCCTCGCCCCGGCGGTGGTGCTGCTGCCGGTGCATCACCCGCTGCATGTCGCCGAGGAATGGGCGACGCTCGACCTGCTCTCCGGCGGCCGCGTCGACTTCGCCGCCGGGCGCGGCTACGACCGGCTGGAATACGTGCCCTTCGGCGCGCCCTTCCAGGACTCCGCCGAGATCTTCGCCGAAGGGCTCGAGATCCTGTGGCGTGCCTGGACCGAGCCCGGCCGCTGGTCGCACAAGGGCAAGTACTACGCCTTCGACGATATCGAGGTGCGGCCGCATCCGCGGCAGCGGCCGCTGCGGCCCTATGTGGCGTGCTTCTCGCGGTTCTCCATGGAGCTTGCGGCGCGCAACGACTGGAACATCATCTTCGCGCCGTTTGCCGCCGCCATGGTCTATGGCAGCCTGGCGCAGGGCGTTGCGGCCTTCCGCGAGGAATGCGCCGGGCACGGCCGCCCGCCGCGCCGCGCCATGTGCAGCTATTTCATTCACATCGCCGACACCAAGGATGACGAGGATTACGGCCGCGCCGCGCTGCTGCGCTATTTCAAGGACGCGCTCATCGCCGCTTTCCCCGCCGACGCCAAGACGGTGCCGCCGACGCTCAGATACTTCCTCGAGATCGTCGACATCCTCAAGACCGTGAAGGCGGAGAATCTCACCTCGAAATCGATTCTCACCGGCAGCCCGCAGAAGATCATCGACGAGCTCAAATCGGTCGAGGCCGCGGGGATATCCGAGGTCATCCTCTATTTCAATTACGGGCTCAAGCCCTACGCCATGGTGACCGAGCAGATGGACCGCTTCGTCCGCGACATCATGCCGGCCTTTGCGCGCTAGGATGTTCGATCTCGGCGACTACCTGCCCTATCTCATCAACCGCGCCGGCATGCGGCTGGCGGCGCAGTTCGGCCGCGACATCGCGCCCTCCGGCGTGGGCGTGCAGGAATGGCGCGTGCTGGCCGCGCTCGCCGCCATGGGCGAGCAGCGGCTCTCCGATCTTGCCGAGCTCACCTCGATCGAGCTGTCGACGCTGTCGCGGCTGGTCGGGCGCATGGCGCGGGACGGGCTGGTGCGGCGCGGCCGCGCCGACCGCGACAGGCGGGCGCTGCGCGTGGCGCTAACCGCCGAAGGTCGGCGCCGGACCCGCGCGGTCATCCCGACCGCGCGGCGCTACGAGCGCGCGGCGCTCGCCGGGCTGAGCGCGCGCGAGGCGCAGAGCCTGAAGCGGCTGCTGCGCCGGGTCTACGCCAATCTGGGCGCGCTCGACCCCCGGACCTAGCGCCGCGACCGGGCGATTTGCCTTCGCGGCGGGGGGACGCTAATTCCTCCCGCCGGAAATCGGGGGAAGGCCATGCGCGACTCCATGCAATACGACGTCGTGATCGTGGGCGGCGGTCCGGCGGGGCTGGCCGCGGCGATCCGGCTGAAGCAGCTCGCCGCCGAACATGGCGCGGAGCTCGGCGTCTGCATCATCGAAAAGGGCTCGGAGATCGGCGCCCACATCCTGTCCGGCGCGGTCGTCGATCCCGTGGCGCTCAACGAGCTCATCCCGGATTGGAAGGCGAAGGGCGCCCCGCTCAACACGCCGGTCGCCGACGACCGCTTCTATTATCTCACCGAAAAGCGCGCGCTGCGCGTGCCTGCGGCGCTGATGCCGCCGCTCCTCAGCAACCACGGCTGCTATGCGGTGAGCCTCGGCAATCTCTGCCGCTGGCTGGCGCAGCAGGCCGAGGCGGCGGGGGTCGAGATCTATGCCGGCTTCGCCGGCGCCGAGCTGCTGTTCCACGAGGACGGCTCGGTCAAGGGGGTCGCCACCGGCGATATGGGCGTCGGCAAGTCGGGCGAGCATACCGACCGCTACACGCCGGGCGTCGAGCTGCACGGCAAGTATACGCTCTTCGCCGAGGGCGCGCGCGGCAGCCTGTCGGCGCAGCTGATGGAACGCTTCCATCTGCGCGACGGCGTCGATCCTCAGAAATACGGCATCGGCTTCAAGGAGCTGTGGCAGATCGATCCCGCCCGGCACAAGCCGGGGCTGGTGCTGCACACGATGGGCTGGCCGCTCGACGACAAGACCTTCGGCGGCTCCTTCATGTATCACCTCGAGGACAACCAGGTCTCGATCGGCTTCGTCGTCAATCTCGACTACTGGAATCCGCATCTCTCGCCCTTCGAGGAGTTCCAGCGCTTCAAGCATCATCCGCTGGTGCGGCCCTATCTCGAAGGCGGCAAGCGCGTGGCCTATGGCGCGCGCGCGATCAACGAGGGCGGCCTGCAATCGGTGCCGAAGCTGGCCTTTCCCGGCGGTGCGCTGATCGGCTGCGCCGCGGGCTTCGTCAACGTGCCGCGCATCAAGGGCAGCCACAACGCGATGAAGACCGGCATGCTCGCCGCCGAAGCCGCCTTCGCGCGCATCGCCGCCGGCTCCGAAGGCCACGACGTGCTCGAGGGCTATGAGAGCGCGTTTCGCGCCAGCTGGGCCTGGCGCGACCTCTGGAAGGTGCGCAACGTCAAGCCCGGGCTGCGCTGGGGCGCGCGGCTCGGCACGCTCCATGGCGCGCTGCAGATGTGGCTGCATTATCTCGGGCTTGGCCGGCTGCTGCCCTACACCTTGCACCACCGCAAACCCGATCATGACAGCCTGACGCGCGCCGCCGAGGCGCCGGCGATCGCCTATCCCAGGCCCGACGGCGTCATCAGCTTCGACCGCCTCTCCTCGGTCTATCTCTCCAACACCAATCACCGCGAGGATCAGCCCTCGCACCTGAAGCTCAAGGACCCTGCGGTGCCGATCGCTTATACGTTACCGACCTATGACGAGCCGGCGCAGCGCTACTGCCCGGCCGGGGTCTATGAGGTGGTGCGCGACGCCGACGGCGCCAATCCGCGCTTCGTCATCAATTTCCAGAACTGCGTCCACTGCAAGACCTGCGACATCAAGGATCCGCCGCAGAACATCGTCTGGACCGTGCCGGAAGGCGGCGGCGGGCCCAATTACCCCAATATGTGAGCCCGGGGCGCACGGCCGTAAGTTCAATGTAAGCATTCTTCCGTATAGGACGCTGCCGGCTACGCCTTCGGTGACGTGGCTTCCGCTGCCTTTCCGCAAGAATAACCGGCATTCCCGTGGCCGCGGCGCCGAAAGGTCGGCGCGGCCCTCTTTCGCGGCCGCCGTCGCGACATCGGATGGTTTGGAGCAAAGAGGACCATGCTTGAGACGCAACGGTCGCAGGGAATGTCCGCGCTTGTCGCCCGGCGACCGCTTCGGGTGCAGCTCGGCATCGTCGCGGCGCTCGGCGTGCTGCTGGGGGCGGGGTTCGGCCTCAGCCTTCTCCTCACCCGCGGCGCCGCCGAGAAGCCGCCGGCGAGCGAGGGCGCCGACGGCTTCCGCCCGACCCCCGCGCAGTGGACCAGCCTCACCACCGTGCCGGTGCGCGAGATGACCTTCCGCGCGCTCAGCGAGACCGACGGCAAGATCGCCTATGATGACGATACGACGACGCCGGTCTTCTCGCCCTATACCGGGCGGGTGACCCGGCTCTTCGTCAAGGCCGGCGACCGCGTCGAGAAGGGCGCGCCGCTTATGGCGGTCGCCGCCTCCGAATTCGTCCAGGGCCAGAACGACGTCATTGCCGCGCTGCAGGGGCTCAACGCCGCACACGCGCAGCTTCGCCTCGCCACCATCAACGAGAAGCGCCAACACGAGCTTTACGAGGCCAAGGCCGGCGCGCTGAAGGACTGGCAGCAGGCCGAGGCCGATCTCGATTCCGCCAAGGCCAACGCCTCGACCGCCGAGATCGCGCTTGCCGCGGTGCGCAACCGCCTGCGCATTCTGGGCGCCAGCGACGCGGAGATCGCCCGCATCGAATCCGCCAAGAGCGCGACGCTCGGCGCGGAATCGATCGTCAGCGCACCGATCGGCGGCGTCGTGACTCAGCGTCAGGTCGGGCTCGGCCAATACATCAACAGCGCCGCCGGCGGTGCAGCCAATCCGGTCTTCGCGATCGGCAACCTCGCCACGGTCTGGCTGCTCGCCAATGTGCGCGAGGACGATGCGCCGCTGATGCAGGTGGGCGAGGCGGTCGAGGTGCGGGTGCTGGCCATTCCCGGCCGCGTCTTCAAGGCGAAGCTGAGCTATGTCGCGCCGGCGATCGACCCCAACTTGCACCGTCTGGCGGTGCGGGCGGAGGTGGAGAATCCCGACGGCGCGCTGAAACCCGAGATGTTCGCCAGCTTCAGCATCATCACCGGCATGGACGTGACCGCGCCGGCGGTGCCCGAGGCGGCGGTGGTGCGCGAGGGCGACACCGCCCGCGTCTGGGTGGTGCGTTCGGACAAGTCGGTGGCGCTGCGGCAGGTCCGGCTGGGCCGGACCAGCGACGGCGAGGTCGAGGTCCTGGCCGGGCTCCGGCCCGGCGAGACGGTCGTCGCCGGCGGCAGCCTGTTCATCGACCGCGCCGCCAAGACCGAGTGAGCGCCGCCGCAGGCCGCCGGACAGCAGGGACATCGACGCCCGTGACATCGCCCGAAAGCGTCAAGCCATGAACGACATCGTCGCCTTCGCGCTCAAGCAGCGCGTGCTGGTGGTGATCATGTTCGTCCTGCTCATCGGCGCGGGCGCGGTCGGCTTCCTGCGGCTCAACATCGAGGCCTATCCCGATCCGGTGCCGCCGCTCGTCGAGGTGATCACCCAGAGCAGCGGCCAGTCGGCCAAGGAGATCGAGCGCTACATCACCATCCCGATCGAGATCCAGCTCGCCGGCATCAAGAACGTCAAATCGGTGGAGACGATCTCGCTGTTCGGCCTCAGCGACGTGCGGGTGCAGTTCACCTACGACTACACCTATCAGCAGGCGGAGCAGAAGGTCATCAACCAGCTGACCCAACTCTCGCCGCTGCCCAACGGCGCCACGCCGGGGATCTCGCCGGAAAGCCCGATCGGCGAGATCTACCGCTACCGAGTGGTCGGTCCGCGGGGCTATTCGGTGATGGATCTCAAGACTATCCAGGACTGGATCCTCGAGCGCCGCTTCAAGGCGGTGCCCGGCGTGGTCGACGTCAGCGGCTGGGCCGGCAAGACCAAGACCTACGAGGTCACGATCGACCAGAACAAGCTGGTGGATTACGGCCTGACCGTGCCGCAGGTGCTGCAGGCGCTGAACAACAGCAACGTCAATGTCGGCGGCCAGACGGTGAATTTCGGGCCGCAATCGGCGGTGGTGCGCGGCGTCGGCCTCATCCACACCATGGATGACATCGCCAACACCATGGTGAGCGCCAACAACGGCGCGCCGGTGCGCATCAAGGACATCGCCATGGTCGAGGTCGGCCATCAGCCGCGCCTCGGCATCGTCGGCCAGGACGATGACGACGACATCGTCCAGGGCGTCGTACTGATGCGGCGCGGCGAAGAAAGTCTGCCGACCATCCGACGCGTCGAGGCGGAGATGGCCAGGATCAACGACTCGAACATCCTGCCGCCCGGCGTCCATCTCGTGAAGATCTACGACCGCGCCGAGCTGATCGGCGTCACAACCCGCACCGTGCTGCACAATTTGATCTTCGGCATCGCGCTGATCTTCGTGGTGCAATGGCTGTTTCTCGGAAATCTCCGCAGCGCCGTCATCGTCGCCGCCACCATTCCCTTCGCGCTCTTCTTCGCCGTCATCATCATGACACTGCGCGGCGAGTCCGCGAATCTGCTGTCGGTGGGCGCGATCGATTTCGGCTTGATCGTCGACGCCACGGTGATCATGGTCGAAAACATCTATCGCCACCTCGCGCAAAAGCCGAACGAGCGCTTCGCCCGCTCGCCAGTGCTGCATCGCATTCGGGCGCAGACCGGGCTGCGCGGCAAGTTCGCGGTCATCGCCAACTCGGCGCTCGAGGTGAACCGGGCGATCTTCTTCTCGGCGGCGATCATCATCGCGGCCTTCGTGCCGCTGTTCACGCTGTCCGGCGTCGAAGGCCACATCTTCGGGCCGATGGCCCGAACCTACGCCTATGCGATCGCCGGCGGCCTAATCGCCACCTTCACCATAGCGCCGGCGCTGAGCGCGCTGCTGCTGCCGGACCAGGTGGAGGAGACCGAGACGCTGCTCGTCCGCGGGCTGCGTCGCATCTACGTGCCGGTGCTGGCATTCACGCTCAACAATCGCGCCCTGACGCTGGGCGTCGCACTGCTGCTGACCGCGGCAACCGGCATCGCGCTGCGTTCGCTCGGCCTCGAATTCCTGCCCAAGTTGGAAGAGGGGAATCTCTGGATCCGCGCTAGCCTGCCGCCCTCCATCTCGCTCGAGGAGGCGGAAGGCTACGTCGACCGCATGCGCCACATCATCAAGGGCTTCCCGGAGGCGCAGACAGTCATCTCGCAGCTCGGGCGCCCCGACGACGGCACCGACACCACCGGCTTCTTCAACGCCGAGTTCAACGTGCCGCTGACCCCCGCCGACACCTGGCCCAACGGCATCGACAAGGAGGAGCTGACGCGGCAGGTCAACGAGGCTCTGGCGGCGCCCTTTCCGGGAGTGGACTTCAATTTCTCGCAGTATATCGAAGACAATGTCGAGGAAGCGGCCTCGGGGGTCAAAGGCCAGAACTCGATCAAGCTCTACGGCAACGATCTCGAGGCGCTGCAGAAGACCGCCTACCGGATCCGCGCGGTGCTGGAGACGGTACCCGGCATGACCGACCTCTCCGTCTTCGACGCCTTCGGCCAGCCCACGGTGAACATCGACATCGACCGCCAGCGCGCGGCGCGCTACGGGCTGGCGCCGGGCGACATCAACTCGACCATCACCGCGGCGATCGGCGGCCAGGCCGCGGGCAACCTCTACGAATTCGGCAGCGACCGCAACTTCCCGATCGTCGTGCGCCTGGCGCCGCGATACCGCCAGAGCCTCGAGGCCATGCGTCGCATCCCGATCGGCGCGCCCAATCCCTCGGGCGCCGGCGTCGTGCCGATTCCGCTGAGCGACGTCGCCAAGGTCGAACTGGTGCCGGGATACTCCTTCATCTACCGCGAGAACCAGGAACGCTACATCCCGATCAAGTTCAGCGTGCGCGGCCGCGATCTCGGCGGCACGGTACTGGAGGCGCAGCGCAAGATCGCCGAGCAGATCCGCCTGCCTGCCGGCAGCCGCATGGAATGGGTGGGCGAGTTCGGCGATCTGCAGGAGGCGATCGGGCGGCTGGAGGTGGTGGTGCCGATCAGCCTGCTGCTGATCGCGATGCTGCTGTTCGTCAATTTCGGCTCGGTCGTCGACACGCTGCTCGCCGCCAGCGTCATGCCGATGGCGTTGATCGGCGGCATTTTCGCGCTCCGCCTGACCGGCACGCCGTTCAGCGTCTCGGCGGCGATCGGTTTCGTCGCGCTGTTCGGCATCTCGGTCATGGAAGGGATCATCGTCCTCGCCTATTTCAACCAGCTCGTCGAATCCGGACTTGAGCGGTCCGCGGCGATCTGGCGCGCCGCCAATATGCGGCTGCGGCCGGTGATGATGACCTGCATCGCCGCCTGCGTCGGCTTGCTGCCGGCGGCGGTCTCGACCGGCATCGGCTCGCAGGTGCAGAAGCCGCTGGCGCTGGTGGTGGTTGGCGGCGTGCTGCTGGCGCCGGTACTTATCCTTGTGCTGCTGCCGGTGCTGATCGACCTGTTCTCGCGCCGCGAGCCGGCGCCGGCCGATGCGGCCGAGCTGCCGGCGGAATAGATGGCGATGACCGCGACCCGCCGCCGCCGCGCGCCGCCGCTGTTCGCCGCCGCCATGGCGCTGCTCGCCGGCTGCGCCGTAGGCCCCGATTTCACGCCGCCGGCGCCGCCCGACGTTGCCGGCTACACGCCCCAGCCGCTGCCCGCCGAGACTGCCTCGGCTGCGGTCGCGGATGGCGGGGCGCAGCGCTTCGTTGCCGGCCTCGACATCCCGGGGCAATGGTGGACGCTGTTCCGTTCGCCGCCGCTCAGCGCGCTGATCGATCAGGCGCTCAAGGCCAATCCCGATCTGCAGGCGGCGCAGGCTGCGCTGCGCGTAGCCGAGGAGAACGTGGCGGCGCAGGAGGGTTTCTATTATCCCAACGTCACCGCCAACCCCTCGATCAGCCGCTACAAGAACGCCACCGCAGTGATCGCGCCGACGCTGTCCTCGGGCACGCCCTATTTCAATCTCTATACGCCGCAGCTTCTGGTCTCCTACGCGCCGGACGTGTTCGGGCTCAACCGGCGGACCGTCGAGGGGCTGGCGGCGCAGGCGGAGGCGCAGCGCTACCAGCTCGCGGCGACATATCTGACGCTGACCTCGAATGTCGTGACCGCCGTGGTGATGGAGGCGAGCCTGCGCGGCCAGATCGCCGCGACCGAGGACATCATCAAGCTCGAGACCGAGCTGCTGGAGCTGTTCCGGCGGCAATTGGCGCTGGGGCAGATCGCCGAGGTCGATGTGGCGGCGCAGGACGCGGCGCTGGCGCAGGCGGAAACCAACCTGCCGCCGCTGCAGAAGCAGTTGGCGCAGCAGCGCGACCTGCTGACGGCGCTGGTCGGTCGCTATCCCAGCGAGGAGGTGGCCGAGACCTTCAACCTGAAGGGGCTGGAGCTGCCGCTGGAGCTGCCGGTGAGCCTGCCGGCGAAGCTGGTGGAGCAGCGCCCGGACGTGCGGCAGGCGGAGGAGAATCTGCATGCCGCCAGCGCCGAGATCGGCGTCGCGGTGGCGAACCGGCTGCCCAACGTCACGCTCAGCGCCAGCGTCGGCACCATCGCGGCGCAGGGCAGCCGGCTGTTCTCGAGCGGCACCGGCTTCTGGGATGTCATCGCCGGCCTGACCCAGCCGGTGTTCGACGGCGGCACGCTGATGCACAAGGAGCGCGCGGCGCGTGCCGCCTTCGATCAGGCGGTCGCCCAATACCGCGGCACCGCAATCAACGCCATGCAGAACGTGGCCGACACGCTCCGCGCGCTGCAATACGACGCCGATGCGTTGAAGGCGGCGGCGCATGCCGAGAGCACTGCGGCGCACAGCCTCGATCTCGTGCGCGCCCAGCTGCGCCTCGGCGCGGTCAATTACCTGGCGCTGCTCACCGCCCAGACGGCCTATCAGCAGGCGGAAATCGCGCTGGTCCAGGCCCAGGCGAGCCGGCTCGCCGATACCGCGGCGCTCTTTCAGGCACTGGGCGGCGGCTGGTGGAATCCGCCGCCGGAGGCGGCCGGGAGCGACGGGCCCGCCGCTGCCGCCATGCGCGGCAAGCCCGAGGATGCCGGCGGCGGCTGGCTCGACGCCATCGGCAGGGCCTTCGGCCTCTAAGCAGGCGCGATGCCGGCGCCGCGTTTTGCGCGCTCGGCGCGGCAGCTGTGCTTGCACGGCATTGCGGTTCAATCCGGCGACGATCCGGGATAGGCTGGCGATAAAGGACGGGTGCGTCCGGACGGTGATGCCGGAGGAGGCGTCGCATGGTGCGTCTCAACGTCAATGGCCGCGAGCAGCAGGTCGATGTCGACCCCGACACACCGCTGCTCTGGGTGCTGCGCGACACGCTCGGGCTCACCGGCACGAAATACGGCTGCGGCATCGCCCAATGCGGCGCCTGCACCGTTCATCTCGACGGCGATGCGGTGCGCTCCTGCTCGATCGCCGTCGGCGCCGCCGAGGGCCGGAAGATCGTCACCATCGAAGGCCTGTCGCCCGATGGCAGCCACAAGGTGCAGCGCGCCTGGATCGAAGCCGAGGTGCCGCAATGCGGCTATTGCCAGATCGGCATGATGATGGCGGCAGCCGCCCTGCTGCGCGATACGCCGAATCCCACCGACGCCGAGATCGACAAGGCGATCACCAACATCTGCCGCTGCGGCACCTACACCCGTATCCGCGCGGCGATCCATCTCGCCGCGAGCAAGGCGTGAGGAGGCGGCCATGACAGGAATCGAGAGCCCTGCGCTCGGCCGCCGCGCCTTCCTGGTGAGTTCGGCCGCGGCCGGCGGCGGCCTCATGCTCGGCCTCGCCTTGCCCGGGCCGGCCGAGGCGGCCGGGGGCGAAGACGGTGCGGCGGGGGCGGAGGTCACCAACTGGATCGTCATCAAGCCCGACAACACCATCATCGTGCGCATCGCCCGCTCCGAGATGGGGCAGGGCAGCTTCACCGCGCTTCCCATGCTGGTCTGCGAGGAGCTCGAATGCGATTGGAGCAAGGTCAGGGGCGAGTACGCCTCGGCCAGCGACAATCGCGACAATTCCTTCGGCTCGATGTCGACCGGCGGCAGCCGCGCGATCCGCGAATCACAGGAGATGCTGCGCCGCGCCGGCGCCGCTGCGCGCGAGATGCTGCTCGCCGCCGCGGCGCAGAAATGGGGCGTGCCGCGCGCCGAGCTCAAGGCCGAGAACAGCGTCATCACCGACATCCCCAGCGGCCGCACCATGACCTATGGCGAGATCGCCGAGGCCGCGTCCAAGTTGACGCCGCCGAGCAAGGTCACGCTCAAGGATCCCAAGGATTGGAAGCTGGTCGGCAAGGCGCAGATGCGCTTCGACATTGCCGACAAGGTGATGGGCCGCCCGGTCTACGGCATCGATGTGCGCGTCCCCGGCATGCTCTACGCGACGCTGGCGCAATGCCCGGTGTTCGGCGGCAGGCTTGCGGCCTACGACGAGGCCAAGATCGCATCGATGCCCGGCTTCCGCCAGGTGGTGCCGATGGGCGACGCGGTGGCGGTGGTCGCCGACAGCTACTGGCAGGCGCATCAGGCGCTGGCCGCACTGCCCATCACCTGGGACGAAGGCCCTAACGCCGCGCTCGACGACGCGGCCATCGCCCAGATGCTGCGCGGCGGCCTGTCGGCGGGGGACGCCGTGGTCGCGGGCAAGGCGGGCGACGCCGCCGGCGCGCTGGCCGGTGCGGCGCGGCGAGTCGAGGCGGAATACCACGTGCCCTTCCTCGCCCATGCGACGATGGAGACGATGAACTGCACCGCCCACGTGCTGCCCGGCAAGGTCGAGGTCTGGGCGCCGACACAAAGCGCGCAGGAGGCGCTGGCGGTTGCGGCGCGGGCGGCGGGCGTCGATCCCAAGGATGTCGAGGTGCACGTCACCATGCTCGGCGGCGGCTTCGGCCGGCGCGGCGCGGTGCAGGATTTCGTCCGCCAGGCGGTGGTGATCGCCAAGGCGGCGGGCCGGCCGGTCAAGCTCCTGTGGTCGCGCGAAGAGGACATGCGCCACGATTTCTACCGCCCGGTCAGCATGGCGAAGCTCACCGCCGGCCTCGACGCCGCCGGCATGCCGGTCGTCTGGCAGGTGCGCCTGACCGGGCAGTCGATCCTAGCGGCGCTGCGGCCCGGCGCGATCAGGAACGGCCTCGACCGCAACTTCGTCGAGGGCATGGCCGAGGTCGCCTACGAGTTCCCGAACTTCTTCGTCGACTACGCGATGCGCAACACGCCGGTGCCGGTGGGCTTCTGGCGCTCGGTCAACAACTCGCAGAACGCCTTCTACAAGGAGAGCTTCCTGGACGAGGTGGCGCATGCCGGCGGCCATGACCCCTACGAGCTGCGCCGCGCGCTGCTGAAGAACCATCCCAAGCAACTCGCCGTGCTCGACGCCGCGGCGAAGCAGGCGGGCTGGGGCAAGACGCTGCCGGCCGGCATGTTCCGCGGCATCGCCTATCACGACAGCTACAACACGCTGGTCTGCGGCATCGCCGAGATCTCGCTCGGCGACAAGAACGAGATCACGGTGCATCGCATCGTCTGCGCGCTCGACAGCGGCTATGTCGTCAACCCCGATACGGTGGTGACGCAGGTCGAAGGCGCCATCGTCTTCGGCCTGACCGCGGCGCTCTATGACAAGATCACCATCAAGAATGGCCGCGTCCAGCAGGCGAATTTCGACACCTATCCCATGCTGCGGCTGAAGGCGATGCCGAAGATCGAAGTGGTGCAGGTGCCGAGCGGCGGCTTCTGGGGCGGCGTCGGCGAGGTCGGATTGCCGCCGGTGGCGCCGGCGCTCTGCAACGCGATCTTCGCCGCCACCGGCAGGCGCATCCGCTCGCTGCCGCTCAGCGACCACGGCTTCACCACGGCGTAGAGACGCCTTTGCCCGGCGGCGGCTATTCCCGTCGCGCCGCCGCGATGCCGAGCAGGAAGGCGCCCAGCCCGAGGCTGACGATGCCGCAGGCGACATAGGCCGGCACGGTCGGCGCGAAATGCGCCAGCAGCAATCCGCCGAGCCCGGCGCCGACCGCCGAGCCGATATAGATAGTCGAGGCGAGCAGCGACATCACCACGCCGCCATGGGCGGGCTCGAGCGCCAGCAGCCGGCTCTGCTGCGCCGGGAACACCGCCCAGCCGGCGAAGGCCATGATGAAGAGTCCGATCCCGGCGCCGAGCGCGCTGCCGCCGATGAGGTTGAGCAGGCCGATGTCGAGCGCGTCGACGGCGATGAAGACCACGACCGGCGCGATCGCGCCGAAACGGTCGACGAGCCGACCGCCGAGCTGGCTGCCGCTGACGCCGCCGAGCCCATAGCCCAGCAGCAGCCAGGCGATGCTGTCGAGGCCGAGGCGGTGCCCGAACAGCACCGCGCTGTAATTGTAGATGGTGTAGTTGCCCGCCGACCACAGCAGGTTGGCGGCGAGGCTCGCCAGCACCGCCGACCGCGTCAGCGGCGAGAAGCGCTCGGCGAGGCGCGGCACTGCGCCCGGCGGCATCGCCGGCAGCCGCGCCAGCCGCAGCGCCAGCGCCGCGCCGGCGGCAAGCGCAGCGCCCAGCACGAAGGTCATGTGCCAGCCGAACGCGCCGCCGATCCAGGTGCCGAGCGGCGCGCCGATGACCGTGGCGCTGGTCATGCCCAGCGCCACGGCGGCAAGGCCGGCGCCCCGCCGTTCCGCCGGCGCCAGCCCGGCGGCCAGCGTATAGGCGGTGGGCGAGAACAGCGCGGCGCAGCCTCCCGCCAGCAGCCGCCCGGCGATCAGCACGCCATAGCTCGGCGCCAGCGCGCACAGCGCGTCGGCCAGCGCGAATCCGGTCAGCGCGAGCACGGTGACGCGCGCGCGCTGCCAGCGCGCGGTCAACGCCGCCAGCAGCGGCGAGCCCAGCGCATAGACCAGCGCGTAGGCGGCGATGATCTGTCCCGCCGCCTCGATGCCGACGCCGAGATCGCCGGCGATGCGCGGCAGGATGCCGGCGATGACGAAGACATCGGTGCCGATCGCGAAGCTGCCGAGCGCCAGCAGGTGGATGCGGGGATCGAGCCGCCCCGCCGGCGCATCGGATGCGCCCGCCCGGTTCCGGGACGGCGGCGGCTGCGGCGAGAGGGGGCGAGGCGGGGAGCGCAAAGTCCGTCCGATCGGTGGGGGAGGGCCAACCTATCGCAAACCGCCGGCGCAGGCCCAGCGCGAAAAATGGTGCCGTCCGCCGCGCGGCGCATCGCCTTCGCACGGCGCAATTGATAGTCTCGGCGGGCATCGACGCCGCTTCGACCGACCGGGCCGGGACGGCGCGCGTAAGGGAGGATCATCGTGGAGATCGGCTTCTTCTTCTGGCCTTACAGCGTCGAGCTGGTCCGCGGCATGGCCGACGCGGCCGAGCGCTACGGCTACGACATGATCGGCATCGCCGACACGCCGGGCAACGCCATGGATCCCTGGATCGCCGCCGCGCTGGCCGCCGAGCGCGTCCGACGCGCTCGAATCGCCCTCTGCGTCACCAACCTCGAATCGCGCGCGCCCGCGGTCTCCGCCGCGGCCATCGCCTCGCTCGACCTGCTGGCGCCGGGACGCGCCGTGCTCGGCATCGGCGCCGGCCACAGCGGCACCAGCAATATCGGCCTGGCGCGCACCAAGGGGGCCGGCGAGATCGCCGAGGGCGTGGCGCTGATCCGCCGGCTGCTGCGCGGCGAGGCGGTGGCGGGGCCGAGCGGCCAGGCCGCGATGCCCTGGGTCAAGACGCCGAGCCCGGTGTTCATGGCGGCATCGGGCCCACACACGCTGCGCGCCGCCGGCCGAACCGCCGACGGCGCCTTCGTCAATTTCGGCCTGCTCGAGGAAAATCTGCGCGCCAGCGAGGGACGCGTGCGCGACGGCGCCGCCAAGGCCGGTCGCGACCCCGACGCGGTCGAGCTGTGGCAGATCGCCGGGCTCGACTGCACCGAGGATGGCGCGGCGGCGCGGCGCAAGATCGGCGCCATCCTCGCCTTCATGGCCGGCGGCTACATCCTGGCCGGCGATCTCACCGAGCGCGGCGTGCCGGCCGAGCTGCACGGCGCGGTGGCCGAGCTGCGCCGCCGCTACAGCACCCGGCCCGGCGAGGCCGACGCGCGGTTGGTCGACGAGCTCGGGCTGTTCGACTATCTCTCGCGGCGCTTCGCGATCTACGGCACGCCCGAGGAGTGCGCGGCGCAGCTCGCGCGTGCCGCGGCGGCCGGGCTGCGGCGCGTCATGTTCACGGTCAGCGTCGCCGCCGACCCCCTGCGCACAGTCGAGCTTTTCGGCGCGACGGTGCTGCCGCGCTTCAGGTCGTGATCGCGGCTCGGCTAATCGAGGATGAAGGTGATCTCGACGGTGGCGCGGTATTCGGCGATCTTGCCGTTCGCCACCTTCGCCTTCTGCTCGATCACTTCGAGGCCGGTGATGCCGCGCAGCGTCTTGGCGGCGCGCTTCAGACCGGCATCGACCGCGTCCTGGAAGCTCTTGGTCGAGGCGGCGGTAATCTTGGTGACGCGTGCAACTGCTTCCGTCATCGCTCCCTCCTCTCGAGTTATCCGCGTGAAGAACGCGCCCGCCACTCTACACCCGGCGGGCCGCGCCGGTGCAAGCTTCCCGCTGAGGCTGGCGCCGGCTCAGCCCACCCGCACCATGCGCTTGCCCCGGTTCTCGCCGGCCAGCAGCCCGATCAGCGCGGCGGGCGTGTTTTCGAGCCCGTCGATGATGTCCTCCTGCACCTTGAGCTTTCCGGCATCGACCCAGGATTTGAGCTCGGCTGTGGCCGCCGCGCGCTCGGATTCGTAGTCCATGACGATGAAGCCCTGCATGGTGAGCCGCTTCACCACCAGCAGCCCCGGCACGCCGCGCGGCCCGTGCGGCTGCGGCGCGCCGTCATATTGCGAGACCGCGCCGCAGCAGGCGATGCGGCCGCGGAGGTTCATCTGGAACAGGCAGGCCTCCAGCACGTCGCCGCCGACATTGTCGAAATAGACGTCGATGCCGTCGGGCGCCGCTTCCTTCAGCCGCTTGGCGAGCGTCCCCGTCTTGTAGTCGACCGCCGCGTCGAAGCCCAGCGTGCCGGTAAGCCAGGCGCATTTCTCCGCTCCGCCGGCGATGCCGACGACGCGGCAGCCCTTGATCTTGGCGATCTGGCCGACCAGCGAGCCGACCGAACCCGCCGCCGCCGAGACCGCCACCGTCTCGCCCGGCTGCGGCCGGCCGACGCGCAGCAGACCGACATAGGCGGTGAGCCCGGCAACGCCGTAGACGCTGAGGAGATGCGTCAGCGGCTCCAGCTGCGGCAGCTTCACCGCGCGCTTGGCCGGCAGCGCGGCGTAATCCTGCCAGCCGGTATCGGCGAAGACGAGATCGCCGGGGACGAGCGCCGGGCTGTCGGAGGCCACGATCTCGGCCAGCGCGCCGCCGGCCATGACGCTTCCCGCCTCGACGGCGGAGCGGTATGTCGCGCCCTGCATCCAGGCGCGGTTGGCGGCGTCGAGCGAGATGTAGCGCACCCGCGCCAGCACCTCGCCGGGTTTGGGCGTCGGCATCGGCGCCTCCGCCAGGCGGAAATGCTCCGGCCCGAGCTTTCCCTTCGGCGTCTCGACGAGCAGGATCTGGCGATTGCGGTCCGGCATGGCGCGTCTCCCTGGCTGCAGCGCGCCGAGCTTAGCCGATGCCGCGCGATACCGCAGGCGGGGCCTGCCGTCGTCGGGCGCGAACCCCTTATTGCGCCGCGATCCAGCGGGCGATCTTCGGCCAGTGCTCCGTCAGCGTCCGTGCCCCCATGAAGAGACCGATATGGCCGCCGGGCACCGTCTCCCGCACGATGCGCTCCTTGGGCGTGCCGAGGTATTTCGCGGCGTCGAGCACCTGCTCCGGCGTGGTGATGTCGTCGGCGGCACCCGCCAGCAGATAGGCCGGGCAGGCGATGGCGCCGAGATCGAGCTTCCGTCCGAGCCCGACGAATTCGCCCTTGGCGAGCCGGTTCTCCTTGAAGATTTCCTTGATGACCTGGAGATACCAGCGTCCCGGCAGGTCGAGGGGGTTTTCGTACCAGCTTTCGAAAGTCTCCTCCTTGGCGAGATAGGTGGGGTCGTCGATGTGCTCGTAGAGGTCGATGTGCTGCTGAATGTAATGCTCCTCGGGGTGCATGTTCTTCCACCCCTGCAGCATGAACTTGCCGCGCATCAGCCCGCCGCCCAGCGCCACCAGATCCTGATAGAAGGAGAGCGGCGAGGCCTGCGCCATGCGCTTGATCGGCCCGTCGCCGGCATCGGTGTCGATCGGCGCGCCGGCGAGCACCAGCGCGTTCACCTTGGCCGGAAAGCGCGCCGCCACCATCGCCGCCATCCAGCCGCCCTGGCACAGCCCGACCAGGTTGACGCGGCCGCCGAGATCGTCGATCGCGACGACGAGCTCGGCAAGGTAGTTGTCGACCTCGAGATCCTTCATGTCCTCGCTCGCCGTCTTCCAGTCGGTGAGCGCCACATGGCCGATGCCGCTGGCGAGCAGCGTCTCCACCAGGCTCTGGCCGCGGTGATAGTCGGCGATCACCGCGGTGTGGCCGGCATAGGGCGCATCGACGAGGGTCGGGATGCCGGTGCCGGGTTTGCCGTAATCGCGCAGCCGCATCGTGCGTAGCTCGAGCCGCACCTCGTTCCGCGTCGCGAGCCGGGGTCTCAGCTCTTCGTTGATCTTGATCTCTTCCTCGATGAATTTGAGGTTCTTGGCGTAAAGCTCCGCGCCTTCCTCGGCCAGCGCCGCCGCCATCGCCATCGGCCAGAAGGCGGGGACGCCGAGCGTCGAGTGCGTGGAGGATTTCCCGGCCGGATGTTTGGTCATGATGGTTCCTGTTTCTCTGTTCGCTTCGTCATCGCCGGATCGGCGGCACCCGGTTGGCGCAGCAGCGCCCAGCTATGCCGTGCGATCATCAGATCCTCGTCGGTGGCGATGACCCAGGCCGAGGCCCTGCCGCCCTGCCGCGTGATGCACGGACCGCCCTTGTCGTTTGCGGTCGGATCGAGCTCGATGCCGAGCCAGGCCGCATCCGCGCAGACGCGCCGGCGGATCTCCGCGGCGTGCTCGCCGATGCCGGCGGTGAAGACCAGCGCGTCGAGCCCGCCCAGCGCCGCCGCCAGCGAGCCCAGCTCGCGCCCAATCCGATAGACGAAGAGGTCGATCGCCTCCGCCGCACGAGGATCGGCGCTCTTCAGCAGCGCCGCCATGTCGTCGCTGACGCCGGAGACGCCGTAGAGTCCGGATTCGTGATAGAGCAGGTCGCTCACCGCCGCGGCGCTCATCCCCTTCTCCTGCATCAGATAGAGCACCACGCCGGGATCGAGCGCGCCGCAGCGCCGGCTCATCGGCAGCCCGTCGAGCGCGGTGAAGCCCATGGTGGTGGCGAGGCTCTTGCGTCGCCGCATCGCGCACAGGCTGGCGCCGGCGCCGAGATGCGCCACGACGACGCGGCCTTCCGCTTCCGCCCGGCCGAGAACATCGGGGAGAACGCCGGCGATGTACTCGTAAGAGAGGCCGTGAAAGCCGTAGCGCCGGACGCCTTCCTGCGTCAGTCGTCGCGGCAGGGCGAAGCTGGTCGCCACCGCCGGCTGTGCGTGATGGAACGAGGTATCGAAGCACGCGATCTGCGGCAACGTCGGATGCAGCCTCGCCAGCGCCGCGATCGCCGCCAGATGGTGTGGCTGGTGCAGCGGCGCCAGAGGCACGAGACGGCGCAGCTCGGCGACCACCGCCGCGTCGATGCGCACCGGCTCGGCGTAGCGCGTTCCGCCATGGACCACGCGATGCCCGGCCGCGACGAGATGCTGCTGCGGGAAACGCCCGTCGATCCAGCGCAGCAGCGCCGCCAGCGCATCCTCGTGGCTGGTGCCCTCCGCCAGATGCTCGTCGGCGAGCGCGGCGCCCGCGCCGTCTCTGGCGATGAAATGCACGGCGCGGCGTTGGCCGATCCCCTCGTATTGGCCGTCGCACAGCAGCTCGTGCCGCGCCGGCAGCCGCTCGGCCGGGAACAGCGAGAATTTGATGCTCGAGGAGCCGGCGTTGAGCACCAGGATGACGTCGCTCACGGCGCTGCTCCCGCCTTGTGGCGCGCCAGCAGCAGCGCGATGGCGCAGGAGCCGAGCCGCGCCAGCGTCTTGTCCGCGCGGCTCGTCAGGATGATCGGCACGCGCGCGCCGAGCACGATGCCGGCGACCTGCGCCTCGGCGAGGTATTCGAGCTGCTTGGCCAGCATGTTGCCGGCCTCCAGATCGGGCACGACGAAGATGTCGGCGCGGCCTGCGACCGGCGACACGATCCCCTTGGTCTTGGCTGCCTCTTCGGAGACCGCGTTGTCGAAGGCGAGCGGGCCGTCGAGGATGCCGCCGGTGATCTGGCCGCGATCGGCCATCTTGCAGAGCGCGGCGGCGTCGAGGGTGGAGCGGATGCTCTCGGTCACCGTTTCGACCGCCGACAGGATCGCCACGCGCGGCCGGGCGATGCCGAGGGCATGCGCCAGATCGATCGCGTTCTGCACGATGTCGTGCTTGTCCGCCAGCGTCGGGTAGATGTTGATCGCAGCGTCGGTGACGAAGAGCGGCCGCGGGTATCCCGGCAGGTCGATCGCGAAGACATGGCTGATCCGGCGGGCGGTGCGCAGCCCGTGATCGGGGTCGACCACCGCGCGCATCAGCTCGTCGGTGTGAAGCGCGCCCTTCATCAGCGCATCGACCTTGCCCGCCCGCGCCATGCCCACCGCCTGCGCCGCCGCGGCATCGCTGTGCTCGGTGGCGACGAGCTCGTAGGGCGCGAGGTCGAGCTGCGCCTGCTCGGCGGCGGCGCGGATCCTGCGTTCCGGCCCGACCAGTATCGGCACGATCAGCTTGGCATGCGCCGCCTCGACCGCGCCGAGCAGCGAGGGAGCATCTACCGGGTGCACCACCGCGGTGCGGATCGGCTCCAGGCCGCGCGTCATCTCGATCAGGCGCTCGTAGCGGTGTCCCTTCTGACGCAGCTCGATCTCCGGCAGGAGGAGTCGCGGGCGGGAGATTTTCTCGGCGGGCGCGATGACCTCCGCCGTGCCGGATATCACCTCCTCGCCGCGCTGGTTCGACGCCCGGCAATCGAGCAGGACGTGGCGGGTGGCCTCGACCTTCCTGGTCACCGTCACCGTGACGGTGATGGTGTCGCCAAGCCCGACCGGACGGCCGAAATGCAGCGATTGGTCGACATAGATCGTGCCCGGCCCCGGGAGCTGGGTCCCCAGCACCGTCGAGATCAGCGCGCCGCTCCACATGCCGTGCGCCACCACCTTGTGGAACATGTCGCTCTTGGCGAACTCCGCGTCGACATGGGCGGGATTGACGTCGCCGGACATGGCGGCGAACACCTCGATGTCCTTGGGGGTGAGCGTGCGGACGAGGCTCGCCACGTCGCCCGGCTGCATCTCGTCGAACGTCCGGTTCTCGATCCGCTCCATTCCGCGCCTCCGACCCGATCCGCGTTTCAGCCGACGATGTGATAGCCGGCGTCGATGTATTCGACATTGCCGGTGAGCGCCGCGGCGCCGTCGCCGACCAGAAACGTGGCGAGATTGCCGACATCCTCGATGCTCACCAGGCGATGCTCGGGCGTGCGGACGCGCGCCCGCTCCAGCAATTCGTCGAAGCGCTCGATGCCTGACGCGGCGCGCGTCTTGAGCGGCCCCGGCGAGAGCGCGTGGACGCGGATGCGCTTGGGTCCGAGCTCGGCCGCCATGTAGCGGACGGCGCTCTCCAGCGCGGCCTTCACCGGCCCCATGAGATTGTATTCCTCGACCACTTTTTCCGAGCCGTAGAAGGTGACCGTCAGCAGGCATCCGCCGTCCGCCATCAGCGGCTCGGCAAGCCGCGCCATGCGGATGAAGGAATGGCAGGAAACGTCCATCGCCATCGCGAACCCGGCCTGGGAGCAGTCGGTGATGCGGCTGTGGAGATCCTCCTTCGGCGCATAGGCGATCGAATGCAGCAGGAAGTCGAGCCGGCCCCATTCCTCGGCGATGCGCGCGAACACCGCCTCGAGCCGCCCCTCCTCGCGCACGTCGCAGGGCACGACGATCGGGCTCTCGAGCCGCTCGGCCAACGGGCGGACATAGGGCGCGGCCTTCTCATTCAGATAGGTGACGGCGAGCGCCGCGCCGGCGCGGTGGAATGCCTCGGCGCAGCCGAAGGCGATGCTGTGCTCGTTGGCGATGCCGACGACCAGACCCTTCTTGCCGTGCAGCGACACGTCTGCCTCCAGGATGAAAAATCAGGCACGCGAACCCCGTCCGCGGGGGCGCATCCGCATGAGCGAACGATAGTCGCTTGCCGGCGTCGCCGGCGTCGTTGATCGAGATCAATCGGCCGATGAATATCCCGTCATCTTTTAAAGAGGACGAATGCGGCCGGCGAGGGAACGGCGCCGGCCGCCGCTCATATCTTGTGCGCATCCCCTAGTGCCGCCGCATCTGTCGCAGCAGCTCCGTGATCGCCTGTCGCGCGGTCGGCTCGTCGACGCCGAGTTCGGTGAGCTCGCCTTCGGCAACGCCGTCGCAGAGCCGCTCCATCTGCAGCAGCAGTGCCGCAATCTCGGGCTGAGACCGCGCCTCGGGTCCGGCCCAGCGCCGCGTCCGCTCGATCTGCCGCAAGCGGCTTTCCGTGCGCGCCTTGCGCACGGTCTCGTTCTCGAGCGCGAGCTGCCGCAGGCTGCGGCGGAACAGGCGATAGGCGCGGTGATGGGCGACAACCGCCTCGACCAGCTCCGACATCGGCGCCGCCTTCGCCAGGAGCCCGCCGATGACCTGCGCCTCCTCGTCTTCCCAGGCGCGATAGACCGCGACGAAGATCGCCGTCTTGTCGCGAAACCAGCGATAGAAGGTCTGCGGCGCGAAGCCGGCGCGCCGTGCGATCTTGTTGCTGTCGGTGCCGTCGAAGCCATGCTTGTTGAATTCCTTCGCCGCGGCTGCCACCAGCCGCGCCGCGGTATCCTGCTGTCCCGTCCGCCCCCGCGCCATCGGCCGGTGATACTATCCGTCCGCCCCACACCGCAAGGCCGTCCGCCGCGGCCGGCACGCGCGTCCTTGACATGGGCGCGCAAAGTGATATCAATATCACTCGTTGGTATCGGCATGAATAGGAGGCGAAGATGAGCGATGTGATCCAGAGCGGGCTCGCGGGCAGCACCTGGATTTCGACCGAGGCACCGGGCATCGAGTATGCCGTGCTGCGGCCGCAGCCGGAGGGCGGCGCCACCATCTTTCTGCGCTTTGCCAAGGGGGCGCACGGCGCCGAGCACACCCATCCCGGCGGCGAGGAGCTCTATGTCGTCGCCGGCGACATCACCGTCGGCGGCAAGCGTCTCAAGGCCGGCGACTATCTCTATACGCCGCCGGGCATGGCGCACGCCGCCGAAGCGCATGAGGAGACGGTGATGCTGGTGTCGCTGCCGAAGCTTCCGGTTTTTCTCTGACGCGGCGTCGGCCGGGACGGGGTCGCGCGGGTACGATCGGGCGCGGGCGGCGCTTGGCGGCATGACGCGGCGCGAGGTTATGCTCGCCCCGATCCCGCCGGAAACGGTAACGTGCATGTAATCGATGCGGAGGGTACGGTCGGCGCCTGCCCGATCGCCATGCGCGGCAAGCCGATAGCGAAAATCCCAAAATCCCGGCGATGGCCGCCATGAGCCTGGCCTCTGGGGCGGCGCTGCGCCGAGCGCGGGGCCCAGACGGTTCGCGCGCCGGATTGATACAAGTCAACGCCCCACGGCGTCAATGCTGGGAGTATGCGCGCACGCGCCGCTGACGCGCGAAGCGACGGCCAAGCCGTCGGTCCCATGAGGAGGTTGTTGTCGTGAACCATGTCGTAGCGACGGTCGCCGCCGCGGCGGCGCTGGTCTTTCTCGGCGGCTGCGCGACGCAGCCGATGGGGCCGAAGGTCGCGGTGATGCCGGGGCCGAACAAGCCCTTCGCCGTCTTCCAGGACGACGACGTCATCTGCCGCGACTATGCGCGCCGCCAGAGCGCCGGCGTCGCCGAGCAGGGCAGCACCGGCCAGCTCGGCACCGCCGTGCTCGGGACGGTACTCGGTGCCGGTCTCGGCGCTGCGGTCGGCGGCGGTAAAGGCGCGGCGGTCGGCGCCGGCGCCGGCGCGCTCGGCGGCACGGCGGTGGGTGCGGGCCAGGCCGAGCGCGGCACCTACACCGCGCAGCAGTTCTACGACATCGCCTATTCGCAATGCATGTATTCCCGCGGCAATCAGGTGCCGGGCTATCAGCCCGCCCCGGGAACACCCCCACCTCCGCCGCCGTCCGCGCGCTGAACCCGGCGGAAGCGGGGTTCGGACCTGCCTCCGGCCAAGCGGGGACGGCGCGGCCGCGCTCGCTGGCCATGGCCGGGATATCGCTGCTGAGCCAGGCTTACGCCATCCACGTCCTGGGTTCCGCCCACTGGCAGACGATGGTCTTCACGGTGCTGACGCTGTCGCAGATGGGGAACGTGCTCGCGGTCCGATCGGAGCGCCAATCGCTGTTCCGGCAGGGTCTGCTGTCGAACCGATGGCTGCTGGGCGCCGTCGT
>DAHUYF010000154.1 GCA_027315365.1 Rhodospirillales bacterium | reverse complement strand
CCTGACCGAACGCTTCGAGACCTTCATCAACGGCTGGGAAATCGCCAACGCCTATTCCGAGCTCAACGATCCCCAGGACCAGCTCGCGCGCTTCCAGGCGCAGATGCGCGAGCGCGAGCTCGGCGACGAGGAGGCGCAGCGCCTCGACGCCGATTTCGTCGCTGCGCTCGAATACGGCATGCCGCCGGCGGGCGGCCTCGGCATCGGCATCGACCGGCTGGTGATGCTGCTGACCGACAGCCCGTCGATCCGCGACGTCATCGCCTTCCCCACCATGCGGCCGAAGGGCTGAACGCCAATCCGGCAACGCCCGGCCTACTCCGCGGCGGCGGCGCGGCGCAAATCCTCGGTGGTCAAACTCTGCCCGTCGGGCCGCCAGCCGGGCGGGCCGAAGAGGTGGTTCCAGCGCTCGCGCCAGTCCCGCGCCTGCCGGAGATCGCTGCCGAGCGCCCGCCATTCGTGAAAGTTGAAGACGAACGGATTGTTGGAGCGCAGCGGCTTCACCAGCCCGTAACGGCAGGGCAGATCCTCGCGCTCGACGATGCAGGTGCCGAACAGCCGGTCGAAGACGATCAGTACGCCGCCGTAATTGGCGTCGAGATAATCGAGGTTGGCGGCGTGATGGACGCGGTGGTGTGAGGGGCTGTTGAGGACGTATTCCAGCCAGCCGAGCTTGGGAACCCAGGTGGTGTGCAGCCAGAACTGATAGAGCAGGTTGAGCGACAGCACGCCGAACACGGCGGCGGGCGGCAAGCCCAGCCAGACCAGCGGCGCGTAGAAGAGGCCGCTGCCCGAAAGCCGCCCGGTCCAGCCGAAGCGGTAGGCGGCAGCGAGGTTCAGCTGGTTGGACGAGTGATGGATAGAATGCGTCGCCCAGAACCATCGGATGCGGTGCGATGCCCGGTGGAACCAGTAGTAGCAGAACTCCTGGCCGAGGAAGAGCAGACTCAGGGCCGCCGCCCCGTGAAGCGGAGCGTCGCCAGGCGATGGCTCCAGGCGAAGCCGATCACCGGCGCGGCGAGGCTCAGCGGCAGGAAGCGGTAGACGACATAGTCGCGGCCGAGCGCGTCGGCGAGCGAGGCCAGTGCCGCGCGCCAGTCGTAAGTCTCCTTGCGCCAGAAGGCGAGCAGCGCCGCATCGAGCGCCGCCAGCGCGATCACCGCCGGCAGGAAGAAAAATTGCGCGTGATAAAGCCCGACGAAAAATCGCGGCATCCGGTCTCCCGTTTTGAAGCACCGGCAATGATACGGACGAGGCGGGCCGCTCACTCGCCGGATGTCGCACTCGTCGGGCAAAACGCGCAACTCCTGTCGACGCGGCGGCGAGCCAGGTGCGGCGCCGCGACGGCGGCAAAGCAGAGGCCCCGCCATCGCCGGCGGGGCCCCTTCTGCGCGCGCGGCAGGCGTCAGCGGAAGTTGAACGGGATGATCAGGTTGAGGCCCATCGGCGGCGGCGGCGGGGCGTAGACCACCGGCGGCGGCGCGTAGACCGGTTGCGGCGCGACATAGTAGCGCCCGCCCCGATCCCAGCCGCGATCATGACGCCAATGGCGCGGCGGAGGACCATCCCAGCCGCGATCGTCGGCACGCGCCGGAGCGCCGTACCCGCCCAGCACGCAGGCCGCCGCCAGCGTCGCGGTGATCAAGGCGGGACGGAGATGTAGCAAGCGGATCATGCTGCCCTCATGCGCTGCCGAAGGATGGTCGGGCTGGCCGGCCGGTCAGCCCTTTTGTTGCTTGCCGCGCATATGGCGGCTGCGGCTGAACAGGGTATCGGCCTCTTTCTTCTGGTCGTCCGACAGCGCGGCGTAGAGCGCCCCGAAGGCCGGCACCAGCTTCTGCAGTCCCTGGGCATGGGCGTCGGCGATGGCTTCGTAGGCCTTGAGGTCCTCGACCGCATTCATCGACGGATTCTGCCGGCGGTTCTGGATCGCCTGCTGCATCGCCGCCGCCTGATCGCGCATCGCCTGGGCGACCGGCGCCCAGAGCTGCTCCTGCGCCGCCGTGATCTTGAGATTGTCATGCAGCATCTTGATGCGCTGTTCGACGCGTTCGGCCGGCGAGCGCCGCGGCTTGGCCGGCGCGGCGGCGGGCGGCGGCGACGTCGGGGGCGATGCCTGCGCCAGCTGCGCCGCGGGCGCGGCGGCAGGCCGGTCGACCGCCGCGGCGCGCAGCGGGCTTGCCAGCACGAGGGCGCCGAGGAGAGCGGCCGCGGCGATACCGCGCGCGGTGGGACTGGTGAGCTGATGCATGGGACCTGGCCTCATGATTTGTCGGGGGGAGCTTCGAGCCTGTCTGGGACAGGGGACGGGTTTGCGTCCCCTGTCCCAGACAGGCTCCTAGCAGCCCCATTATTATGGGCCACCTGCCGTCAAGTCATCCCCGGCCTTCGTACAGGCTAACGCCCGCCGCGGCGCGGGGCATTTTTGGGCAAG
>DAHUYF010000149.1 GCA_027315365.1 Rhodospirillales bacterium | reverse complement strand
CGGCCATCGCCGCGGCCACCGCGGTCATGCCGACCGTCACCGTCCCGTCGCCATTCTCGCGATACCAGATGTTGTTCCCGACGTCGTAGAGCAAATCGTCCGGCAGGGTGCAGCCGCGTACCGTGGGCATGGAAGCGTCCTATTCGTGGAGTGTGGCGTCGTGCTCGCGCAGCGGGCGCGAGGAGCAGCAGAACTCGCCCAGCGCCGCCGCCTGGAGCCTGCCGTCGATGAAGAGGGCGAGGTGGCGCGCCACCATGGCGGCCAGGCGCAGACGCCGCGGCGTTTCGGGATGGGCGGCATCGAGGCGGATCAGATTGCGGTGGTAGACGAGTTCGCGGCAGGTCTCGCGGCAGGCGTTGAAGCCGGGATCGCCCTTGGCGGCCTGCCGGTGGAGCGCCAGGAGGCGGAAGCCCTCCAATGTCTGTCGCGTCGGCGTCGCGCCATGGGCTTGCAGCCAGCGCTCGAGGATCGCCTCGCCGAGCGCGAGAAGCTCGTCGGCCCGCACCGCCGCCGCTACGGCAAGCGCGTCGTCGCGCGTGGCAGCGATCGCGTCGATGCGCTCCATGATCGCCGCTTCAGGCGCAACGCCCGGCAAGCCGGTCATCATCCCAATCCCTTTTGCCGCAGCAGGTCGGAGGCGTCGGAAAGATTTTCCTGCACGCCGACGCGCCGGGCGGACAGTCCGAGCGCCATGCCGAGCAACTGGGTGAAATAGAGGATCTTCACCCGCGTCTTCCTGCCGAAGACTTTTTCGGCGCGGACCTGATGCATCTCCAGACCGGTATGGCAGGTAGGGCATTCGGTGGCGATCACCTCGGCGCCGCAGGCCTCGGCGGTGGTCAGCAGGTTGAGCACCAGCTTGGTCGAGATGTCGCTGTCGGAGAGGGTGTGCGCACCGCCGCAGCACGCCGTCCTGAGCGGAAACTCGACGCAGTCGGCGCCGGCCGCCGCCAACAGATCGTCCATGAAATGCGGCTTCGATGTCGATTCGGAACCGGGCCCCTTGTCCTTCTCCGGGAAGATGTGGCGCGGCCGAGTGTACATGCAGCCGTAATAGTTTGCGATCTTAAGGCCCTTGAGCGAATTCTCGACCCGGTTCTTCAGCCCGTCTTCGCCGATCGCCTCCTTGATCCAATCGAGTGCGTGGATGGTGCTGACGCCGCCCGCCTCGTAGGTCTCGTGCCCCGCCTTCTGCGACAGCCGCTCGACCACCTCGCGCGAACCGGCATCATGCCCGAGGTCGTACTCGGCCTTCTTGAGATTGTGATAGCAGCCGTTGCACGGCGCCATCACCGTGTCGAAACCCATCTTGCCGGCGATGGCGAGATTGCGCGCCGAGAGATAAGTCTGCAGCTTCGGATCGAGATTCTTCACCTCCATCGCGCCGCAGCAGTTCCAGTTCTCGAGCTCGACGAGCTCGAGGCCGAGCGCCTTGCCGAGTTCCTTGGTGGACCGGTTGTAGGCGTGCCCGGTCTCCTCCAGCGCGCAGCCGGGGTAATAGGCGACCTTGCGGTGCTTGCCGCTCATCGCTTCGCTCCTTCTTCGATGCCGAGGGCGCTGCGCCGCGCCGCCTGCTGCTCGCCGAGATATTCTGCCATCGCCGCCTGCGCCCGGCCCCAGCCGCTGGTGCGCGGGCGGAAGAGGGCGGCAAAGCCGAGCCGGGCGAGCAGCCCGACGGGAAGCCGCTTCGCCAGCCCCCGCGCCAGCGCCAGCAGCCAGTCCTGGAACAAAGATTGGCCGGTGCGCGCGAAGAACTGGCGGATGATCCGGCCCTCCTCGATCTTGCCGGTGGCGAAGACCTGCGCCGAGAAGATCTCGTCGAAGGCCATCGACGGCTTCTGGTCGGTATGCCCCTTGAGCTCGAGCCAATGGGCGGTCGCCTTCATCACGCCTTCGGGGTTCACGTCGCGCGGACAGGCGTAGGTGCATTTGTTGCACGAGACGCACTGCCAGACGATGTCCTTGTCGCGCAGCAGCTCCTCCTCCATCCCCAGCCGGATCAGATAGATCCAGTAGCGCGGGTTGAAGTCGGGGTTGACGGCGTTGACGGTGCAGGAATTGGTGCAGGAGCCGCATTGCCAGCAGCGATGGATGTATTCGCCGCCGGGCAGCGCCGCGATCTCCTGCTCCATCGCCTCGTTGTAGTCGGTAACCGCACGCGACTTGATGAAGGTGCTCCAATGGCCGGAGACGTCGACGCCCTCGATCGTCAGATCCTCGTGGATGGCGAGGTTCTCCGGCCGGATCAACGATTTCTCATGGATCGGCATGTCAGGGCCTCCCGGGCCCGAGCCGCGGCATCTCGCCCAGCACATGGGCGGTGCCGTCGATCAGCTTGAGGCGGGTCCGGCCGGTCTCGGTGTCGACCGCATCGAGGCCGAGCAGCCGGCGGGTATGCGCCATCGGATCCTCCTTGGCGCCGAAATCGGTCCTGAGATACTGGCCGCCGCGACCGTTTATGTAGAAGGAATAGACGTGCGCGCAGAGCAGGTCGAGGTAGAAGGTCAGGTCGCGAAAGACGCCATTGTCGCGCAGGAAGCCCTCGAGCTCCTGGCGCAGCGTCGCGAAGACGGCGACGTCGTCCGCGACGGCGATGGCGGCCGCATCGACATGCTCGGCGTGCCAGATCTCGCGCAGCACGCCGGTGTTGGTGCGCGCATCCCACATCCAGCGTGTCATCAGCGGATAATGCTCGGGCGCGATGAAGTGCAGGATCTCGGCCGCCAGGTCGCGCGCCCAGCGGTGCTCGCGATCGGCGGGGAAGCTGCTGGTGAAGGCGGCGAGCCGCGCATCGGCGGTCGCGGCATCGGCCCGTCCCATGAGCAGCCGCTCGAGCCTATGGCGCATCGCCGCAAAGCCGTGCCGGCCGAGCCAGGCGCCGACGCGCCGACGCACCGGCGTGATGAAGCCGCAGAGGTCGCAGAATTCGGTCTCGCCAAGCGTGCTCACCCGTCCGTTGCCGAGCAACTCCTCGAAGAGCGAGCTCTTGAGCGCCAGCGCGCCGACATAGCGCTCGATCCCGCCGCCGGGTTCGGCCGCTTCGGCGAGATGCTCGAACGCCTGGCGGAGCCGCGGGCCGCTGAGGTCGAGGACCGGTCCCTGGGCAGGCACGGCGCTATGTCTGGCGCGTCCCCACACTATTCGGCGGCCTCCCGCACGCTTCCGTGGAGCTGGGCGAGCGCGGCCATCGCCGCGGCTTGGCCCTGGGCGATCGAATCATCGATGGTCTCCGGCCCGGTCGCCGCGCCGGCGACAAAGACCCCCGGCCGCGACGTGCCGCACATGCTGGTATAGCTCGACGCCTTGGCGATGTGGCCATGCTTCTCGAGCTTGATGTCGAAGACCGCCGAGAGCGTCATATTGTCGACATTCGGATCCATGCCGATGGCATGCACCACCATGTCGAAGGGAATGGTGATCGGCCGCTTGACCAGCGTATCCTCGCCTTTGACGATCAGGCGCTTGCCGTCCGAGGTCACCTCGGCGATGCGCGCCTTGATGTACTTGACCTTGTGCTTCTCCTGGCTCTCCCAATAGTAGGTGTCCTCGTAGAGCCCGAAGGTGCGGATATCCATGTAGTAGATGTAGACATTGCAGCCCGGCAGCTGCTCGCGGATCTCCATCGCGATGTTGGCCGACACGGTGCAGCATATCTTGGAGCACCATTCGCGGCCGATCTGCCGGTCGCGCGAGCCGACGCAGAGCAGGATCGCGACCCGGTCGGGCGCGCGCCCATCGGAGGGACAGCGTACGCCCCTGCCCGACGAGATCATCTGCTCCACCTGGGCGGTGGTGACGACGTCGGGATATGTGCCGAAGCCCCATTCCGGCTTGTTGACGGAGTCGAAATGCGTGAAGCCGGTGCAGAGCAGGGCGGCGCCGACCTCCAGCTCCGGCCCGGAGGACAGCCGGGCGCGGAAGGCGCCGGGCTCGCCCGAGAAGCTCTTCACCACCGTTCCGCGATGGATATCGATCAGCGGATTACCCTCGACGCGCCGTACCATGCCGCCGATGGCGTCCTTCGCCCATTCGCCCGAGGGCACGAGCTTGGCGTAGCCGGTGAGGATCGGCGCGCCGCCTAGCGTGTCCGCCTTCTCGACGAGGGCCACATGTCGTCCCATCGCGGCGAGCGCATGCGCCGCCGAGAGGCCCGCGGGCCCGCCGCCGACCACCAGCGCCGGTCTCATGCCGGTTCCGCTCCTTTCGCCGCGAGCGCCGGCGCAACGAAGCCCGGTCCCGAGGTGATCACCTGCTTGGGATCGTAGAGCGTTTCGATGCGACCGGCGGCGACTTCCTTCAGATAGGCCTCGAATTCGGCCTTTGCCTTCTGCCAGTCGATGCCGAGCTTCTCGAGCAGCCCCTCGAAGGGCGAGGCGTGCCAGTGGAGCTGCGCCAGCTTGTAGGGATGCGCGCCGCAGACCAGCGCCGCAAACTGGCAATCCGCCATGATCGCGAGATCATAGACCTTGTCGACGGCGCGCCCGATCCACTGATTCTTGTCGAGCGTGGTGATGCAGCCGGTGTCGTGGCCGACCATCACGTCGGCGCGCGCCTCCTCGACCGCGACCTTGATCTTGCGGTCGATGGCGAAGGAGCGCGTGAACTCCCGCTCGCCGATGATGTGGCGGAAGCCGAAGCCGCAGCAATCGTACCAAGTCGAGTAGTCGACCACCTGCGCGCCGAGCGTCTGCAGCAATCCGGTGGAGACCGCGACGCGGTTGCCGTCCATCACCGTGTCGTCATAGATCACGTCCTCCGGCACCATCTTGTAGACGTGGCAGGCGGGATGGACGGTGGCCCGGAGATGGCTGCAATCGATCACGCGCTGCTCGTTGATGCGCGCGCGCATGACGTGGAGCCACTCGGAATAATGCACCACCTCTTCGGGGATCAGCAGCTTGCCGTCGACGAGGCGGCCGAGCTTGGCGAGGATCTTCTTCACCTGCTCGCGCAGCTTGGGCGAGTGCAGCAGGAAGCTGCGCATCTCCTTGTAATTGCCGAAGGAGGTGCCGCAATGGACGAGCGGGTAGTAGTAGCCCTCGGGCAGGCCCTGCGCCTTGGCCGACATATAGGCCTGATGGAAGTTGCGCAGGAACACCGCGGCAAGACTGACGACGTTGCCGACGCCGGAGCCGTGGTAATTCCACGCCGTGCACGAGGTCTGGTCGGTCTCGTCGAGATAGCGCGTCCCGAGCTTGTTCATGAGCCAGAGCAACGATGTCGGGTAGCCCGGTATGTTGCCGCATTGGCCGCAGGATTTGTGGTGCCAGAGCTGGTTGGTCGGGATCCGTTTCTGCCAGCCGTAGAGGGTGCGGGCGGTGACGGGATCGTGCTGCTCGCTGACGCGGTGAATGACGATCTCGCCATCCTTCTCGAGCTGCCACATGATGTCGCGGACGTCTTCGACGTTCTGCTTGGTGGTCAGCATCGAGCGCCGGTCGATCCGGGTCTCGACCCAGGAGGTCGCCTTCTGCGCATCATCCGGGCTGAGCTCGGGCCGACGCCACTCGTTGCCGAAGCCGGTGTAGGCGCCCTGTGGCAGCTTGTCGTCATCCATCGCACGTCACCTCCAGCATTTCCTGCGCCACGGGTCGGCTAGGCGTCGGCCTCCGCTTCCTTCTGCTCTTCCTGCCATTCGGCGTATTGGTCGCGCTTTTCATCCATCACGTCGCAGATCACATCGAATAGGTTCTCGTCGATGCTCTCGAGCTGCTGCAGCACGCCGGTCTCTTCCCAGATGGTGTAGAGCTCGACCGAGGTCTTTAGGTTGACCTCCCAGGCGGTGTCCGTCGTGTGCATGGTCGGCACCGGGATCGCCTTGCGGAGCACGTCGAGCGGCGCCTCGACCTTGGTCACGTTCGGTCCCCAATCGGGGAAGGCGTCGCGCGTAATCATGTTCGGCGCGAGCTGGTTGCCCGTCGAGATGACCTTGAGCAGGACGCGCGAGAACGGCCGGAGCGCCTCCTTGGCCGAGGGCATGGAATGCTTGATCGCGACCTCGCGCATGATCATGACCAGACCGCCCGGAGAATTGTCGAAGGGGCAGCGCGCGGCGCAGGTGTAGCATTGGGCGCAGGCCCATATCTTCTCCTGCATCGCCTCGTAGATGCCTTCGAGATTCTCGGTCCACAGCAGCTGGACGATCTCGCGCGGCGAATAGTCGTAGTAATGGGCGGACGGGCAGGTGGCGGTGCAGATGCCGCAATTGAGGCATCCGTGCAGCTCGTGGTCGTAAAGCGCGTGCGAGCGGATGTCCTCGAACACCGCTTCGAGGGCCTCGTAGGCGACGACCGGGGCGTTCGACACGGGATCGCCGATCGGTGCGGCTGTCATCTCGACCTCGCGCGTCCTCAATAGGTCAGAACCTTTGCCTCATCATTCTCCATGACCTCCTCGATGACATGGGCGCCGCCGACGATGCCGGCGCATTCCGGTATGAGATCCGCCCCGGTCATGTCGAAGAGGTCGAGATTGGGCGAGCAGCAGTAGAACTTGACCCCCGCCCCATGCGCGTCCTTGATGAAGTCATAGACCGTCTTGGGCGAGCCCGGCTTCACCACCAGCCTCTCGGCCACGCCCTTCTTCATCAGCTGTCCCGCGGTCGCGGTGCAGATCACCTCGACCTCGTAGTCCATGGCTGCCGCCACCGTCGCCTGGAAGAACGGCGCGCCGAGCTCCTCGCCGTTGCGAGGATCGGTATTGACCATGATGATGACCAGCTTGCGTGCCACTCCGGCTCCGTCTCCTCCCGCGTGCGCCTTGTCGATCGGCGCTTTCTTTGATCCATATCAAGGTCGGTCGCGCCGCCCGTCGGCAAGCTTGCGTTGCGCGCGTCGACCGCCAGCTGGCATCATATTCTGTTTTTATTATGTTTCAATCGCGAAATCGCCAACCCGCGCGACCGTCGGCCCTATACATTCGAGATATCGCATTTAATATGTCGTCAGCCGGAGATTCGTGCTGTACTGAAGCCGCGGTCCAGGAAGGACGCGCCGGGCGCCGGTCAGGGAGGCGGCTCCATCAGGTGCGCAGCCATCACCACACCCACCATGATCTCGCTGAGCGCCGCGGCGATCGCGCCTTGCGCGGCGCGCAGCAGCGGCAGCGTCTCCGCCACCCCCTCCGGCGCGTCGTCGAATTCCATTACGAGATCCTCGATCATCGCCGATTTGACGCCGGGATGGCCGAGGAACCCCAGGCAATTACCGCGAAAGGCGAAGAGCGCCGGCTCGCCCGCCTCGTCGACGGCGAGCACCGCGGCGTCCCGCGGCAGCACCGGCCGGTCGCGCATATAGACGGCGAGCGGAAAGTGCGCCGGCAGATGGCCGCCGAGCGCGGCCGGCGCCACGCGCCGGGCGGTGCCGAGGGTGAAGCGCAGCGGCGCCTCGTCGGCGCCGCCGCCCGCCGCGGCGGCGAGCAGGCAGGCGCCGAGCCCGAATCCCAGAATCGGCAGGTCGCGCCGCAGGAAGTCGCGCGCGAGCCGCAGCTCGGCGGCGAGGCTCGGCAGCAGCGGGCCGCTGACGATGCCCAGCGGGCCGGCGCCGAGCAGCACCAGCCCGTCGAAGCCCGCGGCATCGGCCGGGAGCGAGCTTCCCGCCGTGAACGGGCGCAAGTACTGGAAGCGGATGGCGCGGCTTTCGAGATGATCCTCCATCAGGCCGAGGAATTCGGCTTCGGTGTGCTGGAGGATGCAGAGCCTCTTCATGATCGATCACCGTCCGCGAAGCGCCCTCGGCGGCATGCTAAACCGAAAGCAGGAAGGACGCGATGGGTTGGCGCGAGCTGATTCGGGAAATCGAGCCGCTGGAGGATCTGCCGCTCGACCGCGATCTCGTCGATGCGCTCGAGGCCGAGGCGCGCGACCGGCCGCCCGGCCCGTTGCGCTTCTACACGCCGAGCTTCCGCCCCTATGCCACTGACGAGCTGAGAGGCTGCGGCAAAAGCAGCTTCCCGGCCTTCTCCGTCACCGGCGGCGCCTGCGCGCTCAATTGCGATCACTGCCAGGCGAAGATCCTGGAACCGATGATCCCGGCGACCAGCCCGGCGGAGCTCGAACGCAAGGTGCGCGACCTCGTCCTGCTCCAGGGCCTCAAGGGCTTTCTGCTCTCCGGCGGCTCCAACCGTCGCAACGAGGTGTCCTACGAGCGCTACTACCCGGCGATCGAGGCGCTGAAGCGCGACTTTCCGCAGCTGCGCATCGCCATCCATTCGGCGCTGCTCGACGAGCGACGCGCCCGGCGCATGGCGTCGGCCGGCATCGACGTCGCGATGATGGATGTGATCGGCGCGGCGGAGACGATCCGGCAGGTCTACCACCTCGACCGGCCGGTCGAGGATTTCGAGGCGACGCTGGCGGCGCTGTGCGGCACCGGCATGGAGATCGTGCCGCATATCGTCATCGGCCTGCATTACGGCCGCTTGCTCGGCGAGGAGCGCGCGCTCGAGATCGTCGCGCGCCACCGCGTCGCCGCCTTGGTGCTGGTCGTGGTCATGCCCTATTACGCGCCGGCGGACCGGCCTTTCGCGGCGGTGCTGTCCGAGGACGTCGCGAGCGTCTTCGTCGCGGCGCGCCGGCGCATTCGCCATGCGCCGGTGCAACTCGGCTGTGCCCGTCCCGCCGGCACCCACAAGCTGCTGACCGACGCCTATGCGGTGATGGCGGGGTTCGACGGCATCGCCTATCCCGCGCCCGGCATCGTGGCGCTCGCCCGCGCCATCGGCCGCCCGGTCGAGCAGGAGCATGCCTGCTGCTCGGTGGCGCTCGATGGGCTCGCCGGCCGTCGGGCCTGCGCCGGCTGAGGCGATGGCCATGCCCGATGCCGCGCCCGACGTACTGGTCGTGGGCCTCGGCCCCGCCGGAAGCCGCGCCGCGGCGGCGGCCGCCGAAGCGGGCGCGCGGGTCGTTGCCATCGAGCGCCGCGCCGAGCCCGGGCGGCCGGTGCAGTGCGCGGAGTTCGTGCCGGCGCTGCTCGACCAGGAAGTGCCGGGGCTGGCGATGGTGACCGCCCAGACCGTCGACCGCATGCAGACCTTCGTCGCGGCGGAGCCCGCCGACGAGACGCCGCGCTTCCCCGGCCGCATGATCGATCGCACCGCTTTCGACCGGCTGCTTGCCGAGCGCGCCGCCGCCGCCGGCGCCGAGTGCCGCTATGGCGTGAGCGTGCGCCGCATCGAGGCGGATGGCACGGTCTGCGCCTCGGATGGCAGCCGATTCCGGCCACGGCTCCTGATCGGCGCGGACGGGCCGCATTCCTGCATCGGCGCGGCCATCAGCAGCGTCAACCGCGCGCTGGTCGAGACGCGGCAGGTCACGGTGCCTTTGCTTGCTCCGCACGACGCCACGGACATCTATCTCCACGCCGATTATGCCGGCGGCTATGGCTGGCTCTTTCCGAAAAACGCGCGCGCCAATCTCGGCATCGGCGCGGCTGGTGAGATCCGGCCGCTGCTGAAGCCGCTGCTCGGCGCCCTGCGCCGTCGGCTCGTCGCCGAGGAACGCATCGGCGGCGGCGTGTCTCACCTCACCGGTGGTGCGATCCCGGTCGGCGGCCGTCTCAGCGTCCTGGGCGCGATCGGCGAGACGCCGGTCCTGCTCGCCGGCGACGCCGCCGGGCTGACCAACCCGGTGACCGGGGCCGGCATCGCCGCGGCGGCGATCTCGGGCCGGCTCGCGGGCCGCGCCGCCGCCGGCTGGCTCGCCGGCCGGCCGGGCGCGCTGGCGGAATACGAGGAGGAACTCGGCGATATCTTCGACGGCGCGCTGTCGCGGGCGCTCGGCCGCCGCCGTACCGTGCTCGACGCCTATGGCCGGGGCGGTCCCGACGCGTCCGCGCTGCGCGCCGGCTGGATCGCCTATCCGCAATACTGGGCGGCGTGAGAGGAGGAGGCTCGACATGGGCTGTGTAGAGATGCCGCGGGATGCGGTTCCGGACTTCACCGGCCGCGCGCGCGCGTTCAACGATCCCGCCGGCATGCAGCCGCGCGCGCCTGCCGCGGTGCCGGTCGAGGCGCGCAATGGCGCGCGGGTCAAGGCCGCCGGCGGCGTGGCCAGCGGCCTCTACCGGCCGAACGACAACATCCTCACGCCCAACATGCGCTCGCCGGACTATGTGCAGATGTCGACCGCGGCGGCGATCACGCTCGGCGTGATGAAGGGCTACATGCATCGCACCGACTGCACGCGCTGCCTCAATCTGCTGCTGACCTATCCCGAGGGGTGCCGCGCCAACTGCGCCTATTGCGGCCTGGCGCGCCACCGCGAGGCCGAGCGCAATTATGCCGACCGCAACTTCATCCGCGTCGACTGGCCGGCGGTGCCCTATGACGAGGTGATCGAGATCGTCGCCGCCGGCGGCGATGGCGGACGCTTCCACCGCATGTGCATCAGCATGATCACGCATCCGGACTCGGATCGAGACACGCGCATCGTGCTGAAGAAATGGGTCGATCGGGTGAAGCACGTGCCGGTATCGATCCTGTCGAATCCGACGACGATGACGCGCCAGGACGTGCAGGAGCTCTACGATCTCGGCGCCGAGATATTCACCGTAGCGCTGGACGCGACCAATCCCGAGCTGTTTGAGCGCACCCGCGGGCGCGGCGTGCAGTCGCCGCACAGCTGGGACAAGTACTGGGAGATCCTGCGCGCCGCCGCCGAGATCTTCGGGCCCGAGCGCTTCGGCGCCCATCTCATCGTCGGCATGGGAGAGAGCGATCACGACGTGCTGTCGCAGGTGCAAGCGATCCGCGATCTCGGCGGCCACAGCCATATGTTCGCCTTTTTTCCCGAGGCCGGGTCGCTCATGGACCATCTGCCGCCGGTGCCGCGGCCGCAATGGCGCCGCGTCCAGCTTGCCCGATATCTCATCGACTACCGCGGCCATCGCCTGGAGCGCATGCGCTTCGACGGCGGCGGCTGCCTCGTCGATTTCGGCTATCCGCAGGCCGAGCTGGAGGCGGTGATGGCGGGCGGCGTCGCCTTCCGCACCTCCGGCTGCCCGGGCAAGGCGGCGGCGGACATCTCGGCCTGCGACCGGCCCTTCGGCGACTCGCCGCCGAGCAACATCGCCTCCTATCCCTTCGCGCCCGACGGCGGCGACCTCCGCCGCATCCGGCGCCAGCTGCAGCGCGGCCTGCCCGAGGCGAAGCGCCCCGAACGATGACCGGCGCGGCGTCCTTCCGGGTGATCGACACCGGCATCCGAGCCGGGCGTGCCAACATCGCCTTCGACCAGGCGCTCATCGGCGCGCGCAGCGAAGGCCGCATCCCCGACACGATCCGGTTCCTGCGCTTCCGTCCCTCGGCGCTGATCGGCATGCACCAGATCCTCGGTCACGAGGTGCGGCTCGATCATTGCCGGCGCCGCGGCATCGAGGTCGGGCGGCGGATTACCGGCGGCGGCGGGCTCTATCTTGACGAGGGACAGATCGGCTGGGAGCTGGTCTTCGACCGCGCGAGCCTGGGCCTGCGTGATCTCGACACCGCGACCCGCCGGATCTGCGAGGCCGCGGCGCTCGGCCTCAACAAGCTCGGCGTGCCGGCGCGCTACCGGCCGCGCAACGACATCGAGGTGGACGGGCGGAAGGTCAGCGGCACCGGCGGCTTCTTCGACGGCAGCACGCTGTTCTACCAGGGGACGCTGCTCATCGATTTCGATCCCGCCGAGATGATCGCCGCACTCAAGGTGCCGGTCGAGAAGCTCGCCAAGCGCGAGCTGAGCTCGGCGCGCCAGCGGGTGGTCTCGCTGCGCGAACTGCTGGGCGACGCTCTGCCCGATCTCGGTACGATCTATCGGGCGCTGCTCGAGGGCTTCGCCGAAGGCCTCGGCATCGCGCCGCGCTGGGGCGAGATCACGGAAGTCGAGGAGGCGCTCGCCGAGCACCTGCATCGCGAGGAGATCGGCACCGACGCCTTCGTCGAAATGCTGGACGCACCCGAAATCGACGACACGATGGTCAGCGCCTCGCTGACCCGGCGCGGCGGGTCGCTGCGCGCCGACATCCGCCTGGAAGGCCCGGCGCGGGGCCGCATTCGCGAGGCGCTGATCACCGGCGATTTCTTCGTGACGCCGCCGCGCGCCATTCTCGATCTGGAGGCGAGCCTGCGCGGCTGCGAGGTCGGCGCCGCGGGAAGGGAAGTCGACGCGTTCTTCGCGGGCGCGCGGACGCAGTTCCTGAGTCTCGGGCCGGCGGATATCCGCGCGGTCGTCGAGGCGGCGCTGGCGCAGCAGAGCTTCGTCGCCGCCGGCCGCCGCCTGCGCGCCCACCGCATCGGCCAGGTTTCCGATGCCGCTCCGCCCCTGGTCTTCCTGCACGACGCGCTGGGCTGCGCCCGGCTCTGGCGGGATGTTCCCCAGCGCATCGCCGACGCGACCGGGTGCGGCGCCCTGGTCTACGACCGCTGGGGGGCGGGCGATTCGGAGCCGTTGGAGCGGCCCTACTCGATGCATTACCTGCTGGACGAGGCGCTGTCGTCGCTGCCCGATCTGCTGCGCGCGGCCGGGCTGCACCGGCCGATCCTGATCGGCCATTCCGACGGCGCCGCGATCGCGCTCGCCTTCGCCGGCGCCTTCCCCGATGCGGTGCGGGGTGTCGTCGCCATCGCACCGCACAGTTTCCGCGAGGAGCGAACCGCCGCCGGAATCGCGGAACAGATCGCTGATTTCGAGCGCGGCGATCTCAGGGCGAGGCTCGCGCGCTATCACGGCGCCAAGACGGAGGACCTGTTCCGGCGGCTGGTCGAGGCCTGGACCGCGCCCGGCGAGGCGAGCTGGGGGCTGGAGCCTTATCTGGCGCGAATTCGCTGCCCCGTCCTCGCCCTCCAGGGCGAGGAGGACGAGTTCTTCACCAGCGCGCAGCTCGACCGGCTGGCCGATTTGTGTCCGGCGCCGATCGAAGCAATCCGCCTGCCCGAGTGCGGCCACGCGCCGCATCATCAGGCGCCCAGGGCGCTGATTGCCGCCGCCGCCCGCTTCATTGCAGCGCTTCGCGCCGCCGAGACGTCAGGCGAGCCGTTTGATATGCGCGCCACCGCCGGATATCCTCCCGCCGGCTCAACGGGGACGGGGCGAATTGCCGGATCATGAAGGCCGTGAAGATGAAGGCAAGCGCCGCGAGCGCGACGGCGCTGCTGAAGGGGCTCGCGAACCAGCATCGATTGATCATCCTGTGTCATCTGGCGGATGGCGAGCGGTCGGTCAGCGAGCTCGAGGCCTTGCTCGGCATGCGGCAGCCGCATCTGTCCCAGCACCTGGCGCGGCTGCGTCGCGACGCGCTGGTCGCGACGCGCCGCGACTCCCGGACGATCTACTATCGCCTTGGCAGTTCCGCGGCGGCGCGCGTGATCCGCCTGCTCTACGATCTCTATTGCGGCAACACCAGCCCGGCCGGCCCGTCGGATCGGCCGCGGGCAAACGGCCGCCGCCGCGCCGCTGCCGCTGCCGCGTCGCGCAACGAGCCGCGTCGCCGCTAATGTTCCGGCGTCGACACGCGATCGAGAATCAAGTATCGAAACCGCAGCATTGGGCCCCGTCGTGCCGCTGTTGCGCCGAGGCAAGGGAATGGCTGCGGGAACCGCGCGGCGCGCCTGCTGTTTGGAGACCATTGTCCGCTCCGTCGCCGGCGTGGCGTCGGATCGCAAGGAGAATTCCATGCGCCTCATGGTAGAGAAGTTCGCCACCGCTCTTCTCGGCACCGCGGTTCTGCTGTCGGTCCCGGCGGCAAACGCCCAGAGTCCGACGCCGCCGCAGGGTCAGCATCAGGCGGCGCCGGCCGCCGCCATCCCCGACAAGAAGCTCGACGCCGCCGCGGCGGCACTGGAGCATGTGACCACGCTCAAGGAGAGCTATCAGCAGAAGATCGAGGCGGCGCCGGCAGATCAGCAGCAACGCCTGGCGAGCGAGGGCAATAGCGCGCTGAAGAAAGCCGTAACCGATCAGGGCCTGTCACTCGACGAGTACAACACCATCCTGCAGGTCGCGCAGAACGACCCGACCGTGCGCGCCAAGCTTTTCCAGCGCCTGCAGCCGCCGAAACAGTAGCGCCGCGCCGCCGATCGACCGGCGCCGACCGACATGGTACTGCTGTCGCGCCGGTGAATTGCAGCGGTGGTCGAGATGCGATCCGTCGAGGCCGTGGCCAGCCTTCCGGACCTGCTCCGCGACGGACTCGACGTGGCGTTCGTCGGCATCAACCCGTCGGTCTTCTCGGCGACGCGCGGGCACTATTTCGCGCGTCCGACCAATCGGTTCTGGCCCGCCTTCTCGCGTTCGCGGCTGAGCCGCCGGGCGCGGCAGGCGATGAGACTCGCGGTGCTGGCGCCGGAGCACGATCGAGCGCTGCTCGATCACGGGTTCGGCTTCACCGATCTGGTCAAGCGTCCCACCGCGAGAGCGGCGCAGCTTCCGCAGCAGGAACTTGATGACGGAATCATCGAGCTTGCGGCGAAGCTCGAACGCCATCGACCGCGCATCGCCTGCTTTCACGGGATTACCGGCTATCGCCGGGTGCATTTCTCCCTCACCGGCGAGGCACCGCCCATCGCGCTCGGCTTGCAGCAGACGCAGATCGGCGCGACACGGCTCTTCCTCGTGCCGAATCCGAGCGGCGCGAACGCCCATGCGACCCCGGCAGAGCAGACGAACTGGTACGATCGGCTGGCGGAGCTGGTGGAGTCTCTGCAACGGCGTTGATGGCGAACGACACTGGATCTGGTGGCGGGCGCTCGCCGCGGGCCAGCGCCCACGCTATCATCGGGCGCCCGAGCAATACCGGGTAAGGGACGTGCCGCTTGACCACGCAAACTGCTTTTCGCCATTGGCGCAAGAGCCGAACGCCGATGACCGCCGCCCTCGGGACAGGCGCCGTGGCGCTCCTGCTGCTCGCGCTCGCCGCCTGCGCCACGCCGGAAGAGCTGCGCGCGCAGGACGAGGCCACCTGCGCGGGCTATGGCTTCAAGGCCGGCACGACCGAGTTCGCCAACTGCCTCCAGCGCGAGAGCCTCGTCCGCCGCTACTCGACCCCGCAACCCGGCTGGTATGGCCCCGGCGGCGGCTGGGGCCCCGGCTGGTATCCGCCGGCGCCGGGTATGATGTGGTAGCAGCGGCGAGGTGCCGCGGCCAGCCGGCAGCGCGCGCAGTTACTTCGACTGCGACCCGCGCTGGTCGTCGGCTGACGGATGGCCCCTCGCGGCCGGACTCGCCGCCGGGCAGGCCGGGGACCCTGGCCGCATCGTCGGGCTTCTTGCTGCTCCTGCCCTCGGGCGTATCGGTGCCCGAGGACGGGCTGACAGCCGGCCAAGGCTGCCGCCGGGTCAGCGCGCAAAAGTGCGTCATGCGCCGAGATATATCTCCCTGGTGCGCGGGTCTGCCACCACCTCGGCGCGCGTGCCGTCGACCGCTACCGCACCGAAATGCATGACACTGATGCGTTCGGCGAAGTCCAGCGCCACGTCCATGTCGTGCTCGATCATGACGATCGTGACGTCCCGTGGGATCGCGAAAAGCAAAGCTTTGACCTCGCGCCGCTCGTCGACTGACAGTCCGGCGAAGGGCTCGTCGAGGAGGAGCAGGCGAGGGTTCTGTGCCAGCGCCATCGCAATCTCGACCCGGCGGCGCTCGCCGTACGAGGTCTCGACCAGCGGCCGGTGCTTCATGTGCGCCAGGCCGACGCGTGCCAGTGCGCGCTCCGCCCGCTCGACCAGCGGGCGTTGGCGATCGAGCCGCAGCAACGGATTCCAGCGCAGCGGCGACAGGCCGAGAAGCGACAGCATCACGTTCCTCAGGAGCGTGTCGCGCGGGAAAAGCGTGATGATCTGGTAGGTGCGCGACAGGCCGAGATGAACGCGCCGGTGCGATGGCAGCCGCGTGATCTCCCGGCCGAAGAGCGCGACCGAGCCGGTGTCGGGTCTGATCTCGCCCGCGATCAGGTTGAACAGCGTCGTCTTGCCTGCGCCGTTCGGTCCGATGATGAGGCGGCGCTCGCCCGGCGCAACCTCGAGATCGACACCGCGTGTCGCGCGCAATCCCTGGTAGGATTTGTCCAGCTTTCGGATCGACAGCGCGCTCGTCTGTATCACCCCGCACCCTCGTCGTGAGACGTCGGCAGCGAGATATCCCGGCCTCTCCAGGCGATCCGCCGCGCGACGACATCCGCATCGCTGCGGGTCCGGGTTCGACGCCTCATCATCGTTTCAGCAATGGACTGCCGTAGAGACCGGTCGGCTTGACCAGCAGGACCACCAGCATGATGGCAAAGGGCGCCATCTGGGCCAGAGGCGCGTAGGCCAGCGAGCCGAGCGATACGACCTGCCCCACCAGAAAGGCCGAAACAAAGGTGCCCTTGATGCTGCCCAGGCCGCCGATGATGACGACCATGAAAGCAAATGCCAGCACGTCGAGGCCCATCTGGGGATCCACCATGATCAGCGGCGCATAGAGCCCGCCTGCAAGTGCAGACAATGTGCCGGCGATGATGAACGTGACGGCGAACAACCGATAGACGTTGATGCCGAGACCTTCGACGTGTTCGACGTTCTCGATGCCGGCCCGGATCGCCTTTCCGACCATCGTCCGATTTAGAAACAGCCAAATGCCGGCATAGACGACGAAGGCGGCGCCGATGATGACCAGACGATAGATCGGCACCAGGGTGCCCAGGATGTCGACCTCGGCGGTGATCGGTACCGAAACCGGGCGCGGCGTCAGTCCCCATATATACTTGATGGCGCCGATGCCGGCGATCAGCATCCCGAACGAGGTGATCATGCTGAAGGTGATGTCGCGCTCGTAGATCCGCCGATAGAGCAGCCGTTCCACCGCAAACGCGGCAAGGCCGCCGACGACCGCTCCGGCCAGCACGCCCAGCCAGACATATGACGTTGCATGGCTGATCGAATAGGTGACGTAGGCGCCGAGAGAATAATAGAGCAGCTGGTCGAGGCTGATGATGCGCATCAGGCCGAAGCAAAGCGAAAGCCCGACGGTCATCAGGAAAAAGATGCTCCCGAGGCTCAAGCCGAAGATGATGCCGGAGGTCAGCAAATGGGCATCGATCATCTGCTTGCGCCTTTGATCGGTCGCGAGCCGGCCGCGGGCGACAAAAGCGCCCGCTTCAGGCGCGGCTCGAGGGTTCCCCAGATGCCCTTCTCTCCGGCGAGCATGACGAACACCAGCACGATACCGATGATCAGTTCCCAATTCGACATGAACTTGCTCGCCAGATCCATCATGCCGGTATAGACGACGGCTCCGACGATCGGGCCATAAAGCGTGCCGACCCCGCCGAGAATCGTCACCACCAACGGGTCGGCGGCCCGCGCCGGACTTGTGATCTCAGGGCTGACGAAGCCGAGATAGACGGCATACATCGCGCCGGCCAGGGCCGTCGTCGTGTTGGCGATGACGAAGGCGAGCAGGCGTATGCCGCGATCGTCGTAACCGAGAAACCGCAGCTTGTTTTCGTTGATCTTGGCGGCAAGGCAGCACGCGCCATAGATCGAGTCGTCGAGGTACTTGTAGAATGCCCAGACAGCGAAGGCGATCAGCAGCGCGAAGATGAAGAACTGGTTCGGTCTCGACAGATCCAGCACCGGCGTGCGCGACAGGCGATCGACGATCAGCAGCCCGTTGTCGCCATGGGTAATCGCTACCAGAACGTTCTGCGTCAGGTAGAACACGATCACGGCGAGGGCGAGATTGACCAGCGCGAAATAGTCGCCGCGCAATCGCACGAAGAAGGGGCCGACGAAAAGAGAAGCGGCTAATCCGCCCGCTACTCCCATCAGTATCCCGACATACGGGTTGGTGCCGAAATAATAGAGATAGGACGCGGTCGCGTAGGCGCCGACGGCGAGATAGGCCGGCTGGCCGAATGAGATGAGGCCGACATGACCCAGAAGAAAATTGCAGCCTATGGTGTAGATCGAAAAGATGATGACCTCGTTGGCGAAGGGGAGCGGCAGGAGCAGCCGCAGCAGGTAAAGCAGCCCGAAAGCCGATACCAGGCCTCGCCACCATCGGAACGCATTCATCGTCAGACCCCATCGATCGCAATGCGGAGCGCCGCGAAGCCCGGGGCCGACCCGCCGCGACCTGTCGAACTTCTCCAGCTGCGGCTCATGGCCAATTCCCCACGCTTGATTCTCTCCGCGTGATCAAAGATATCGTTCGCAAACCTCCGGCCGAACCGAGCCGCGGCCGGCGAACTCCGCGACGATGCGTCCGTCGCTCATGGCGTACAGCGTGTCGGCAATCGCGCACACCATCGGCAGGTTCTGTTCGACGATCACCAGCGTCGCCCGCTTGCTCAGGTCCCGGAAGACGTGCTTCAGGTGCATGACGATGCCGGGCGCCAGGCCTTCGGTCGGCTCGTCAACGAGAAGAAGTCCGGGGCGCCCGAGGATCGCCCGGCCGATCATCAGCATCTGCCGCTCGCCGCCGCTCAGATGGCCCGCTTTATGGTCCATGAGCGCTTTCAGCTTGGGAAAATAGGTGGTGACCGGCTCCCAGTCGTAATCCCCGGTGGCGTAGCTGCTCAGCTCCAGGTTTTCCCTGACCGTGAGATCGGAAAAGACCATTTTGTCCTGGGGAACGTATTTGATGCCGAGTTGGGCAACCCCGTAAGACGGTAACCCGACGAGATCGACTCCGGCGGAGGCGATCGAACCCGATCGCGGCTTGAGAAAGCCGGCGACCGTCCTGAGGAGCGTGGTCTTCCCGGCGCCGTTGCGGCCGACACAGGCGACGACTTGCCCCGATGTGGCGCGCAGGCTGACATCGAACAGAGCCTTCGCCTCATCGTACCAGACATTCAAGCCGATGACGGACAGGGCGTCGCCGCCGGCCTCGCTCATGGGGCGACGGCCTCCCTCCCGGCCGCGACGTCGATCTGCCAATAGCTCCGTCGCACGGCCGCATCGCTCAGGCACTCCTCGCAGGTGCCATCGGCGATGATGCGACCCTCATGCATGACGGTGAGGCGTTGCACGAGATCTTGCAGATGCGAAATCTTGTGCTCGACGATCAGGATCGCCTGGAGCCCGCGGCGCCGACGGAGCACGTCGAGAACTCCCTTGATCTCGGATTCCGCCAGCCCCGCGAGTGGCTCGTCGAGCAACAGCACTTTCGGCTCGGACAGGACCGCCATGGCGATTTCGAGGCGCCGCTTTTCGCCGAGGCCTAGGCGCTTGACCTCCCGGTCGCGGATACCATCGAAGCCAAACGTCTGCAAGGTTTCGCCGATTTGCTCCGCGTCGCGGTGCCGCTTGCGCCGGTTGATCAGGAGCCGTAGCAACGACGGCTGCCGGTGCGCGCGAAAGAACGCCAGGACGAGATTGTCGACCACGCTCAAATTGTCGAACGCGGATGTCAGCTGGAAGGTGCGCGTAATGCCTCTGGCGACCCGCTCCTGCGGTGTGACGCGCGTTATGTCCTGCCCTCGGTAGTGGATGACGCCTTCGTCGGGCGCGCAATAGCCGGTCAGCAAATTGAAAAGCGTGGACTTGCCCGCGCCGTTCGACCCGATGATGCCGGACACTTCATTTTCCCGTAAACCATAGTCGATGCGATCGACGGCGACGAACCTGCCGAAGCGCTTGGTGACGCCGTCGGCTCTGATGATGTCGGTGCTCACGCCGGGTTGCCGGTCAAGGCGTCAGTAACCGAGAGCCTTGGGCGTCGGCAGCACCTCTTGGCCGCCCTGCGAGCCGATGACCGTGAAAAGGTCCCATCCGTCCTTCCGCTCGTTGGGACCCTTCCCCCTGACCAGGAAGGCGGCGTATTTGTAGATCGGCTCGTGGTCCTCGCGCCATTGCGCGGGTCCCTTCACCGTGTTGAACGCGCCGGAGTTCGCCATCAGCGCCGCGGCAACCTTGTGCGGATCGAAGGACTTGGCGGCCTCGAAGCCGCGAAACATTTCCGTGTAGGCGATGTACGCGATAGCCGCGTAGGCATCGGGAGGCGACTGGTATTTCGCGCGGAACAGATCAGTGAACGCCCGCGCGCTTGCGGCCACGTCCTTGTCCGGGAAGGTGCCGAGATCGTAGTAGAAGTAGGTCATGGCGTAGACGCCTTGCAGATCCTCCGCGGGTACGCCGCTGGCCACCACATTGGTGATGAAGGCGTTGAAAACATCCATGTCCTTGCCGAGGCCCATCTGATGCACTTGCTTCAACAGGGCCACGGCGTCGGCGCCGAACTGTGCGAAGACGAAAATGTCCGGCTTGGCGGCCTGGACCTTCGTCAAGATCGCGGTGAAGTCGCTCGTTCCGAGCGGCACTTCGTCGTAACCGACGACGTCCGCGCCGTATTGTTTCGCGGCGGCGCGGACGCCGTCGCGCATGTCCCAGCCGAAGCTATCGGAGCGTGCCAGGAAAAAGATGCGTCGCTTGCCGAGGACGTCGATTGCCGACTTTCCGCTCATGTAGCCGATCGACCAGGGGCTGTAGGCCGTGGCGAAGGTGGAATCGGCGAGCTTGCCTTTCTGGTAGCCTTCCTTCGACATCACGCAGAGCGGGAAATACGTCATCGCCTCTCGGCTCACCATCGCGTTCACCGCGTAGGCGAGCGGTGCCCAGGTCTGGCCGCCGACGCCCTTGACGCCTTGCGCAACCATATAGCGGTAGCGGCGGACGCCGACATCCAGCTTGGCCTCGTCGTCATCGACGACTGCGCTCACCCTCACCTTGCCCCAAGGCATGTCGAGTCCGCCCCGCTGGTTGACCACGTCCACCGCCAGCAGCGCGCCTTCCTTCTGGGTCTCCGCCACCCCGGCAAAGGGACCGGTGAGCGGAAGCAGAACGCCGACCTCGACATGGTCCGGCTCCGCCGCGATCGCCGCACCAAAGACGACGCCGCTGCAAAGCGCGGATAGCATGAACAGGCGCCATACCTGCCTCATGGCTCGTTTCCCTATCTTCGAGGTTTGCGCCCGATATCCACCCGACAAGCCGACACCAAGTCTGCGCCCCGCTCTTCACGCGCTCACGCGATCGGCGGCTCGTCATCGGCCGCAGCGGTGGTGCATCGACTCAATGGGGGAAGCACCGCGGCGGCATTGATCTAAATCAATGCCGCACGCCGTCGGCGCCAGAACCATGCGAGCGGGATCTGCCGCCGAGAATGCGACGACACATTTGCCGATCAGGGAACCGAGGTGCGCCGCGAGATGCTTGACCGAGACGCTTCATGCTGAACGCGGCGGTTATCGGACTGGGCTGGTGGGGTCAGACAATCGTCGAGATGCTGCGCCGCAGTGAGAAGTTGCGCGCCACCAAGGCGGTGACCCGCAGCGCCGCCGGCACCGAGTTCGCGCGACAATGCGGCGTGCAGATTTCCACCGACTATGCCGAAACCCTCCGCGATCCCGGCATCGACGCGGTGATCCTGTGCACGCCCCACACCACCCATTTCGACCAGATCCTTCTGGCCGCGGCCGCCGGAAAGCACGTGTTCTGCGAGAAGCCGCTGACCCTCACGTCCCGGGAAGCGGAGGCGGCGATCGAAGCCTGTAACCGGAATCGCGTCGTGCTCGGCATCGGTCATGAGCGTCGTTTCGACGCGCCGATCGTCGAGATGCACCGGCGCCTGAACAAGGGCGAGCTCGGCACGCCTCTCCAGATCGAGGCAAATTTCCATCAGGACAAGTTCCTCGACCTGCCGGCCGGCAGCTGGCGCTTGTCCAGCGCGGAGGCGCCGGCCGGGCCCCTCACGGCGACCGGGATCCATATGCTCGATCTGGCGGTAAGCTTCTTCGGACCCGCCGAGCGGGCGTTTGCGACCGTGGCGCGACACGACGGCGTCCTGGCGAACGGCGATACGCTCGGCGCTCTCGTGACGTTCAAATGCGGTGCCAACGCGCTGATCAGCGCGATCCTGGCGACGCCTTATGACGGACGCTTTGCCCTCTACGGCAGCAAGGGCTGGGCCGAGATGCGAGACCTGAGCCACCCCGACGCCCCGACCGGCTCGTCCTTGACCATCTCCCGGAAAGACGGGGAGCGCTCCAGCGCGGCCTATCCGGCAACGCCGGCGGTGCGGGTCAATCTCGAGGCCTTCGCGGCGGCCGCGGGCGGTGGCGCGCCGTACCCGGTACCGCAGCGGGAGATGGTCGCGACGATCGCCGCCCTCGAAGCGGTGGCCCGATCGGTGCGAACCGGCCGGGTCGAGACGGTTGCCGGATAGACCGGGCGCGCGCGGAGTCGACGTAACTTCATCGGCATTTTGGGCGGGAGCAGCACGATGGCAAGTTTCGGAATGGTCGGACTGGATTGGCAGCAGCGCATCAATTGGGACAGGCTGCGCAAATACCGGCTCGAGCGCGCGCGCGAGCGCATGAAGGCGCATGGCCTGGGTGCGCTTCTGCTCATGTACGACGAGAACGTGCGCTACGTGACGAGCACAATGACGCCGGGCTGGAACCGGCTCAAGCCCGGCTTGCGCTACGCCATGCTGTGCGGCGACGATGCGCCCGTTCTGTTCGAGCAGGGCGACATCGGCCTGCAGATCGAGCGCCATTCGCCATGGATTCCGAAGCAGAATGTCCGCTGGTCCTATGCCTGGATCAAGGGCGCCGCCGGTCCGGCATCGACCCAGCAGGTCAGGAAATTCACCAATGCCATCGTGCAGGAGATGAAGAAGGCCGGCGTCGACGGCATGAAGCTGGGCGTCGATTTCGTCGACATCAACATGCTGCAGGCGTTCAAGGACGCGAAGATCGAGTGGACCGACGGCATGACCGCGATGATGGAGGCGCGCGCGGTCAAGAACGAGGACGAGCAGGAATGCATGCGCATGGTGGGTGCCATCGGCGACGCCGCGCATTGGGAATGCATGAAGTTCCTGAAGCCCGGCGTGACCGAAAATCAGGTCACCGCGCACATCATGCAGTTCCTCTATTCGATCCCCGGCATGGAGGATGTCGAGGACGTCATCGTCTCGTCCGGCCCGAACACCTGGCCGAACTGGCGCAACTTCTCCGACCGCATCATCAAGCCCGGCGACATCGTGTTCATGGATTTGGCCGCCTTGACCTGGAACGGCTACAAGTCCTGCTACTATCGCACCTATTGCGTGGGCAAGGAGCCGAGCCAGGAACAGAAGGACGTCTACGCCACCGCGCTCAAATGGCTCTACGACGCGATCAAGGCGGTGAAGGCCGGCACCACGACGCGCGAGATCGCGTCGAAGTGGCCTTCGGCAAAGGAGGCTTGGGGCTACCAGGAGGAAGATCAAGCGGCCGCCAATCTCTGGGGCCACGGGCTTGGCCTCGCGCAATACGATCAGCCGGTGATCTCGCGCATCTGGTCGCTCGACCATCCGGTCGAGATCAAGCCGGGCATGGTGTTCGCGCTCGAGACTCAGCACGGCAAGCCGCTGCAATGGGGCGTGCGGATCGAAGAGATGCTGATCGTGCATCCGGATCGCGTCGAGCTGATCTCCCACTTTCCGGTCGAGCAGATCACCGTCGTCGACCCGATGCCGGGCTATTCGACCTTGGGCATCGACGGTGTCTGACCCGACGGGAGAGTGCCGGGGATCGGGCAGGACTGGCGCGCCGCTATGGAGCATCGAGCGATGACAAGCCTGATACTTCCGCTGCACGCGCCGGAGGCGGCGGATGCCGCCCGGTTCGGGCCGAAGGCGGCCAATCTCGCCGCCTTGTGCCGCGCCGGCTTGCCGGTGCCGCCCGGATTCTGTGTCGACGCCGAGGCCTACCGTCGGCAGGTCGCCGCCCTCGGATTGCAGCAGACTGCGCGCAGCACTTTCGCGGCGGAAGGGCCGGCCGCGCGCCGCCACGCCTTGGAGATGAAGCTGGCGCTGCTCGACCGGCCGGTCGACCCCGCCCTGCTCGAGCCGCTGCTCGCCGCCTGGCGGACGATCACGGCACCGGCGGGCGCGCTTGGCGTGGTGCGCTCCTCGGCCTTGGTCGAGGACCGTTTCGGCTCCAGCTTCGCCGGCCAGTTCGAGAGCTATCTCGGCGTGGACAGCGAGGCAGATTTCCAGACGGCGGTCCGCGCCTGCTGGGCGGCGCTGTGGTCGACGCGGGCCCTGCGCTACATGGCAACCCACGACCTCGATCCCGCCGACACTGCAATGGCGATCCTGCTCCAGCCGCTGGTGCCGGCCATCGCCGCGGGTGGCGGGCTGAGCCGGACCGCCGAGGGCGAGATGGTGGCGAACGCCGCATGGGGTCTCGGCTCGGCGATCGCGCAGGGCGAAGTCGCGCCCGACCGCATCGTGTTCGGTCGCGATGGCGGGGTCCTCGCCGTCGATGTCGGCCGCAAGGAGCACCGCGGAGACTGCACCCACGGCCACGGCGCGACGGGTCGCCCGGTTGCCGGCACCCTGGCGGGAACGCCGTGTCTCGATGAAGCGCGAGCGGCCGAACTCGGCCGGCTGTTGCGGCGGGTGGAAGACGTGATGGGTATGCCGGTCGAGATCGAATGGGCGCTCGACGAGACCGGGTTTGCCTTGCTGCAGGCGCGGCCGCTGCAGGTCGGGTCGGCGGTCGTGCCCGACGACGTCTGGCTCAAGCACCCCCAACTCCACGGCAACCCCGCCGGCATCGGCTGGGGAACGGGGCGCGCTTGCGTGGTGTCGTGCGAATGCGAGCTGACGCGCGTCGGGCCGGGGGACGTTCTGGTCACCCGGGTCGCCAGCCCGGCGCTGAGCCATGTGCTGCCGCTGGTCGGGGGTCTCGTCACCGAACTCGGCGGCAGCACGTCCCATCTGGCGTCGCTCGCCCGCGAGCGCGGCATCCCGACGGTGCTGGGCGTCCCCGACGCCACCCGGCGGATCCCAGATGGTGCGCTTGTCGCTGTCGACGGGGTCGCCGGCGTGGTGCGCTGGATGAGACGAAACGAGGCACCGCTTCCGGGATTGAGCGCAGCGCTCGCGGGCTGAACGCCGGGCGAACGCCACCGCTCGCATCCGGAAAGATTCCGAGATCAAGCTCGATTGTCCGAGGGCGGCCAGGCTCGACGAGATCGCGCCCGGCGCTTACGGCCGAGCGGGCTTCGCTCATGGGTTGGTTCTGAAGCGCCCGTAGGTGCGTCGAGCGACGCGCGCGGGAGCGCACACGAAGATAGTGCGGGCCTGTTTCCAGCCACGAAAAATTGTCCGCAGCCGGCGCCTCGGTGACGCCGCTGCTGCGTGCTTTCGCGCCAAGCCGCTGCCCGATGTCTGAGCAAGAGAGTGCATCGCGCTCACCGCCGCACGCTTCGGCGGCGCGTTTGCGCGCGAAACCGCCCTGTCCGGCGATGGCACGGGATTTGCTGCGCAGGGGACGGCCGGAAGAGAGCCGAGGGATTTCGGCCTTTCGGCCACCAAGCGGTCGGCAGAAGTCGCGGGCGAGCAACGACAGGAGCGTGCCATGTCGGCGGCCGCATTGACATTTGAGTATTTCGGGACGACGCTTCGGAAAAACGGGGCGTCCTCTTTGATTAGTTCGAGGATGTCAACCTGCAGATTGTGGAGGAATTGCCGTGACTGGTAGACCTGACCAGACGTCGGCACCTTGGCGCGTCGGCGTGCTCTTCTCGAGCAGCGGGTTCATGGCCGTGATCGAAGAGACGCAGCTGCGCGGCACGCTGCTCGCGATCGAGGAGATCAACGCCGCCGGCGGAGTCAACGGTCGCGAGATCGTGCCGCGCCTCTACGATCCCGCGTCGGAAGCGGCGGCCTTCGGGCATTTTGCCAAGCGTCTCATGGTCGAAGACGAGGTCACCACGATCTTCGGCTGTTATACCTCGAGCAGTCGCAAGGCGGTGCTGCCGGTGGTCGAGCGTCTCAACGGCCTCCTCTGGTATCCGACATTGTACGAGGGTTTCGAGTTCTCGCCGAACATCATCTACACCGGCGCCGCGCCAAACCAGAACAGCGTGGCGCTGTGCCGCTTCCTCATGGACCACTACGGCCCGCGCTTTTATTTCGTCGGCTCCGATTACGTCTATCCGCGCGAATCCAACCGCATCATGCGCGAGCTGCTGCGCGCCAATGGCGGCGAGGTGGCGGGCGAGGTCTATCTCGACCTGCGCTGCAAGCGGCGCGACTTCCTGCCGGTGATGCGCGACATTCGCGAGAGCGCGCCCGACGTGATCTTCTCCACCGTGGTCGGCGACGCCACTGTCGATCTCTACCAGAGCTATGCCGACGCCCGGTTCGATCCGAAGCTGCTGCCGATCGCCAGCCTGACCACGACCGAAGCCGAGATCCGCGCGATGGGTTTCGATGTCGGCGAGGGCCACGTCACCGCCGCGCCCTATTTCGAATGCGTCAGCGGCGAGCGGAATTCCTCCTTCGTTGCCGGCTACAAGAAGCGCTACGGCGCCGACGAACCGACCAACATGTGCGTCGAGGCCGCCTACTTCCAGGTGCACATGTTCGCCAAGGCGCTGGGGCAGACCAACTCGATGGACACCGATATCCTCCGCCCGATGGTGCTGGGCTCGACCTTCGACGCGCCGCAGGGCAGGGTGTCGATCAACCCGGGCTGCAGCCACGCCGATCTCTGGACCCGCATCGGCCGCGCCAATCGCCGCGGCCAGTTCGAGGTGGTGCATCAATCGGTCAATCCGGTGCTTGCCGATCCCTATCTGATCGGGTACGGAAGATCGGTGCTCTGTCCCTAGAACGGTCGCCGGACGATAGATGCCGCCATCGGAACGATCGGCAACGCGCATGAGTTGGAAGGCCGGCGTGCTGCCGGCCGAGATCGTCGATCTCGACATCCTCGTCGCGACGCAGCGCGACGAGGTCGGGGAGCTGCTGATCCGTGAGCTGCAGCGCACCCGCGCCCGCGTCCGTCATCTCTGGCCGGTGCCCGAGCGCCTGCCCGAGGACGCCGACGTCGTGTTCGTCGATCTGGCGCCGGGACTTGCCGCTCGCATCCCCTGGCTTCCCGGCGAGCCCAAATCGGCGCTGGTGCTGATCATTCCGCCGTTTCCGCCGCCCGATCTCGAACTTCTGCGCAATTGCGCGCCCGACGCCGTGCTGCACCGGCCCTTCACCACCCATGCGGTGCTGACCACCCTGGTTCTGGCGCGGTCGCATTTCGGCTACGACCGGCGGCTGCGGGGACGCGTCGACAAGCTCGACGACACGCTGCGCGCCTTCCGCAACGTCGAGCGCGCCAAGGCCATCCTCATGGCGAAGGAAAACCTGCGCGAGGACGAGGCCTATCACTTCATGCGGCGGCAGGCGATGAGCCGGCGCGTATCGTTGAGCGCCGTCGCCGCCGCCATCGTTGACTCGCAGCAGCTCCTTGGATAACCTGCTACCCGTTATTTGCGCGTGATGCGCAAGGCGGCAGCGGTGCCGCCCCACAATTGACATCAGGGCAAGGACGCCCCCGTGACGACCACATCGCTGGTCGCGCGGGGGCGTTTTCTTTTTTGCCTCCAGGGAGACACAGATGGGACTCGACAGGCGAAAATTCCTCAAGGGGACGGCGGCGATCGGCGCGGCCACAGCGGCCGGCTTCCCGCAGATCTGGATCAAGAATTCGGGGCTCGCCTATGCGGCCGGCGAGATCAAGGTGGGGGTGCTCTATTCGCTCACCGGCACGACGGCGATCATCGAGACCTCGCTCAACCAGGCCACCCTCATGGCGATCGACGAGATCAACGCCGCCGGCGGCATCAACGGCGCCAAGGTGGTGCCGGTGGTCGAGGATCCCGCCTCCGACCCCGCGACCTTCGCGCAGAAGGCACGCAAGCTGGTGGTCGGCGACCGCTGCGTCAGCGTCTTCGGCTCCTACACCTCGGCGAGCCGCAAGGCGGTGCTGCCGGTGTTCGAGAAGTACAACAATCTCTACTGGTATCCGACCCTCTACGAGGGCCGCGAATGCTCGAAGAACGTGATCTACACCGGCGCCGTGCCGAACCAGCAGCAGAAGGATTTCGTGCCCTGGCTGGTGAAGAATTTCGGCAAGAAATTCTACCTCATCGGCTCGAACTACATCTATCCGAAGGAGGAGAACAACGTCTGCAAGATCCTGCTGAAGGAGCTGGGCGGCGAGGTCGTCGGCGAGGAATACGTGCCGCTCGGCCATTCCGAGTTCAGCTCGGTGATCAGCAAGTTCAAGGAGACGCGGCCCGACGTCATCTTCTCGACGGTGGTCGGCGATTCCGTGGTGGCGCTGCACCGGCAGTACAAGGCTGCCGGCCTCGATCCCAAGAAGATGCCGATGGCGAGCCTCACCACCTCCGAGGAAGAGATCGCGGCCATGGGCGGCGAGTTCGCCGCCGGGCATTTCACTTCGGCGCCCTATTTCATGTCCTACGATTCGCCGGAGAATCACAAATTCGTCGAGGCCTTCCAGAAGCGCTGGGGCAAGGGCAAGACGACCAACTTCGTCTCCGAGCCGGCCTATTTCCAGGTGCATCTCTTCAAGCAGGCGGTCGAGAAGCTGGGCAAGAAGGATCTCACGCCGCCGGCCATCCGCGAAGCGGCCTGGGGCCAGGAGTACAAGGCGCCCGAAGGGCTGGTGAAGATCGACCCCGACAACTCGCACACCTATCTCTGGCCGAAGATCGGCGAGGCGCAGACCAACGGCCAGTTCAAGATCATCGAGCAGTCGAAGGAGTGGGTGAAGCCGCTGCCCTACTGGGCCTATCCGGGGCAGGTCTGCACCCCCGAGGGGCTGCAGCAGAAGAAGGCGTAGCGCATTTCGCGCCGCGGCATCGGGGCTGGATGGCAAGGCGGGCGCCGGGCACGGCGCCCGCCGCGCCGGGATGAAGTTTGATGAGTTCCATTATTCCGCAGATCTCGGTCGGCTTGAGCATCGCCTCGATCCTGCTGCTCATCGCGCTCGGCCTGGCGATCATCTACGGCACCATGGGCGTGATCAATCTCGCCCATGGCGAGTTCGTGATGCTCGGCGCCTATGCCGTCTGGTTTCTGCAGACCTTCCTGGGCATCGGCCTGATCGCCGGGCTGGTCCTTGTCTTCCTTCTCGTCGGCTTCGTCGGCTGGCTGGTCGAGCTGACGCTCATCCGCCGCCTTTATGACCGTCCGCTCGATACCATCCTTGCCACCTGGGGCGTCGGCGTCATCCTGCAGCAGGCGGTGAGGCTCGGCGCCGGCGCCGAGCTGCGCTACGTGAAGATGCCGGATTTCCTGGTCAATCCCGTGCACGTCATGGGCTACGAGGAATCCGCCTATCGCATCTTCATCTTCGTGCTGGCGGTGGCGCTGCTGCTTGCGACATATTTTCTTATCTTCCGCACCGAATTCGGTCTCAGGCTGCGCGCGGTGACGCAGAACCGCGACATCGCACGCTGCTTCGGCATCAATGCGGCGCGGATCTACTCGCTCACCTTCGCCTATGGCGCCGGGCTCGCCGGCGTCGCCGGCGCGCTGGTGTCGCCGCTCAAGAGTGTATCGCCGGACATGGGCACGAACTACGTCGTCGACGCCTTCATGGTGGTGGTGGTCGGCGGCGTGCAGAGCCTGCTCGGCACGGTCGCCAGCTCCTACCTCATCGGCCAGGCGAACGGCGTGCTGGCCTTTCTCAGCAACGACACCATGGCGAAGGCGGTCGTCTTCCTCGGGATGGTGGTGCTCATCCGTCTCTTTCCCCAGGGACTCTTCGCCATGCGGTTACGCCGGAGCTGATCCTTCATGACACGCAATCGCGACGCCATCCTGCGGCTCGTCGGCTACGCTCTCTTTTGCGCCGCCATTCTCGTCGTGCCGCTCTTCGTCGACAACGGCTACCTGCTCAACAAATTCGCGCGCTATCTGGTCTTCGGCATCCTGTCGCTGGCCTTGAGCCTTTCCTGGGGCTATGCCGGCATCCTCAATCTCGGCCAGGCGGTGGGATTCGGGCTTGGCTCTTACTGCATGGCGATGGCGCTGAAGCTGCGCACCATTCCCATCCAGACCGGCGCCGGCGGGCTTCCCGACTTCATGGTGTGGAACAACGTCCAGGCCCTGCCGTGGTTCTGGGTGCCGTTCCATTCCTATGCCTTCGCCATCGCGGCCGGCATGGCGGTGCCGGCGGTGGTGGCCTTCCTGATCGGCTGGTTCGTCTTCCCGGCGCGGGTCAGCGGCGTCTATGTCGCGATCATCACCCTGGCGATGCTGGTGGTGATCAACCTGGTGATCATCGATCAGCAGCCCTACACCGGCGGCTTCAACGGCATCACCGACCTGACCACGCTCAAGCTGTTCGGCATCGAGTTCGACGCCTACAGCGACGCCACCTACTATCTCGCGGCCATCACGCTCTCGCTCTGCCTGTTCCTCGGCCTCGCCTTCGTCAACAGCAAGACGGGACTTATCCTGCAGGCGATCCGCGACGACGAGACCAGGGTCTGGTATTTCGGCTACAACGTCGCGGCCTACCAGAATTTCGTCTTCTGCCTGTCGGCGGCGATCGCCGGCTTCGCCGGCATGCTCTACACGCTGGTGATGGAGTTCGCCTCGCCGACCTTCCTCGCCGTGCCGATCAGCCTGTCAATCGTCATCTGGTGCGCGGTGGGCGGCCGCGCCTCGCTGGTCGGCGCGGCGCTCGGCGCCATCGTCGTCACCGGCGTCCAGGGCAGCCTCTCCGACACTCCGGCCTTCCTCGACACCTGGATGCTGATCATGGGCGGGCTGTTCATCGTCATCGTCCTCTTCCTGCCCAACGGCCTGATCAGCCTGATCGACTTGGCGCTGGGCAAGCGGCGGCGCGGCCGCGCGGCGACGGCCGCCGCCTCGGTGGTGGCGATCGAGCGCAGCGAATCCTCGCGGCGCCAGAGCGCGGCGCGGTAGCGGCCATGGCAGGCGAGCGCATTCTCGAGCTTCAGGACATCGCCGTCGAATTCAGCGGCTTCAAGGCGGTGAGCGGCCTGAATCTCGGCATCGACCGCGGCGAGCTGCGCTGCCTCATCGGCCCGAACGGCGCCGGCAAGACCACCGCCCTCGACGTCATCTGCGGCAAGGTCAAGCCGAGTGCGGGGCGGATCACGCTCAAGGGCCAGGACGTCACCCGCCTTCCCGAATACAAGCTCGCGCGCCGCGGCGTCGGGCGGAAGTTCCAGGTGCCGAGCGTCTTCCGGCAGCTCAGCGTCCGCGACAATCTGGAGGTGGCCTACTGCAAGCATCTCGGCGTCTTCGGCAATCTGCTCGGCTTCAAGCGCGGCGCGGAGAATGACGGGCTCGAGAAGCTTGCCGAGCTGGTCGGCCTCGAGGAGGTGCTCGATCAGCCGGCCGGATACCTCTCGCACGGCCAGACCCAGTGGCTGGAGATCGCGCTGCTGCTCGCCCAGGACAGCGAGGTCATCCTGCTCGACGAGCCGACCGCCGGCATGACGGCGCAGGAGACCATGCACACGGCGAAGATCTTCAACGCGCTGCGCGGCCGCCACACGCTGCTGGTGGTCGAGCACGACATGGCCTTCGTGCGCGAGATCTCCGACGTCATCACCGTCATGCATCAGGGCAGGGTCCTGGCCGAGGGCCGCGCCGCCGAGGTGCAGAAGGATCCCGCCGTGCGCGAGGCCTATCTCGGCAGCGGAGGCATCGCCGATGCTTGAGATGCAGGACATCGCCTCCTACTACGGCAACACGCCGGTGCTGCAGAACGTCTCGGTGAGCGTGCGCGAGGGCGAGTTCCTGGCCGTGCTCGGTCGCAACGGCGTCGGTAAGACGACGCTGCTGAAGACGGTGATGGGCCTCACCGACCGCACCGAGGGCCGCATCGTGCTCGACGGCAAGGACATCGCCGGCGCGCCAACGCATGAGCGCGCGCTGCATGGGCTGGGCTACGTGCCGCAGGGGCGCGGCATCATCCCGCGCTTCACCGTGCGCGAGAACATCGTCATGGGCAGCTTCGCGCGCCGCGACGGCAAGCGCGAGATCCCGGACCTCGCCTTCAAGCTCTTCCCGGTGCTGCGCGAGAGTCTCGGCCGCATGGGCGGCGTCCTCTCCGGCGGCCAGCAGCAGCAGCTCGCCATCGCCCGGGCGCTTGCCGTCAATCCGCGCCTCATCCTGCTCGACGAGCCGACCGAGGGCATCCAGCCCAATATCGTCGAGCAGATCGAGCAGGCGATCCTGCGGCTCAACCGCGAGCACGGCATCACCATCATCCTGGTCGAGCAGAACGTCGCCTTCGCGCGCCGCGCGGCGCAGCGCTTCGTCATCATGGAGAAGGGGAGGGTCGCGGCGGAAGGCGAGGTCGGCAAGCTCACGGACGAATTGGTCCACCGGCATATGGCGGTTTGATTTCACCGGGCGGCGCAGGCGCCGTCAGCAATGGGAGGTCTCGATGCTACACGGCGATATCTCGAGCAGCAAAGACACGGTCGGCGTGGCGGTCGTGAACTACAAGATGCCGCGGCTCCATACCAAGCAGGAGGTGCTGGAGAACGCGCGCAACATCGCCAAGATGGTCACCGGCATGAAGGTGGGGCTGCCCGGCATGGACTTGGTCATCTTCCCGGAATACAGCACGCACGGGATCATGTACGACCAGAAGGAGATGTACGCCACCGCGTCCAGCGTGCCCGGCGACGAGACCGAGATCTTCGCCGAGGCCTGCCGCCAGGCCAAGGTCTGGGGCGTGTTCTCGCTGACCGGCGAGCGCCACGAGGAGCATCCCAAGAAGGCGCCCTACAACACCCTCATCCTGATGAACGACAAGGGCGAGATCGTCCAGAAATACCGCAAGATCATGCCGTGGGTGCCGATCGAGGGCTGGTATCCCGGCAACTGCACCTACGTCTCCGAGGGGCCGAAGGGGCTCAAGGTCAGCCTGATCATCTGCGATGACGGCAATTATCCCGAGATCTGGCGCGACTGCGCCATGAAGGGCGCCGAGCTCATCGTCCGCTGCCAGGGCTACATGTACCCGGCCAAGGACCAGCAGGTGATCATGGCCAAGGCGATGGCCTGGGCCAACAACGTCTATGTCGCGGTCGCCAACGCCGCCGGCTTCGACGGCGTCTATTCCTATTTCGGTCATTCGGCGATCATCGGCTTCGACGGCCGGACGCTGGGCGAGTGCGGCGAGGAGGATTACGGCATCCAATACGCCCAGCTCTCGAAGTCGCTGATCCGCGACGCGCGCAAGAACATGCAGTCGGAGAACCACCTGTTCAAGCTGGTGCATCGCGGCTACACCGGCAAGATCAACTCGCGCGAGGACGCCCGCGGCGAGGCGGCGTGCCCCTATGATTTCTACCAGAAATGGATCAGCGATCCCGAAGGCACGCGCACCATGGTCGAGGCCCTCACCCGCCCCACGGTCGGCACCGAGGAATGTCCGATCGAGGGGATTCCCAACCAGAAGACCGCGGGCCATCGTTGAGCGGTTGTTCGCGATTGGACATCTTCTCCTCTCCGCCCCCTCGGGGCGGAGAGGTCGGGTGAGGTGGCGGCGCTTCGAGCGCGCGGCGAATGGTCTCCAGGGCGTTGTCGAGATTATCAAGCACCTCGTTGTGCCAAAATCGGATGATGGGAATAGCCGTGCCGCGTGATCTCCGTTCTCGCTCTCGGCGGTATTGCCAGCCCCACCTCACCCAGCCTCTCCGCCCCGATGGGGCGGAGAGCGGCGGATTACGGCAGGTCCTCGACCTGTCCCGGGGCGCCGCCGCCGGACCGCGATGACCGCACAAGAAGAGCCCGGGATGGATCTCAGCGACTACCTGATCGACGAGGAGCCCTACTACCGCGCGGTGGCGGACGAGGTCGCGCTGTTCGAGGCCGCCTATGCCAACCGCATGCCGATGATGCTCAAGGGGCCGACGGGATGCGGCAAGACGCGCTTCGTCGAGCACATGGCCTGGCGCCTCGGGCGGCCGCTGGTGACGGTGGCCTGCCACGAGGACATGACCGCTTCCGATCTGGTCGGCCGCTTCCTGCTCGATGCGCAGGGCACGGTGTGGCATGACGGGCCGCTCACGCTGGCCGTCCGCCATGGCGCGATCTGCTATCTCGACGAGATCGTCGAGGCGCGCCAGGACACCACGGTGGTGATCCATCCGCTGACCGACGACCGCCGCATCCTGCCGCTGGAGAAAAAGGGCGAGCTGGTGCATGCGCATGCCGATTTCCAGCTCGTCATCTCCTACAATCCCGGCTACCAGAGCGTGCTGAAGGATCTCAAGGAATCGACCAAGCAGCGCTTCGGCGCCATCGATTTCGGCTATCCGCGCGCCGAGCTCGAGGCCGAGATCGTCGCGCACGAGGCCGGCATCGACCGCGGCGCGGCGGCGCTGCTGGTGACCATCGCCGAGCGCTCGCGCAACTTGAAGGGCCACGGCCTCGACGAGGGCGCCTCGACGCGCATGCTGATCCAGGCCGGCCGGCTGATGGCGCAGGGCATCGCGCTCGATGCCGCCTGCCAGGTGGCGCTGGTGCTGCCGATCACCGATGACGAGGACATCCGCGGGGCGCTGACGGCGGCCATCGCCGCCTGCGCCTGAGGCCCGTGACGCGCCCGCTCCCTCCCGAGGGGCTGCCGCGGCCGGGCGACGAGGTCCGGTTCGCCGATCTCGAGCGCCAGCTCAAAGCCTATGCGATGGCGCTGTGGCGTCTCGATGCGCCCTTGCGCCCGTTCTCGGGCGGCGCCGCCGACCGTCCGCGCCGCAGCAGTTTCGACGGCGGCATCCTGCGCCTGCCCGACTCCTTCCCCGGCTATTCCGGGCGGAGCGCCGCCGATCTCTATCGCGCGGCGCTCGCCCATCTCGGCGCGCATCGGCGCTTCGGCGGCGCGCGCTTCCCGCTCGGCAGTTTGAAGCCGGTCCAGGTGGCGCTGGTCTCGCTGATCGAGGACGCTCGCGTCGAGCATCTGGCGATGCGGCAATATCCGGGGCTGCGCCGGCTGTGGCTTTCCTTCCACGTCGCGGCGGCCACCGGGGCGGCCACCGCGCCGGCCCTGATGGCGCGGCTCGCCCGCGCTCTCATCGATCCCGGCTACGCGGACGACAATGGCTGGGTCGCGAAGGGACGCGAGATGTTCTTCGCGGCGGCGGCGCGCTGGGAGGATCCCGGCATCAGCCGCGCGATCGGCGGACTCCTCGGCAACGATCTCGGGCAGATGCGCGCGCAGTTCAACGCCAAGACCCATGTCGTCGAGCCGCCCTATCGCGACGACAATCAGGGGCTGTGGGATTTCGGCGAAAGCGCCGCCGGCGATGCGGCGGAAACCCTGCTCGAAGCCGTGCGGATCGAGCGCCGCGAGGACGCGCCGCGAGGCGAGCGCGAGGCGCCGGAGGAGCGGGCGGACGAAGCCGCCGGCCGCGCCGCGCCGGCATCGGCTGATGCCGAGATCGGCATCCCGGTCGCGCGCTACCCGGAATGGGATTTCCTCATCGCCCGCGATCGCGCCGACTGGACGACGCTGGTCGAGTATGCCGCGCCGGAAGGCCGCGCGGCGGCGATCGACGATATCCTCGAGCGCCATCCCGCGACCGTACACCGCATCGCCGCGCTCATCCGCTCCGCCAAGGTGAGCCGTCCGCTGCGCCTGCGCCGCCAGGCCGAGGGCGACCGGCTCGATCTCGACGCCTGCATCGACGCGGCGATCGACCGGCGCCTGCACGGCGCGCCCGACCCCAAGGTCTATGCCCGGCTCGAACGCCGCCTGCGCGATCTCTCGGTGCTGCTGCTGCTCGACGTCTCGCAATCGACCAACGACATCGTCCGCGGCGCCGGCAGGAGCGTGCTGGAATTGGAGCGCGAGGCGGCGGCGCTGCTCGCGCATGCGATGACCGGGCTCGGCGATCCCTTCGCCATCCACGCCTTCTGCTCGGACACCCGCGCCGACGTCCGTTACTGCCGGGTCAAGGATTTCGCCGGCGCCTATGACGGCGCGGCGAAGCGTCGGCTCGCCGGCCTTGCCGGCCGCTTCTCGACGCGCATGGGTGCGGCGCTGCGCCATGCCGGGCGCGAGCTTGCCGGCCGCATCTCCTATCGCCGGCTGCTGCTGATGATCAGCGACGGCGAGCCCTCCGACGTCGACGTCGCCGACCGGCGCTATCTCGTCGAGGATGCGCGCCGCGCCGTGACGGGCCTCGCGCATCTCGGCGTCGACGTCTTCTGCGTCGGCCTCGACGCCGGCGGCGACAGCTACCTCACCCGCATCTTCGGCCGCCGCAACGTGCTGCAGGTCGACCGGCTGGAGCGCCTGCCGGAGAAGCTGCCGATGCTGTATTTCAGGCTGGCCGGGTGAGGGGGCGGTGC
>DAHUYF010000147.1 GCA_027315365.1 Rhodospirillales bacterium | reverse complement strand
GCGCGATCGAGGCGGTCGAGGCGCAGGCACCAGTCGACGAGGTCCAGCAGCGCGCTCGGATCGTGCGGGCCGGACGTCGCCACCGCGCGCAGATCCGGGCTCTCGAGGCGCAGCAGAGCCGGCGCCCGGCGCAGGCGGCCGGCGCCGTCGGCGTTGAGCGCAACCAGCGCAAGCCCGGCCCTTGCCGCCGCGATGGAGACCTCGTCCCCGGCCGCCTTCAGCAGATGAGCGTAGATCCGGCGCGCGGCGCCCAGCCGCGCCGAGAGGCGCAGCCGACGCGCCACGGCAAAGGGCGTTTCGTCGTCGGTCGCGCCCGACAGCGGTGACGCCCCCTCCATCGCGGCGAACGCCGCCGTGATGGAGTCGAGATCGTCGCCGGTCCAGACGATGCGCTGGCGGGGGGGGAGAAAGCGCGGCTGGCGCCCCGGCTCCAGGCCCAGCGCGGCGAGCGAGGCCGGCGCAGAGCGGTAATCGGAAGGCTCGAACAGGCGAAAGACCAACGTGGCGCAGTGCGGATGGAGCCAGGCGAGATACATGGGACCGCTCGCGGTCATCATGTTGAGATGCGCCTTGAGATAGAGCGCCGCCCGCAAGGCGACGTTGAAAGAGGGCTCGGCGAAGACGGCAAAATCGCGCAGCTCCTCCGGCACGGGGTCGAGCACCGCTTCGGTGTCGCGCAGGAAGACGGGAAAGTATTTCTCCGGGTCGAGGCTGCGCGCGAAGGCCGCCCAGGACTGCCGATTGCTGTTGTGCTCGGTGTGGTAGCGCGCTTCGCGCAGCGTGATGGTCACGACCTTGCGGCCGCCGGCGCGCGGTACCAGCCACTGGTCGACGAACGCCGCCGCCGCGGCCGGCGGCTGCCATCCGCTCCAGGGCTCGCCATTGGTCATCGCGGCGGCAAAATAGGCCCATTGATAGGCTTCGGCCGGCGGCGACGCCACGCTGTAGCCCTCCGGGAAGAGATTCTTCCCGGCGGTGCGGCCGAGCGCCGCCGCCGCCTCGCGCGTGGCGCAGAGCGTGATCCCCGCGCAGCTCGGGAACAGCGTCGCCAGCGGCAGCAGCAGATGATGCAGACGCCAGGCCTTGTAGCCGGTGTCGTAGGTCTCGTTCGCCCAGAAGCCGCTGCCGCCAGCGGGCACGAAGACGATGCGGAAGGCGGCACAGCCCCGGCGCGCCCGTTCCAGCTCCGCCAGGGCAAAAAAAACTGCGGAATCGAAACCGGTCGGCGAGACGCCGAGATCGTAGAAGGCGGTCAGCACCGAACTCGCGTGATGATCCCCGCCGCCCAAATGCGCCTCGCTCCGCCGGCCTTGCGCGGCGAGTGTGCCGGGCCGGCCGCCGGCGTTCAAGAGCGTCGGCCTGCGCAAAGGGCACGACATCACCCCGATTTCGGTACTATGGTCCCGTGGGCATTTCGCGGCTAAGCTGCCGCGTTTCATGGCGGACCCGCAGGGGGATGGCTGAAGCTAAAGGCAAGCGGGTCGGCATCGGCATGATCGGTGCCGGCATAGTCGGTCAGGTCGCGCACCTGTCGAACTTCGTCCAGATCGCGGAGTGCGACGTGGTGGCGCTGGCCGAACTGCGTCCGGAGCTGGGGCGCCTGGCCGCCGCGAAATTCGGCGTGCCGAAGATTTACGCGTCGCACCACGAGCTGCTCCGCGACGAGGCGGTAGACGCCGTCGTCGTGGTGACGCGCCGCGCCGCGACCGGGCCGGTCGTGCTCGATGCCCTGGCCGCGGGCAAGCACGTGCTCTCCGAGAAGCCGATGGCTCACAGCCTTGCCCAGGCGACGCGCCTGGTCGACGCCGCCGCGTCGCGCGGGCTGCGCTATGCCGTGGGCTACATGAAACGCCACGATGCCGGCGCGCAGCAGGCCAAGCGCCTCCTGGACGAGGCGACCGCCGGCGGCCAGCTCGGCAGGGTCGTGCTGGTCCGGATCTATTGCCATGGCGGCGAGTTCGCCTGCGCCACGGACGGGTACGTCATGACCGACGAGGCGCGGCCGGAGGGCCTGGCGCTGTGGCCGGTCGCTCCGGATTGGCTGCCGCCGGAACTCGCGGAGGACTACGCCTGGTTCCTCAACGTCTACAGCCACGACCTGAACCTGCTGCGCTACCTGTTCGACCAGCCTTTCGCGGTCAGGGCCGCCGATCTTTCCCGCCGCAACGGCCGCGTCATCCTGCTCGACGGCGGAACCTTTCCGGTCGTGCTCGACCTCGCCGAGACGAAAACCGAGGAATGGCGGGAAGGGGTCGAGGTGGTTTTCGAGCGCGGCCGCCTCGCCCTCGGCTTCGCCTCGCCGATGCTGCGCAACCAGCCGGCGCGGGTGAGCCTGGCGCGGGCCGGCGAGGGGCGGATCGAGCCCGCGGTCGAGTGGTCGTGGTCCTTCCGCCGCCAGGCCGAGGCCTTCGTGCGCGACGTCAGGACCGGCGGCGTGCCGCTTGCCAGCGGCGCGGACAGCCTGGAAGATATGCGGCTCGTGGAGGAGATCTGGCGATGCCATCTCCGCGACCGGTAGACCGCGGCGGCAGTATCGATGAAGGAGCAAGCGTGAAGCAATATTTCTTCCGGCGCGAGACCTGTCGCATCTGCGGCAGCCGAAACGTGCCGATGGCGGTACCGCTCGAGCCCCTGCCCATCGCCTCGCCGAACATCGGATTGGCCGGCAATTTCGCCGCCGAACCGGGCCTGCAGCAGACCGTTCCGCTCGATCTCTACCGCTGCGAGGAGTGCGGTCACCTCCAGCTGATGAGCGTCATCGACCCGGAGGTGCAGTACAACACCTTCCTCTACGTCACCTCGATCTCGCTCGGCCTCACCGAGCATTTCGGACGCGTCGCGGCCGAGCTCTGCGATCTGGTGCGCGATCCGCGCGAGGGCCGCGTCGTCGAGATCGGCAGCAATGACGGCACCATGCTGCGTTTCTTCAAGGAGCGCGGCATGGCAGTGCTGGGCATCGATCCCGCGCGCGCCACGGCCGATGCGGCGACGCGCGCCGGCATCAGGACCCTGGCCGCGTTCTTCGACGCCGCGCTGGCGCGCCGCATCCGGCAGGAGTTCGGCGCCGCCGACATCGTGGTGGCCAACAATACCCTGGCCAATATCGACGATCTCGACGAGATCGGCGACGGGCTGAAGACCCTGCTCGCTCCCGACGGCGTCTTCGTCTTCGAAACCTCCTACGGCGCCGACGTGGTGCGCAAGAACCTGCTCGACACCGTCTATCACGAGCATCTCTCCTATTTCATGGCCGGGCCGCTGCGCGCCTATTTCGCGCGCCACGGGCTCGAGCTGTTCGACATCCGGCGGATCTGGACCAAGGGCGGGTCGATCCGCGGCTATGTCCAGCATGCCGGCGGTCCGCGCCCGCGTTCCGGCGCGGTCGAGGCGCTGATCGCGGAAGAGACGGCCGACGCGCTCGACAAGCCCGGCCCCTATCAGGCGATGACGCAGGCGATCGGCGAGCTGACATCGAGCATCCAGGCGCTTCTGGCCGGGCATGTCGAGCGCGGCGAGCGCATCGCCGCCTATGGCGCGTCGGTCGGCACCATCACGCTCATCCGGCAATTCGGCCTCGGCCCGATGCTCGACGCGGTGTTCGACGACAATCCGCTGCAGCAGCATCTGGCCGGTCCGGGCTACCGCATCCCGGTGCTGCGCTCCGAGCTCATCTATGAGCGCAAACCGGCCTGCATCCTGATCCTCGCCTGGCGCTACGCGGAACCGATCATCAAGAAGCACCAGGCCTATATCGATGGCGGCGGCACATTCATCGTTCCGATGCCGCAGGTCTCGGTCGTCGGCGGACGCTAGTACCCGGAATCACAAATGACTGAAACAGCGCGAGATCGTCGACTCCCCACCTCACCCTCCCGCTGCGCGGGTCCCTCCCTCTCCGCCCCGAGGGGCGGAGAGGGTTGGGGTGAGGTGGGGCGAGTCACGGATCTGCGATAGTAGGTACCAGGAGCCTGTCCGGGATGCGGATCGGGATCGATTTCGACAACACGATCGCCGATTACGACGACGTCTTTCGCCTGGCGGCGATGCGCGAGCGGCTCGTCGGCGAGAGCTTCTCGGGCGGCAAGCAGTCCGTCAGGGAGGCGGTGCGCGCGCTCGCCGGCGGCGAAGAGCGCTGGATGCGGCTGCAAGGCCGGATCTACGGCGCCTTCATGCAAGAGGCGCGGCCGGTCGACGGCGTCGAGCGCTTCCTGGCCGCCGCTCGGCGCGCCGGCGCCGAGCTCTACATCATCAGCCACAAGACCGAATACGGGCATTTCGACGAGGAGCGGATCAATCTGCGCGACGCCGCGCGGCGCTGGATGAGCGAGCGCGGCATTCTCGGCGGCGGCGGCGTGCCCGAGGATCATCTCTTCTTCGAGACCACCCGCGGCGAGAAGATCGAACGCATCCGGGCGGTCGACTGCGCGCATTTCATCGACGATCTCGAGGAGGTGTTCCGCGAGCCCGCCTTCCCCGCCGCGGTCGCGCGTCATCTCCTGTGCCGCGACGGCGCGGCGCTGCCGGCGGGGCCGTTCACCGCCTATCGCGGCTGGGACGAGATCGGCGATGCGCTCTTCGGGTAGGCCGCTGGAACAGGCTCTTCGCGCGCGCGCCGAAGCGCTGGCCGGGCGGCCCTTCGTCGCGGCGGAGCAGGTCGGCGGCGGCGCGAACAGCCGCGTCTATCGCGTCTTCGACGGCGAGCGCCGCTACGCCCTGAAGCTCTATCCGAGGGACGCCGCCGACCCGCGCGACCGGCTGGGGGCGGAGCTTGCGGCGCTGCGGCTGCTGCGGCGGCACGGCGCGCAGAACGTGCCGGCGGTGCTGGGCGCCGATGCCGAGCTGCGGATCGGCCTTTTCGAATGGCTGGAAGGCGCGCCGGTCACCGAGCCGGGCGAGGCCGATATCGCGGCGGCGCTGGAGCTGCTGGCGATGCTGCACCGGCTGCGGGACGACGCGGCCGCCGCCGGCCTGCCGCCGGCCTCGGAGGCCTGCCTTTCGGCGGGCGAGCTGGTGGCGCAGATCGAGCGGCGCCGGCAGCGGCTGGAAGCGCCGGCGGCGGAGCATCCGGCGCTGGCGGCGCTGCTGGCCGAGGAGATGGCGCCGATCTTCGCCCAGGCGCGCCGCCAGGCCGAGCGGCGCTACGCCGCGGCCGGCCTCCCCTTTGCCGCCGATCTGCCGGCCGAGCGGCGCAGCCTCAGCCCCTCGGATTTCGGCTTTCACAATGCGATCCGGCGGCCCGATGGCAGCTTGGCCTTCCTCGATTTCGAGTATTTCGGCTGGGACGACCCGGTCAAGCCGGCCGCCGACTTCCTGCTTCACCCGGGCATGACAATGACCGAGCGGCAGCGGCGGGTATTCGCGTCCGGCGCCGCTGCGCTCTATGCTGCCGATGACGCCTACAAGACACGGTTGCAGGCGCTTTTTCCGCTTTACGCGCTGCGCTGGTGCCTGATACTGCTGAATGAGTTTCTGCCGGAACGCTGGGCGCGGCGGGTCGATGCCGGGGCGGTCGCCGATCGCGCCACGGCGCTCGCCGGCCAGCTCGCCAAGGCGACGGCGCTGCTGGAGATCGCCCGGGCGAGCCTCCGGCGGTTTCCCTACGAGGATCAGGATGAAAAAGCTTGAGGCCATGCGCAGCCCGCCGCTCGACGAACGCTCGCTGCATCTGCGGCGGCTGATCATCCGCGCGCTCGACGGCGGCGGCCGGGGGCATATCGGCTCGTCCCTGTCGCTGGTCGAGATCTTCCGCGTGCTGTTCGACGACGTCCTGAGCTACCGCGCTTCCGAGCCGGACTGGGCCGAGCGCGACCGCTGCATCCTGAGCAAGGGCCATGGCTGCCTCGCGCTCTACGCGCTCCTCGCCGAGAAGGGGTTTTTCCCGATCGAGGAGCTCGACGGTTTCTGCCGCCGGGATTCCATCCTCGGCGGCCATCCCGAGCGCGGCAAGATCCCGGGCGTCGAGGCCTCGACCGGCGCCCTGGGCCACGGGCTGCCGATCGGCGTCGGCGTCGCGTTGGGCCTGCGGATGAAGCGCGGCGACAGCCGGGTCTTCGTCGTGCTCGGCGACGGCGAGATCAACGAGGGCTCGAACTGGGAAGCCGCGATGTCGGCGCACAAGCACCGGCTGTCGAACCTCACCGCTATCATCGACTACAACAAGGTGCAGTCGGCCGGCCCGACCGCCGAGATCCTCGACCTCGAGCCGCTGGCCGACAAATGGCGCGCCTTCGGCTTCGGCGTCGCCGAGGTCGACGGCCACGATCTCGTGGCGCTGCGGCGGGCGCTCGGCGGCCTGCCGGTCGCCTCCGACCGGCCGAGCGCGGTCATCTGCCACACGGTCAAGGGCAAGGGACTTCCCTTTGCCGAGAACGACGCCAACTGGCACCACAAATCGAGCATCAAGAAGGATCTGGTCGCGCGCATGTATGCCGCCATCGAGGCGGCGCCGTGAGACCCGCCTGCATCGACATGGTCTTCGATCTCGCCAGGCGCGACCCGCGCGTCGCCTATATCGGCTCCGATCTGAGCCCCGATCTGACGCAGCGGATGCAGGCGGAGATGCCCGGCCGCGCCTTCATGGAAGGGGTGAGCGAGCAGCACGTCGTCGGCATGGCGGCGGGGCTCGCCATGGAAGGCTTCATCCCCTTCGTCCACACCATCGCCACCTTCATCACGCGGCGCTGCTACGAACAGGTCGCGGTCGATCTCTGCCTGCATAACCTGCCGGTGCGGCTCATCGGCAATGGCGGCGGGCTGGTCTATGCGCCGCTGGGGCCGACGCATCTCGCCATCGAGGACATGGCGATCATGCGGGCGCTGCCGAACATGACGGTGGTCGCCGTCTGCGACGCCGACGAGATGCGCCGCTTCATGGTCCAGACGCTCGACTGGCCGGGGCCGATCTATATCCGGCTCGCCAAGGGCTTCGATCCCGTCGTCAGCCGCGAGGAGAACGGCTTCCGCATCGGCAAGGCGATCGCGATGCGCGAAGCGGCGACGGCGACGGACGGCGTCCTCATGGTGTCGACCGGGGTGATGACGACCCGGGCGCTGGAGGCGGCCGAGACGCTGGCGGCGGACGGCATCGAAGCGACGGTGCTGCACGTCCACACGGTGAAGCCGCTCGATGTCGAGGCGCTCCACCGTCATGCGCGGAATGCGCGGCTGGTGCTCACGCTGGAGGAGCACACGCTCATCGGCGGCCTCGGCAGCGC
>DAHUYF010000135.1 GCA_027315365.1 Rhodospirillales bacterium | reverse complement strand
GCCCATATCGGCGGCGAGCTGATAGATCTCGGTGAAGGGCCGGTCGATGGCGTCGCGGCATTCCTGCGCGTCGCGCAGATCGGCGACGATGAAGTCGTCGGCCGCCGTCTCGGCGAATTCGGGGTATTTGAGGTCGACCGCGCGCACCCAGAAGCCCTCGCTCTTGAGCCGCTTCACCAGATGCGAACCGATGAATCCACCCCCGCCCAATACCAACGCCGATTTCATCCGTCGCTCCTTCGCCTGTGCTGGTTGAGCGCGCGCCAGCCGCTCGCAGCGGTCGAACGAATTCCACCGAGAATCGTTCCTTGGGCAGGCCCGGACGCGGGCGGGGCATGGTTTCCAGGGCGAAGCTCTCCCCCTGAGGCATGGGTGGCTCGGTAACTCAGCTAACGGATTTCCGCTGCGTCTCGCTTCTCTGTTGCGCCGGTGGTTGAACGGTGCCGGGACTGGAGCGTCGGTGGCGATGGCCGTCCAATCCGCGGCGGACGGGCCGCCGGGAACCCTTATCGGCAGGCGGCCGTTTAACCGCGAGTTTTCCGAGGCGCTTTGGAAAGCCGCGTTTGGTTGCGCTCGTTCCCGTCCTTTCGACCGCGCTCGTCTCCTGCGGTCGAGTACACGCCTCGTCCTGTGAGGAGCGGCGGTGTCTGGCAACAAGCAAATCTCGAACGGCGGCATCACCCGCCGTATCGTCCGCGCTGCAAGCGCGCAGGGGATAAACCAGGTCGCCCGGATCCTGCAGCTTTTTCTCCTCGTGCCGGTTTGCCTCGGCGCGTGGGGCGTAGCGGTTTATGAAGACTGGATACTGCTGAATTCGGTCACGGCCTTTCTTATGCTTGCCGATCTGGGTTTCGTCCAGCTCACCACCGTGAAGCTGATCGATGCCTGGTCGAGAGGAGAACGGGAGCGCTTTTCGCGCGAATGGGCGCTCGCCCTGGGAGTATTCGCGACGTTGTCGGCAGCATTGATTTCTCTCCTGGGTCTGTGCTGGGCGAAGCCGGGCTGGACGTCCCTGATTCCTGTCCGGCAGCTGCCCCAGACGGAACTCGCCACGACGGCGGTGCTTCTGTCACTGGACAATGTGTTGTCGATATTGATCAACCTGGGACTGGCCGCCTACCGTGCTCGTGGCGATTTGAGCCGCAGCTATCATTTTTCGAGCGCTCTGGTCGCGCTGCAGGCCAGCGGCATTGCAATCCCGGTGTTCTTCGGCGCCGGTCCTGCGGCCGCGGCAATGGGCTGCGTTATCGTCACCGCCGCCATGATGTCGGTAATCGGCGCCGATTTATGCCGGCGCTATCCGGACATGGCATGGAAGCCGATCTGGCCATCGGTTCATGAGCTGTCGCGCCGCGTCGGGCAGGCCGTTGGATACCTCGCCTCGCCGGTTTCGACGACGATCATGATGAACGGGCCGGCCTTGATTCTCGCTCATAGCGGGGCGCCGGAAGGCGCCCTCGCGCTCTTCACGGCATCACGCAGCATTGCCGGTGCCGCGCGCCAACTGCCCTATCAGTTTGCCCATCCCGCGGGTGTCGAACTCGCCGGCCTGCTGGCCCGCGGCGATCACGCGCGTCTGTCGCAGCTCTATGCCAGCACAAGCCGCGTCTTGGCCATCATCGTGGGAATGCTGAGCGGGTTCACCGTGGTGGCGGCGCCGCTGGTCATGATGCTGTGGACGCGAGGCAATATCGCCTATGAGTCGACCCTGATGCTGCTTCTCTTGGGAACGACGGCGATCTGCGCACCGGCGCAGGTCGCTTTTGCGTTTCTGTGGTACGGCGGCCATCCCAGGCCTCTCACCCGGGCACTTCTCTGTACGACAGCCCTAGCCATGGCGCTGGCCGTGCTGCTTGCCCCCTGGTTCGGTGCGCGCGGTGTCGCGACCGGGCTCGGGGTCGGCGAAATCATCGGTACTGCCATCTACCTGTCGCTGCTTGTCGATGGGCTGCTTGATCGCAAAGCGGGGACCGGTCTGCTGAGAAATTTTGGGAGGACGCTGGCTTCTTTTTCGGGCAGCGCGGCCGCCGGTTATCTGATCTATCGCCTGGTCGAGCCGCGAGGCTGGTTCGGTTTGGTGGCGCTCGGGGTCGTCTGGGCCCTCCCGGCGGCGGCGGCGGCATACTGGCTATTGTTAAGCCGAGAGAGGCGGGCGCGCGCGATCGACGCCGTGGTCGGTGGCGTGACGCGCGCCACAAGGGCGCGGTCCTCCATAAAGAATGCGCGACCGGCCGACGTCGGCTGAGGCTTACGTGATCATCACCCTCGGCGAGCGCCGCCCGAAACATCTTCCGGTCTTGCGACGGCGTTCGATTGAGCGAATGCATGGCCACTTGTCGGTGGACGGCCGTAGCCGGTAGGCGTGCCATGGGCAATCGCCAGAAAGCTTGGATCGACGTATTCAAGCAATCGTAAATCAAAGACATGAAATAGACACATGCGGTTTCCGGCTTCTTGAGAGCGAGACGCGCGAAGGCCTCATAATAGTCACGGCGATTTTCCGTGAATTGATGCCCTTCTTTCCCGGCGATCCGTCTTCGGGTAACCAAACTTTAACCACGCTCGACCCAACCTATGGTCTAACCTCAGTTGGGAATATTGATCTCATGTAGGGATTTGTAGCCGATCATAGCCGCAGCCGAGTTTCTTGGCTGCCCGGTTGGACACACACCTTCAGCTAAAGGACTTTACGATATGACACACGTTTCGCATTCGGATTGGATGTTTGAGCATTCCCTCACCCATCACTTCGACACTGCGATCTACCCCCATATGGAAAGCGGGTCCCAACCGACAAATCACTCGGCGCAGACCGAGTCCGTCGCTTCCGTTATCAAGGCTCTCTGGCACCAGAGCGATCTCGTGAGCAGCAGCTCTTCGTCAGCGCACAGCCCGAAGAGTAGCATCGCGTCCAACACCACAGCCGGCGCGACAAGCTCAGGGGCGGGAGTATCGCCGACGCTCACGATTGCGAACAGCGCTTTGACCGTGAATGCGGGCGGGTCGGTCTCCCTACCGATCAATGTTTCGCCCGCCAACGGCCACACTTCGGTGACGATAAGCGGGCTTACGAATTACGAATCGGTAACCGACGGCCTCGACCACAAGACATTTGCGCCCGGCACGGACGGGTCGATCACCCTGAGCGCTGCGGAGGTGAACAGCGGGCTGTCGCTGGCGTCGAGCTATACGGGGACGGCTCACCCCGTGAACACGCTTAGCGTGACGGCAACCGAGAAGATCGATCACCACACGCTGACATCGGCAGCGCAGACCATCGTGGTGACCGACCCGCCGGCGACGACTGGTACCGGCACCACCACCACGAGCGGCGCCACCACGAGCGGCGGAAATTCGCTGACGCTGCAGGTATCGGGCGACCAGTACAATGGCGATCCGCAGATCGAGGTGTTCGTTGACGGCCAGCAGGTTGGTGGCACCTATACCGTCACCGCCGATCATTCTTCAGGGCAGGTGCAGACCATCACGATCGCCGGTAATTTCGATCCGACCGTGGCGCATCAGGTGCAGGTCAAGTTCGTCAACGATGCCTGGGACGGCACGACGTGGTGGAGCAACGGCACCAACCCGGACGGGCATGACCGGAATGTCTATGTCGAGTCGATCTCGCTGAACGG
>DAHUYF010000157.1 GCA_027315365.1 Rhodospirillales bacterium | reverse complement strand
CGCACAGCCCGGCGCCGCCGCGGCCCGCCGTCGCCGCACCGCCGCCGCGGCCGGCAGCGCCGCCGCCATCGCCCAAGCCGCCGGCACCGCCGACGTCCTCGCCGATGACCCATGGCAGCTCGCATGCCGCACCGAAGCCGGCGGACAGCGCGCCGACGCCGCCGAAGCCGCCCGGCCCCAGCTGGGGCGGATCCGGCTCGGGCGGTTCCTCGAGCTTCTAGGACGCGACGACCGATCGACCGCCGCCGCAAGCCCTGCGGCGGCGGTTTTTTCTCGAGTTCCGCCTATTCCGCCGCTTCGCGTCCGGGTCGGGCGAGCCGCGCGCCGGGCCAGAGATCGGCACGGCTGCGCTCGTATTGCGGCGGCATGGCGGGCTTGGCGCCGAGCACCTCCGCGGCGTGCCAGACCCAGCGCGGATCATCGAGAAAGGCGCGCGCCAGCGCCACCATATCGGCTTGGCCGGTGGCAATGGCCGCCTCGGCCTGGCGCGGCTCGGCGATCAGGCCCACGCCACGGGTGACGATGCCGACCTCGCGCCGCACGCGCTCGGCGAAGGGCAGCTGGTAGCCCGGGCGGACCACGATCGGCGCCTTGAGGACGATGCCGCCGCTGGAAACGCAGACGTAGTCGCAGCCGGCCGCCTTCAGCGCACGGGCGAACACCACCGCCTCCTCGACGTCGAAGCCGTTCTCAAGCCAGTCGCTGCCCGAGATGCGTGCCCCCATCGGCTTGCCCTCGGGCCAGGCGGCGCGCACCGCCGCGGCGATGCGCAGCGGCAAACGCATGCGATTGTCGAGACTGCCGCCATAGGCGTCGCGGCGATGGTTGGCGATCGGCGAGAGAAATTGGTGCAGCAGGTAGCCATGGGCGCAATGCAGCTCGACCAGGTCGAGTCCGATCCGCGCGGCGCGCCGCGTCGCCGCGACGAAGCTCTCCACCAGCCGGTCGATCGCCGCGGCATCGAGCGCCGCCGGGGTCGGCCAGCGCTCGTCCAGCGCCAGCGCCGAGGGCGCCACGGTCTGCCAGGCGCCGTCGGCCGGCTCCAGCGCGCGGATGCCCAGCCACGGCGCCATCGCCGAGCCCTTGCGTCCGGCATGGGCGAGCTGGATGCCGAGCGGCGCGTTGCCGTAGCGGCGACAGGCTGCCACCACCCGCGCCAGCGCAGCCTCGTTGGCATCGCTGTAGAGGCCGAGGCAGCCATGGGTGATGCGGCCCGCCGCCTCGACCGCCGTGGCCTCGATCATCAGCAGGCCGGCGCCGCCGACCGCGAGCGAGCCCAGATGCAGCATATGCCAGTCGGTGGCGTTGCCGTCCTCGGCGCTGTACTGGCACATCGGCGAGATGACGATCCGGTTGGGCAGCGTGAGCTGGCGCAGCGCGATCGGGGTGAAAAGCGGGCTCGACATGTCTGATCCATCCTTGGCTCGGCGCAGCACTCTATCGCCCGCCGCCAGGACGCCGCAACGCCGCGGCGGTCAGGCGCGGGGCAGCTATGCTCCCGCGCCGCGGAGCCTGTTCGATCGCTCGGAACCGGGAAGGCATGAGGCGCCCCGCCTGCAGCTTTGGAGGAAAAGAAATGCAGGCGGGGCTAACCCAGGGGTCTTCGCCCGCCAAGGGGGTTGAGCGGGCGTTGCGGCTGAGCCGCTGAGGCCCATTACGGCGCAGAGGGCCGGTCGATCCAAGTTAAACCTTTGTCATTTTGAAACACCGCGCCCGCCGCATCGCGGCCCCCTCTTCGCCGAGTCCAAAACGCAATACAATATATTGATTTTGAAAGATAATATTACAAGCAGCGGCAGCCGCCGCGGGGCCCGGTCGTGGGCCGCGCGCCGCACCCCGCAAGCCGCCGGACCGAAGCGGACGAGAACGTTCAGGACAGCAAGACGGCGACCGCACACATCGCGGCGCCGGCCAGCAGCGTCAGCCAGGAGAGCCACCGCGTCGGACGTTCGCCTGGAGCCGGCGGAACGCGGTCAGGATGCTTCGACATGACTCACCTGGGTTCGGCAATCGGGCGCTCTCCCCGGTCATAGGCGGCTGACGGGCCGGCGATCCCCGCCGCGGTCCGATCTGCCTGCGGCACGAAGCTCTCCGCGAGCGCGTGATAGATCGGCGGCGCACCGACGAACCGCGCCGTGCCGTAGCCGATCAGTGCGGTCAGCATCAGCGGCACCGCCATGCCCTGGCTGTCGGTGAGTTCCATCACGATGACGAAGGCGGTGATCGGCGCCTGCACCACTCCGGCGAAATATCCCACCATGCCGAGCAGGATCACCGCGCCGACCGGCGCGCCCGGCAACAGGCTCGCGACATCGGCGCCCACCCCGGCCCCCACCGCCAGCGAGGGCGAGAAAATGCCGCCGGGAATGCCGCTCACCGTCGACAGCAGCGTCGCCAGGAATTTGAGGATGCCGAAGCTCCGCGACAGCGCGCCGCCCTCGACCAGCCGTCGCGCCTCGACATAGCCGGTGCCATAGGTGATGCCGCCGGACAGCAGGCCGATGCCAGCAACCAGCACGCCGCACAGCGCGGCGAAGATCACGGGATGACGGCGGATCGCCGCGCCTGCCGGACCCGGCAGCCCGCGAGCGAAAGCGACCACGAGCCGGCTGAAGACCGCCCCGAGCAGCCCGCCGGCGACGCCGCAGAGCGGCACCGCCGCCCAATCCCGCAGCTGCGCCAGCGTCGCGGCGGTGTGGCCGAAATAAGTGTAGTTGCCGAGCAGCGCCAGCGAGGCGATGCCGGCGATGATGACGGTGGTGAGCACCAGGCCGCTGGTGCGCTGCTCGAAACTGCGGCTCATCTCCTCGATGGCGAAGACGATCCCGGCCAAGGGGGTGTTGAAGGCGGCGGCGACGCCCGCCGCGCTGCCGGCGAGGATCAGCCCCTGATACTTGCCGCTCCAGACGCGCCCCACCGCATGCATCACCGAGGCGCCGACCTGCACGGTCGGGCCTTCGCGCCCGGCCGAGGCGCCGGTGAGCAGGCCGAGCAGGGTGAGCAGGATCTTGCCGGCGGCCAGGCGCAGCGACAGCAACCGGGTGCGTGCCTCGGGGTCGCTGAACTGGCGCGCGGCGATCGCCTGGGGAATGCCGCTGCCCTGCGAGCCCGGAAAGAAGCGGCGGGTGAGCGCCACCGACAGCGCCAGCCCGGCCGGCGTGATCGCCAGCGCCAGATAGGGCGAATAGCCCAGCGCGCGGCGGAACCAGGCCTGCACGTAATCGGCGGCGATCGCCATGCCCACGGCGGTCACGCCGATGGCGAGCCCGCCGCACCAGAAGACGAGCCGCCGCCGCCACGCACGGCGCGACAGGACGAGACGAGAGCGCCGATAGAAGCCCGGCCGGCGAGGCGACCGCACCTCTCAGGGTTTCGCCAGCAGATGGATGAGGCTCGACGTGTCCCAGCGCTTGCCGCCGCGCTCCTGGACCCGCTGGTAGAATTGATCGACCAGCGCGGTCACCGGCAGCGCCGCGCGGTTGCGCCGGGCCTCGGCGAGGCAGATCGCGAGATCCTTGCGCATCCAATCGACGGCAAAGCCGAAATCGAATTTGCCCTCGACCATGGTGTGGGCGCGGTTTTCCATCTGCCACGATTGCGCCGCGCCCTTGGAGATGGTCTCGACCACGAGCTTGGGATCGAGCCCGGCGCGGACGGCGAAATTGAGCCCTTCGGACAGCGCCTGGACCAGCCCGGCGATACAGATCTGGTTGACCATCTTGGTGAGCTGGCCGTTGCCGGCCGGGCCCATCAGCGTCACCGCCCGGCCGTAATGTGCCATCGCCGGCCGCGCCGTCTCGAACGCGGCCGGCTCGCCACCGACCATGATGGTGAGCTTGCCGTTGACCGCTCCCGCCTCGCCGCCCGAGACCGGCGCGTCGAGGAAGGCGAGGCCCTTCTGCGTCGCCAGCGCCGCCATCTCGCGCGCCACCTCGGCCGAGGCGGTGGTGTGATCGGCGAGAATGGCGCCCCGCGCCATGCCGGCAAAGGCGCCGTCCTTTCCGGCGACGACCTGGCGCACGTCGTCGTCATTGCCGACGCAGGTGAAGACGATCTCGGCGCCCGACGCGGCTTCCGCCGGCGTCGCGCGGTGCTGGCCGCCATGCTCCTTCGCCCAGGCGGCCGATTTGGCGGCGGTGCGGTTGTAGACCGTCACCTGATGGCCGGCTTTGGCGAGATGGCCCGCCATCGGATAGCCCATGACGCCCAGGCCCAGAAACGCCAGCTTCATCCTCGCCTCCTGTCGGATTTGCGGCGTTATGCTAGCCGGGATTTGCCGGGTGGCAATCCTGGTCGGCGCTCATGGTTGGCGCGGCGTCGGGGCGGCCGCATTTCGGGCAGCGCCCGGGATGGCAAACGCGGCAATAGGGCCTGCCGCAGCCGCCGCAGCCGGCAAGGCCGGCCGGGCTGACGACATGCAGCGCATCGTCGCACACCAAGCGGGTGCCGTCGCCGGCATGGCCGAACGCGCAGGGCAAGGCCTCCAACCGGCGCGCCAGCGGGTTCCAATCCAACTGCACCAGCCGCTCGCCCTTACGCCGCCGGATCAGCATGTCGAGCCGTTGCACCGGCATGACCAGCTCGAGCGTCTGCGCCCACTCCGCCGTGATCTTGAGCGCATATTTGCGCGCGAGATCGTCGAGCCGGGCGCGGTATTCGCGCTCTATCGCCACGCTCCGCTGCCGTTCCCGCTCGCGTCTTCCGTCGCCTTCGGGCAGCGCCGCCAGGCGGCGGGCAGCGTCCTGGAGCAGCCGGTTGTGATAGTCGTAAAGCCGCGCCTGATCGCGCGCCGACCGTCGCTGGAGGCTCGCCGCAAAGGGCGCAATCTGGCGCTGGAGCCGCCAGCGCAAGGCCCGGTCCACGACACCGAGAATCCGCGCTCGATCCCACACCGGCGGAAGATCGGCATCGTCCGGCGCGCTCGCCTCCTCCTCCGTGTCGAGACGCTGCAGCAGCCGCTCCAGCGCGCCGTCGAGCATCGAGCCCGTGGCCAGATTGACTCCGAACCTCAGCAGCCCTTCGCGCTTCTCGTCCGAGAGCGCGGTGAAGCGAAAGTCGAAGATCAGGTAGCGCGTCCACGCCGCGCCGATGCCGCGCAGCCGGTATATCGCGTTGGGCAGCGCAAGCTCGTGCTCCAGCAGGCGCTCCACGCCAGCCAGCGGCGGATTGCTCGGGCGCAGCACCCGCCGCGTCCATTTCCCGCGCTCGCCGATCATGCGAGCGAAACGCGCGAGCCAATCGGCCTCGATACCGACCCGCCGCGCTGCCGGCGGCAGCGTGCTGCCAAAGCCGAGGCGGCAAAGCTCGGGGATCTCGATGGCTCGCTGAAGCGCCGGCGGCGCGAGCACTTCCAATCCCTCCGGCTCGATCGGCTCGACGAGCGCCCCCTCACGCTGGAGCAGATCGGCGGCGAAGGCCTGGAGGCGGTTCATCTCAGACCGCTTCCAGCCCGTCGCCGAACAGCGCATCGTCGAGCTGCTTCACATCCTCGTAGTGCTGGCGCGCCGTCGTCAGCCGGTCCTCCAGCGCCGCGAAGGCGAGCTGTGGCGCGTCGGCCGTGCTGCCGAGCCACGCATCGAGCACCAGCGTGGGAAAATCCTGCTCCTCGTCGATCTCCCCGAGAATGGCGCCGACCTCGCCGACGACCAGTTCGAACATGTTGATCTTTTCGTCGAGGATGCGCAGCACCTGATCCTCGATCGTCCCGCTCGTCACCAGGTTGAAAACGAAGACTTCGCGGGTCTGGCCGATGCGATCGATCCGGCCGATGCGCTGCTCGATGGCCATGGGGTTCCAAGGTATGTCGAAGTTGATGAGGGTGTTGCAAAATTGCAGGTTGCGCCCCTCGCCGCCGGACTCGCTGCAAAGCAGCACCGGCACATCGTCGCGAAAGGCGTCGATGGCGGCATCCTTTTCCGGGCCGCTCATGCCGCCGTGGAACGTGGCGAGCGCGACCCCGCCATGGCGCAGCAGCTCGGCCAGATGCGCGAGGCTGTCGCGATGATGCACGAAGACGATCTTCTTCTCCGCCGGATTCCGCGACAGCAACGTCGAGAGCGCGGCCTCCTTGGCGCCGGCGCCGATCGCCGCATAGCTCGCCTGCAGGCCCTGCCAACGCGCGTCCTGCGCGCGGCGGGGTGCAAATCGGGCGATCGCCGCGGCGGCAGCGGCCGGCGAGGACCCGGCGGCGGTGAGCAGATGCTGGAGAGAGAGTCTTTGCCGTCCGTCGGCGCCCAGCTCGCGCGCCAACGCGGTCAGATCGCGATAGCAACGCGCCTCGGCTTCGCTCGGCTGGGCGCGCAGCGTCGAGGCATGACGCGGCGGAAGCCGCAGGCCCGCCAGAGCGCGCGTGTTGCGCACCATGACGCCGCGCATGAGGTTGCGCAGCCGGTCGGCATTCGCCGGTTCGCGCGGCTTGCCGGGCGTGACGTAGGCGGCTTTGAACTCCTTCTGCGTCTTGAAGATGCCGGGCTGGAGCAGGGTCAGCAGATGATAGAGCTCGAGCAGGCCGTTCTGCACCGGCGTCGCCGACAGCAGCAGCAGGAAACGCTTCTGCAAGCGATCGATCAGCCGGTAGCCGGCGCTCGCGGGATCGCGTATGTGATGCGCCTCGTCGACCACTACGACGTCATAAGCCGTGCCGGCCAGCAGCTCCGCATGCTCCTTGCGCCTGGCAACGGCGATCGAGGCGATGATGCGCGGCTGCGCCCAAAAGGCGGCGGGATCCTCGCGCAGCAGCGCGTCGTGGCTCGTGGCGCAGTCGATACCGAACTTGCCGGTCATCTCCTCGCGCCATTGGCCGACCAGCGCCGCCGGAGTCAGGATCAGAATCCGTTCCGCCATTCCGCGCAAGGCATATTCCTTGAGCACCATGCCGGCTTCGATCGTCTTGCCGAGGCCGACCTCGTCGGCGAGCAGCACGCGGCCGCGGAACTGCTTCAGCACCTTGCGCACCGTCTCGATCTGATACCAATGCGGGTCCACGCCGCGCAGCCCCGCCACGCACAGCAGCTCGTCGAAGCCCTGGAGCAGCCCGAACTGACAGAGCTCGGCGCGCAACCGGAACCATTCCGCCGCGCCGGTGGCGCCCTCCGTCAGCAGCGCGCCGGGGTTGACGAATTCGTACGTCACGTCGAAGCCGGTCTCGATCCGCGTCAACTGCGGCAACGCCGCGACCGGCGGGGCGGGCGGCGGCGGCGGCGAGCGGCTCGGCGGCACGCGTCTGGGCGCCGTCCTTGGCCGTGCCGCGACTTTGCGCGGCCGCCGCTGCTCGCGCTCGAGACGCCCGTGCCAGCCGCGCAGCCATTCGCTCAGCTCCGGCGCTCCGACGAAGCAGGCCATCGCCTGCCACGGCACTGTCAAGTCGTCGCGCCGCAGCAGCGTCCAGGCCTGCGCGGGCTTCCCCTGCTGCTCGAGCGCGATGGCGGTCAGCAGGGTGGTCGCCTTGACCGGCTCGAAACGCTTATGGAAGCGCTTGACGTAGCCCAGGGCGCGGACGGGAAGCGTCGCCACGAGCGCCGCGAGCGCCGCGAGCAGCAACAACTCGGGATCGCCGGGGCAGATGCGCAGCGCCTCCTCGGCGATCGCCGGGGTCGCCGGCGCGCGCTGCTCCAGGGCATCGCGCAGGCGGCGCACGTGAACCACCCGCTTGCCCTCGTCCAGTAGCGGCGGCAGCTCGGGCTCGGCAGTCTCCAGCCCCGGCAACGAAATCTGCTCTGCGGCACCGGCAGCCGCTCGATCGGAGGCCATCCGCTCCCCTCGTCTTCTATGCCGAGAGAATTAGACCGTAACCGCAGGCTCGACGCAAGGCGTTGAGGTCTGTCGGGCCAGCAAATCAACATATCGCGTCACGCGACAGCATGAAGCCTCTGAGACGACGAAAAAATCGCGTCAGGCAGACGGACCTTGGCTGAGGTGCCACGCCGAGCCCTCCTCCCTTCTACCGCCCCGCTCGAGCCAGGGCCGAGGTCGCTGAGGGCCCGAGTCGTGGCCGGGGCACGCGGCTCGCCTCGCCCGAGCTGCGCCTGCCGATGACCGGCGTGAGCCCGGCGCTGGCGGGGCAGCTCGACCGCTTGTTCCGGGAGCGCCGCGCCGCCGCGTAATGCTTCGCTCGGCGCCGAAACATTGGCGGAAGACAGGATCGAACGCGGCGCCCATCTTATCGCCGAACGCCGTGAGCCACGGGACAGCCACCCGGGGCGCTCCCCGCCAGCGAGAGACAGGAGCCGCCGCATGATGAACCGAGAGTTCACGCCCCGGTCGGGGGTTGCAAAGCTCGATCCCCGGGAAGAGCATTTCCGGGTCCCCGGCCCGCATCCGGGGATGTCGCTCTTTCTGCGCTATCTGCCACCGCGCGCGCCGGGGCCGACGGGCGGCGCCGGCATTGTGCTCTACGTCCACGGCGCCACATTTCCGTCCGCCTTGTCGATCGCACATCGCTTCGACGGCCGCTCCTGGCGCGACGCGCTCTGCGAGGCGGGCTTCCACGTCTGGAGCTTCGACTTCCATGGCTTCGGCCACTCGGACCGCTACCCGGAAATGGACGAGCCGCCGGATGCCCATGCGCCGCTCTGCGGCGCCGAAGACGGCGCGCGGCAGATCGCTTCCGTGGTGCCGTTCATCCTCGAGAGGCACGGTGCGCGACAACTCTCCATCATCGCGCATTCCTGGGGAACGATCGCGGGCTGCCGCTTCGCCACACAGTACCCGGCGCCGGTCGACCGGCTGGTGCTGTTCGGCCCGATCGCGCGGCGGCCGCCGCGGCGCTACGAGAGACCGCCGGCGGCGCCGGCCTGGCGCGTCGTGACCCTCGCCGACCAATGGGCGCGCTTTGTCGAAGACGTGCCGGCGAATGAGCCGCCGGTACTGGCCCGGGCCGATTTCGACGAATGGGGCGAGCGCTATCTCGACAGCGATCCCGACGCTCGCCGCCGCGCGCCGGCCGGCGTCAAGGTGCCGAGCGGTCCCTTCGCCGACATCCTGCGCGCCTGGCATGGCGACCTGCCCTACGACCCGGCGCTGGTGCGCGCACCGCTCGCGATCATCCGCGGCGCGTGGGACGGGCTCGCCACCGACGATGACTCAGGCTGGCTCTTCGACGCCTTCGCCCATTCGCCCGACAAGCGCGACATCAAGATCGGCCGCGGCACGCATCTGATGCATCTGGAGGCGATGCGCCACGCGCTGCATCGCGAGAGCATCGCTTTCCTGCGGGCTGCCGACGCCACCCGCTGAGCCGGCGAAGCGCTTGCTGGCGGCGGGATCGAGTGGGCAGATGCGCGCCGTCGCGAAACGAGTATCATCGCCGGGGGCACGCGAACGGACGCGCCTGCCCGCCGGCGCGCAGTGGAGGATCGACATGGCCATCGACCAGGCGGAAAGGGCGCGGCGCTTTGCGGAGCTTCACCGCCGGCCCGGCGCCTTCGTCATCCCCAACCCCTGGGATGCCGGCTCGGCGCGGCTGCTGGCGATGCTGGGCTTCGAGGCGCTGGCGACGACCAGCGCCGGGTTCGCCTTCTCGATCGGCCGCGCCGATGGGCCGGGGCCGACGACGCGCGAGGAGATGCTGGAGCATGCCCGCGCCATCGTCGCCGCCGGCGACCTGCCGGTCTCGGCCGATCTCGAGAACGGCTTCGGCGAGGCGCCGGATGTGGTCGCCGAGACCGTCACCCGCGCCGGCGCGGCCGGGCTGGTCGGCTGCTCGATCGAGGACACGACCGGCGACCCCCGCCGGCCGCTGCATGATTTCTCGCCGGCGGTGGAGCGCGTCGCCGCCGCGGTGGCGGCGGCTCGCGCCCTCCCCTTCCCCTTCACCTTGACGGCGCGGGCGGAGAATTTCCTCCATGGGCGGCCCGATCTCGACGACACGATCAGGCGGCTGCAGGCCTTCGAGCGCGCCGGCGCCGACGTGCTTTACGCGCCGGGCCTGCCGTCGCTCGACGCGATCCGCACCGTCTGCGCCGCGGTCGGCAAGCCGGTCAACGTCATCGCCGGCATGCGGCTCTTCACCGTGGCCGAGCTTGCCGCCGCCGGCGCCAAGCGCATCAGCGTCGGCTCGCTGCTGGCCCGCGCCGCGCTGGGCGAGTTCCTGCGCGCCGCGCGCGAGATCAAGGAGCACGGCAGCTTCGCCTTCGCGCAGGACGCGGTGCCCTACGCCGAGATCAACGCGATGATGGCGGCCGCGCGGTAGTTGCGCCCATTGCAGCGCGCGGCTCAGGAAGCGGCGGGGCGGCTCTTGAAGCGGCCGAGATCGGCCTCGGAGAGGCGGACGTCGAGATGCGCCTCGCTGTCGTCGTCGCGCCGGCTCACCACCTCGCCGTGGCGATAGAGCCAGGCGAGCGCGGCGCCGTCGCTCACCGGCACGTCGAGATGCACCAGATGGCGATCGGTCTCGAGCCGGCGGTCGAGGAGGTCGAGGAGACGGTCGCAGCCTTCGCCGGTCGCCGCCGAGATCGGCACCGCGTCGCGGTTGCGCAGCGCCCGGTTGGCGAGCACGGTGCGGCGCTCCTCGTCCAGCAGATCGATCTTGTTGAGCGCCTCGATCAGCCCCTGCTCCACCGTCTCGCCGAGACCGAGATCGCCGAGCACGCCGTGGACGTCGTCGCGCTGCGCCTCGCTGTCGGGATGATGGACGTCGCGGACATGGACGATGAGGTCGGCCTCGGTGACCTCTTCCAGCGTGGCGCGGAAGGCGGCGACGAGATGCGTCGGCAGGTCGGAGACGAAGCCCACCGTGTCCGACAGGATCGCGTGGCGGCCCGAGGGCAGCGGCAGCCGGCGCATGGTGGGATCGAGCGTCGCGAAGAGCTTGTCCTCGGCGAGCACCGCGGCGCGGGTCAGCCGGTTGAACAGGGTCGATTTGCCGGCGTTGGTGTAGCCCACCAGCGCCACCACCGGATAGGGCACGCGCCGGCGCGCGCCGCGATGCAGCGCCCGCGTGCGCTTCACCTCCTCGAGCTCGCGCTTCAGCTTGGCGATGCGCTCGCCGATCAGGCGCCGGTCGATCTCGAGCTGGCTCTCGCCGGGGCCGCCGAGGAAGCCGAAGCCGCCGCGCTGGCGCTCGAGATGCGTCCAGGAGCGCACCAGCCGCGAGCGCTGATAGCTGAGCGCGGCGAGCTCGACCTGGAGCTGGCCCTCCCGCGTCCGCGCGCGCGCGCCGAAGATCTCGAGGATGAGCCCGGTGCGGTCGATGACCTTGCACTTCCATGCGCGCTCGAGGTTGCGCTGCTGCACCGGCGTCACCGTCGCGTCGAGCACGGCGACGGCGATGTCGCCGTCGCGAATGAGCGCGCCGTACGCCTCGACCGCGCCGCTGCCGATGAGCGTCGAGGGCCGCCAGCGCGCGACCCGCGCCACCTCGGCGGCGACGATGTCGAGCTTGATGGCACGGGCGAGCCCCGCCGCTTCGTCGAGCCGCGCCTCGGGCGAGCGCGCGCCGTCCTCGCGCGCGCTCGGCGCCTGCTTCAGGACCGGATGAAGTACCAGGCAGCGCCCGGTCGAGACACTGTGGCCGTCGCGCGCTGCCGCCGTCATCCGGTCAAACTTCGTCGCCCTCTTTTCCGGGCTCGAAGAGCTGGATCGGCTGCGCCGGCATTACAGTCGAAATCGCGTGCTTGTAGACAAGCTGCGAATGAGCATCCCGTCGCAACAGGACACAGAAGTTGTCGAACCAGGTAATGATCCCCTGAAGCTTGACGCCGTTGACAAGGAATACTGTTACCGGGGTCTTGTTTTTCCGGACATGATTAAGGAACACGTCCTGAACATTTTGCGACTTTTCCGACGACATGGGGATTCCCCTTCTTCAGTTAAGGTCGGTCGGAGCCTGGTGCGCCATACCCCTTTGGCGAGGGTAAAGCATCATACGCTCGCCTCGATTCATACCAAATTGGCGCCGGCAAGGAAATCACAACCCCCCGACATGGCGGGCGAGCGCCGCACAACCGGGTAAATGCAGGTCCGGCGGGAAGCGCGCGAAGGAGTCCTCCTCGAGCGCGCGCGCCCCCAGCAGCACGCCGCGGCAGCCGGCATTGCGCGCGCATTCCATGTCGAGGGCGGTGTCGCCGACATACCAGGCCTCGTCGCAGGCGATGCCGCTGCCCTCGAGCGCCAGCAGCATCGGCGCCGCGGCGGGCTTGTCGAGCGCGGCATCGCCGGCGCCGACCAGGCGGCTGAACCGCGCCGTCCAGCCGAGATGCTCGGCCTCGCGCCGCAGCACCGCGCCGGTCTTGTTGCTGACCACAGCGAGGTAGAAGCCGCCGCCCGCCAGCTCCTGGAGCATCTCGGCCGCCCCCGCCATCGCCCTCAGCCGCGCCAGATGGATGGCGGTGAAGGCGTCGAGATAGCGCCGGCGCGCCTCCTCCCAGCGCTCGCCGAAAAGCGGCGGGAAGCTGTCGCGCAGGCTCTTGGCGACGCGCAGCTTGGTCTCCTGCAAGCTCCAGGGCTCGCGGCCCATGGCGGCGAAGGTCTGCGACAGCGCCTCATGGATGGTCTCCCAGCTGTCGACCAGCGTGTTGTCCCAGTCGAACAGCAGGGCGCGCGGGCGCGCCACCGCCGCGGTCACGGTGCACCCGCCTGCGCCGCGACATAGGCCTCATAGGCCTGCCGCAGGCGGCGGGTGATCGAGCCGGGATGGCCGTTGCCGACCGGCGTGCCGTCGATCGACACCACCGGCAGCACGAAGTTGGTCGTGCTGGTGAGGAAGGCCTCGCGCGCCGCCTTGGCCTCGGCGACGCTGAAGGGCCGCTCGACCAGCCGCAGCCCCTCGCGCCGCAGCAGGCCGATCACGCCCAGCCGGGTGACGCCGTTGAGGATGCCGGCATCGGCCTGGCGCGTCACCAAGTCGCCCTCCGAGGTCACGATCCAGGCGTTGCTCGAGGTGCCTTCGGTGACGTTGCCGTCGCGGTCGACCTGCCAGGCCTCGAAGGCGCCGGCCGCCTTCGCCTGCTGCTTGCCGAGCGCGTTGGGCAGCAGCGACACGCTCTTGATGTCGGGCCGCGCCCAGCGGATGTCGGGCAGCGTGATCACGCCGACCCCCTCCTCGATCAGCCGGGCGGCCGGCCCGCGATGGCGGCGCGCCGTCATCACCAGGCCGGGCTTGGCGTGCCTGGGGAAGGCGAAGTCGCGCGGCGCCGCGCCGCGGGAAACCTGGAGGTAGAGGAATCCCTCGACGACGCCGTTGCGCCGGATCACCTCGCGCATCACGGTGCCCAGCGCGGCATCGCTCATCGGCGCCGCGATCTCGAGCGCGGCGAGCGAGCGATGCAGCCGCGCGAGGTGCATGTCCGCGTCGACGAGGCGGCCGCCGCGCGCGGCGATCACCTCATAGACGGCGTCGGCGAACTGGATGCTGCGATCCTCGATATGCACGCTGGCATGGCGGTGCGGGAGATAGCGGCCGTTGACATAGGCGATGCGTGACATGGAAACCGGCAAGAGGCTCGACGGGAGGGCGCACTATAGGGGGCGGCGGGGCGAAAAAGCGAGGCGGTCGCGGCGCCCGGCCTCTTATCCGTTTGCATGGCGGCTCGCGACCCATCTCGGTTATACGGCGACCGCTCGTCTGAACCCGCCAGCGGGCGTTCTCTTGCGCCCTCCGGGGACAGCCCCGTGCCCTTCGTCATCATCAAGGCAATCTTGCTCCGTCCTGCAGGCCAGACGGTGGGCAGGCCGCCTCAGTCCCGGTCCCCGCGCAGGGACGAGAACAGTTCGGAGACACTGCGATCAGCGTCGCGTTCGAAGCGGTGACGCTTCTCCCATTCGTCCTGCATGTGGTCGGCATAGGCGTCCTCATGCTCCTCGAACTCAGCCTTGTGATCCGGGCTAAAATCGTCCTCCTCGCGAGCCAAGGGTTAGGCAACGACGCAATCGCCGCGCGCCTGGACACACCCCGCCAAATCGTGAGCAAATGGCGTCAGCGATTTCATGCCCAGCGACTGACCGGTCTCGATGAGCAACCGCGCGGCGGGCGACCGGCGCGCTTTTCCCCCCAGCGTCGTGGTCGAGGTGAAGGCGCTGGCCTGTGAGTTGCCGTCTCGTCGCGGCCTGCCGCTCGCACGATGGACCTGCAGCGAGTTGCGCCGTGAAGTGATGGCTCGAGGGCTGGTCGCCGAGATCAGCGGCACGACGCTGTGGCGCTGGCTCAGCGAGGACGCTTTGCTGCCGTGGTGCCACCGCAGTTGGAGCTTCCCGCGCGACCCTGATTTTGCCGCCAAGGCGGGACGCATCTTGGACCTCTTTCAACGGCGTTGGCAGGGTGCCGCCTTGGGTCCACGCGACTATGTCCTGAGCGCCGATGAGAAGACCAGCATTCAAGCCCGCAAGCGCAAACACCCCTCGCTGCCGCCAACCGGCGGCCGTCCGATCTATGTCGAGCACGAATATGCTCGTTGCGGCGCTTGGGCCTATATCGCCGCTTGGGATGTGCATCGCGCAAAGCTCTTCGGCCGATGCGAGAGGAAGACAGGGATCGCGCCCTTCGAGCGCCTCGTCGCTCAGGTCATGCATCAAGAACCCTATCGCTCCGCCCGCCGCGTCTTCTGGATTGTCGACAACGGCTCCTCCCATCGCGGCAAACCAGCAATCGCCCGGCTGCAAGTCAGATGGCCGAACATCATCCTCGTCCACACGCCGGTTCACGCCAGCTGGCTCAACCAAGTCGAGACCTACTTCAGCATCATCCAGCGCAAAATGCTCACGCCAAACGACTTCCCGAACCTCGCCGCGGTCAAGGATCGCCTCCGCCGCTTTCAGCAGCGATACGAGATATCCGCCAAGCCTTTCCGGTGGACCTTCACCCGCCGCGATCTCCATACCCTCCTTGCCAAATTCGACCGACCGCCCCGCCGCCCCGCTGCTTGAAGACCCCCTCTAAATACGTCACCGTAATCGCGAATCGATGGACTTAGTTTCCGAGCATTAGGCTCAAAGAAGGCGGAACCCGACATGCTGATGATCCATCACCTGGGAGTCTCCCAATCCGAACGCATCGTTTGGCTATGCGAGGAACTGGGGATCAATTATGAGCTCAAACGCTACGAGCGGAGAGCGGACAACCGCCTCGCGCCTGACGACTACAAGACGTTGCACCCGATGGGGATCGCGCCGGTCATTACCGACGGCGACCTCGTGTTGGGCGAGAGCGGCGCAATCTGCGACTACATTTGCGCGCGCTATGGCGGCGGGCGGCTCGCGCCCGGGCCCGAGGATCCGGATTTCGCCGACCACCTGTTCTGGTTCCACTGGTCCAACGGCACCTTCATGACCACGCTGATGATGCAGCTGGTGCTCGCCCGCGGCAGCGAAGGCAACACCGCCTCGGGCTTCGTCGCCGATCGCAGCCGGCGCGGTTGGGCGATGGTCGAGGCGAGGCTTGGCCAAGCGCCGTTCTTCGGCGGCGCGAACCTGACCACGGCCGACATCATGATGGTCTATTGCTTGACCACCAGCCGAGCGTTCCGCGGCACATCGATCGAGGCCTATCCCAATCTGCGGGCCTACCTTGCGCGGATAGGCGCTCGCCCCGCCTATCGGCGGGCGATGGCCAAGGCCGAGCCGGGCATGACGCCGATGCTGACCTGATCGCGGCGAGGAGACGTTGCGGGGCTCCATGGAAGGACAGACGGCCGCGCGCGCAGGGTGGGGCGACGGCTACAGTCGTTCGCATGGGCCGAGATTGGCTTCGTCTCACCGAAGTGGAGGTCATTAGGGACGCCTTCTGCCGCTTCCGCTTCAAATTGGCGCGGGAGATGCACGTAGTAAATGCGGTGGTTCTGAACGAACTCGCCTGCTTCCGCTTCTGTGAAGGTTTCCGGACGCCGGCCACCTCAGCCTTTGACCGCACGCGAGCGGCCGGCATCCGAAAACCTTCACAGAAGCGGACACTCAGCCGATCCCGTGCCGCTCGGCCGTCCCGCCCCTCACCCCCGTATGGCGCGCCAGTGCCGCCATTCCGCCAGCGTCGCCTCGGCCATGCGGGTCGCCGCCGCGTGCAGCCAGCCTGGCTTGCGGCGCTTCAGATCGCGGCGCACGGCGGCGAGCGCCGCGGGGCTGCCCCAATGCACATTGGCGGTCTCGCGCCCCATCGCCTTGAGGATGACGAGATGCTCCCGCCGTTTGGGAAAATCGGCAAGCTCGATCGCCGTGCAATGCGGCGCCAGCCGGCGCAGCACCCAGCCCTGCCGGACGCGGTAGAACGGATCGGGCGAGCGGATCGCGGCCTCGGCCAGCGCGCCGCTGAAGCAGCGCTTCGCTGCGCCGCCGTTCGCCCAGGCGAAGGCCGAGGGCAGAACCGCCTTGGCCTCGCGCGCCACCAGGCCGCCATGGGACAGTCCCAGCGCGACGTAGCGCGGCCGGCCGAGGCTGCCGAGCCCGGCGACGCGGTGGGCGATGCGCGGCCGGCCCTCGGTCTCCGGCATCGCCTGGCGCAGCAGCCTACGCGCCGCGCGCGGCGCCGTCGCCGTCCTCGCCGCGCCGAGCTTCGCCCAGAAGCGCTCGGGATCGCGCTCCTCGCCCGTCGCCATGGCGCGCAGCGCGGCATGCTCCTCCTCGAGCACGAAGGGCCTGCCGCCGTCGGCGGCGATGGTCTCGCCATAGCCCGCGAGCAGCGCGGCGCAGACCTCTTCGGCGCCCAGCCGCAGCTTCTCGTGCCGCGCCGCCAGCAGGGCGCTGGTCGCCAGCCGTACGAGGTCGATGGCGTAGGGCATGGCGAAAGCCTCGTCGAAATCGTTGATGCCCCAGGCGAGCCGCCCCTCGGCATCGCGCCAGGTGCCGAAATTCTCGACATGCAGATCGCCCACCGCCAGCAGCTTCGGCGCCGCGGCGAGATCCGGGCAGGCCTCCTGCCACAGCGGGACCCAGCGGTAGAAGGTGGCGCGCAGGAACAGGAACGGCGCCTGCGCCATGCGCGCGTGCTTCAGCGCGAGATCGCGCTCGACCACCGCGATGCACCGGCGCATCCAGGCCTCGAAGGAAGCGGTCGCCGCGACGATGGCGGCCATCGCTCAGGCGCCGAGCTTGGCCGGGCGGTCGCCGTTGAAGACGCCCAGGGATTTGAGCTTGCGGTGGAGCGCCGACCGCTCCATGCCGACGAAGGCGGCGGTGCGCGAGATGTTGCCGCCGAAGCGCGTCACCTGCGCCACCAGGTATTCGCGCTCGAACATCTCGCGGGCGTCGCGCAGCGGCAGCCCCATGATCTCGCCGCCCTTCTCCCACTTCACCACGGTGGGCGCGATCAGGCCGATCTCCGCCGGCAGCATCTCGGCGCGGATCGGCTCCTTGGTGTCGCCCGGCGCCATGATCAGCAGCCAGTCGACGACGTTGCGCAGCTGGCGCGCATTGCCCGGCCATTCATAGGCCTGCAGCGCCGCCATCGCGTCCTCGCCGAACTCGCGCGGGCTGAGCCGCGCCGCTTCCGCCGAGCGCGCCATGAAATGCCGCGCCAGCAGCGGGATGTCCTCGCGCCGGTCGCGCAGCGGCGGCACGCGCAGCGGCACCACGGCGAGGCGGTAATAGAGGTCCTCGCGGAAGCGGCCGGCGGCGATCTCGATCGCCAGGTCGCGGTTGGTCGAGGCGATGACCCGCACATCGACCTCGACGCGGCCGCCGCCGACGCGCTCGAAGGTCTGCTCCTGCAGCGCGCGCACGATCTTGCCCTGGGTCTCCAGCGGCATGTCGGCGACCTCGTCGAGGAACAGCGTGCCGCCATGCGCCTGCTCGAAGGTGCCGACCTTGCGCGGGCTGTCCGGCGCCTCGGTGCCGGCCTCGGTGCCGAACAGCTCGGGCTCGAGCCGTTCCGGCCGCATGGTGGCGCAGTTCAGCACCATGAAGGCGCCGCGCGCCCGGCGCGAGCGCAGATGGAGCTGGCGCGCCACGACCTCCTTGCCCGAGCCGGGCGGGCCGGAGATCAGGATGCGGCTGCCGGTCGGCGCCGCGCGCTCGACCTGCTGGCGCAGCTGGGCGATGACGTGCGATACGCCGACGAGATCCTCGTCGCCGCCGGCGCGCAGCTTCAGCTCCTCGTTCTCGCGCCTGAGCCGCGCCGCCTCGATGGCGCGCTCGACGATCAGCAGCAGCCGGTCGGATTTGAACGGCTTCTCGATGAAGTCGTAGGCGCCGATCTTGATCGCCGCGACCGCGGTCTCGATGGTGCCGTGGCCGCTGATCATCACCACCGGCAGGTTGGGCAGCTCGCGGCGGATGATCTTGAGGATCTCCAGCCCGTCGAGCTCGCTGCCCTGCAGCCAGATGTCGAGCACCACCAGCGTCGGCTGGCGCGAGCGTATGGCGGCCAGCGCCTGGGCGCTGTTGCCGGCCTCGCGCGTCTCGTAGCCCTCGTCCTTGAGGATGCCGCACATCAGCATGCGGATGTCGGCTTCGTCGTCGACGACGAGGATCTCATGCGCCATGAACGGTGACCTTCGCTGCGGCGGCGGCTTCGGCGGGCGGCGCCGCGGCGCGGCCCTCGCCGCGATGGAAGGCGAGCGTCACCCGCGCGCCGCCCTCCTCGCGGTCCTCCAGGATCAGCTCGCCGCCGTGATCCTCCATGATCTTCTTGACGATGGCGAGGCCGAGGCCGGTGCCCTTGGCGCGCGTCGTCACGTAAGGCTCGGCCAGCCGGTCGCGCCCCTCCTTCGGCAGTCCGCGGCCGTTGTCCTCGACGATGAGCGCGATCTGGCCCGGCGTCTCGACCAGCCGCACCGCGATCTCGCCCGGCGGCGCGTCGCCGTCGCGCGCATGGATCGATTCGGCGGCGTTCTTGAGCAGGTTGACCAGCGCCTGGCTCACCTGCCGCGCATCGCAGGCCAGCCGCTGCCCCGGCGCGATCTCGAGCGCGAAGCGGATCTCCGGCGTCGCGGTGCGCTGCAGGAACACCGCCTGGCGCACGATCTCGACCAGGTCCTCGTCCCTGATGGTCGGCGCCGGCATGCGCGCGAAGGAGGAGAACTCGTCGACCATGCGGCCGATATCGCCGACATGGCGGATGATCGTGTCGGTGCAGGTGGCGAAGGTCTCGGGGTCGTTGCGGATGTCCTTGGCGTATTTGCGCTTCAGCCGCTCCGCCGAGAGCTGGATCGGGGTCAGCGGGTTCTTGATCTCGTGCGCGATGCGCCGCGCGACGTCGGCCCAGGCGGCCTTGCGCTGCGCCGCGAGCAGATCGGTGATGTCGTCGAAGGTGACGACATAGCCCTTGACCTCGCCCTCGGCGCGCTCGGCGGCGATCCGCACCAGCAGCGTCTTGGCCCGCCCGCGCCGCACCACCTGCACCTGCGACTGCGCCAGCCGCTCGGGCCGGCGGCTCGCCTCCTCGACCAGCGCCTCCATCTCCGGCACCGCCTCGGCGAGATCCTGGCCGATCGACTGGTCGAGATCGATGCCGAGCAGCAGCGAGGCGGAGCGGTTCGGCAGGTTGACCCGGCCCTGCTGGTCGAGGCCGATGACGCCGGCCGAGACGCCGGACAGCACCGTCTCGGTGAAGCGCCGGCGCTGGTCGAGCTGGCGGTTGGCTTCGATCAGCTCGCTCTGCTGCGCCTGAAGCTGATGGGTCATGCGGTTGAAGGCGCGGGAGAGCGAGCCGAACTCGGCATCGCCCTCGCCCTCCGGCACCCGCGCGGCGAGGTCGCCGGAGCGCACCTGCTCGGCGGCGACCACCAGCGAGCTGATCGGACGCGCCAGCTTGGTGGCGAGGCTCAACCCCACCCAGACGGCGCCGGTGAGCAGCAGCACGCCGACCGCGAGGAACAGCAGCGAGAAGGCGATCTGGAAGGACGAACGCTCGCCTTCCATGCGCTCGTACTGCGCCACCGCGCGCTGCGTCTGTTCCATGTGGCTCAGCACGGCGGGATCGACGAAGCGGCCGACATAGAGATAGACGCGGCCGAAGGCGGGCAGCCGCATCAGCGCCCGCACCCGGTCGTCATTGTCGCTGGTCATCACCGCGACGTCGCCGGTATCGGCCTGGCGCATCGCCCAGTCCGGTACCGGCTCCAGCGACAGCGACAGGCTGAATCCCGAGCGCGCCAGCATCCGTCCGTCGCGATCGAAGACCACCGCCTCGGTCAGCGAGCGCAGCGACGCCTGCGCCGCCACCATCTGGTTGAGGCGCTGCGGGTTGACGGCGAGAAAGGCGGCGTCGCGGTCGAGGTCGTTGGCCATGCTGACGACGTCGGCTCTGATCGTCTGCTGGTGCTCGTGGAGATAGGCCTCGGCCACCGCCAGCGATTCCGAAAGCGCGGTGCGGACGCGCTCGCTGAACCAGGCTTGAACGCCGAAGTTGAACAGAAGGTACGAGAACACCGCGACGACGATGGTCGGGATCACCGCCACGAGGCTGAACAGCACGACCAGCCGCACATGGAGGCGCGAGCCGGCCAGGCCGCGCCGGCGCTCGGTCCAGACCTGCACCACGCGCCAGGCGACGATGGCGCAGAGCGGCAGCACCAGCAGCAGGTTGAGCAGCAGAAAGAGCTGATCCATCGAAGGCGGCCGCTGGCCGCCGAAGGGCGGCAGGCCGCGCAACGCCAGATACGTCGCAATGGCCGAGGCGAAGGCGGCCAGCGCCAGCCCGATCGCGGCCTTGCGAACCAGCCGCACCCGACCGGCCCAGAGCATCAGCTCCCGCGATAGGCTCATCAGCGCTTCCGCCCGCCTCCCCGCGCGCTACCGGCGCGCGCAGGCATTCTAGGCAGTCGGTGGCGGCGCTGTCCAATTGCCGAGGCGGCAAAGAGCGGCCCGCGGCCGCGGCGCTTCGGCGCGCCCCCGGCCCGCGCGACGCGCGCTACTTCAGGCTCCGCGCGACATCGATGTCGAGTTCGCGGATCTTCTTGCGCAGCGTGTTGCGGTTGAGGCCGAGGAGCTGCGCCGCCTTGAGTTGATTGCCGCGCGTCACCCCCAGGGTCAGCAGGATGAGCGGCCGCTCCACCTCGCGCAGCACCCGGTCATAGAGGCCGGCCGGCGGCAGCCCGCCCTTGTGCGCCGCAAAATAATCGCGCAGATGCCGTTCGGCGGCGCCGCCCAGCCCCTCATTGGCCGGCGGCTCCGCCAGCGGCGGCGCCGGCGAGGCCTCGGCGAGTTCGGCCTCGACCGCGTCGATGCCGATCACCTCCTGCGAATAGAGCGCGGCGAGACGGCGTACGAGGTTCTCGAGTTCGCGCACGTTGCCCGCCCAGCGATGCGCCTTCAACCGCTCCATCGCCCCCTGGTCGAGCGACTTCATCGGCAGGCCCTCGCCATGCGCCAGGCCGAAGAAATGCCGCGCCAGCGCCGGCACGTCTTCGGCGCGCTCGCGCAGCGGCGGCAGCCGGATCGGCACCACGTTGAGGCGGTAGAAGAGATCCTCGCGGAACAGCCCCTGGCGGATGAGCTGGCGCAGGTCGCGATGGGTGGCCGCGACGATGCGGACATCGGCGCGGATCGGCGTGCGGCCGCCGACGGCAGTGTATTCGCCTTGCTGCAGCACGCGCAGCAGCCGGGTCTGCGCCTCGAGCGGCATGTCGCCGATCTCGTCGAGGAAGAGCGTGCCGCCCTGCGCCTGCTCGAAGCGGCCGACGCCGCGGGCGGTGGCACCGGTGAAGGAGCCCTTCTCGTGGCCGAACAACTCGCTCTCGATCAGCTCGCGCGGGATCGCCGCCATGTTGATGGCGACGAAGGGACCGCTGCGGCGCTTGCCGTAATCGTGCAACGCGCGCGCCACCAGCTCCTTGCCGGTGCCGCTCTCGCCGGTGATCATCACGGTGAGGTCGGTGCCCATCAGCCGCGCCAGCACGCGGTAGATCTCCTGCATCGCCGGCGAGCGGCCGATCAGCGGCAGCTGCTCGTCCGCCTGCTCGCCGTCGCCGGGCGCTGCGGCCGGGGCGTTCTGCGCGGTGAGCGCGCGCTCGACGACGTTCACCAGTTCGCGCAGATCGAACGGCTTGGGCAGGTATTCGAAGGCGCCGCGCTCGGTCGCCTTGACCGCGGTCAGCAGCGTGTTCTGCGCGCTCATGACGATGATGCGCAGCTCCGGCCTGAGCTTCTTGATGCGCGGGATGAGGTCCAGCCCGTTCTCGTCGGGCATGACGACATCGGTGATGATCAGATCGCCCTCGCCGTCCGACACCCAGCGCCACAGCGTGGCGGCGTTGCCGGTGGTGCGGACGTCATGGCCCATCCGCCCCAGCGCCTGGCTCAGCACGGTGCGGATGGCGCGGTCGTCATCGGCGATGAGGATGGTGGACGCATTCATTTTGCCGGCCCCGCGAGCCGCGGCGCCATCGGCAGGAAGACGCGGAACACGGTGCGCCGCGGCTGGCTGTCGAACTCGATCACGCCGCCATGGTCGCCGATCACCTTGGCGACCAGCGCCAGACCGAGGCCGCTGCCATTGTGCTTGGTGGTGACGAAGGGATCGAAGAGATGCTGGCCCAGCTCCTCGGGAATGCCCTCGCCATTGTCGATCACCGAGATCACCAGCGGCAGATGGACGCGGCTGTCGCTGCCGGCCACCGCCAGCCGCACGCCGTGCTGATAGGCCGAGGCGATCTGGATTTCGCCGCCCTGCGCCGGCACCGCCTCGGCGGCGTTCTTGACCAGGTTGAGGAACACCTGGATCAGCAGATCGCGGTTGCCGTGCACCGGCGGCAGCGAGGGGTCGTATTCCTCGATGAAGCGGACATGGCGGGCGAAGCCGGTCTGCGCCACCAGCCGCACCCGTTCCAGCACCTCGTGGATGTTGATCGGGCCGCGCTCGATCGGGCGCTGGTCGGAGAACACCTCCATGCGGTCGACCAGCGCGCAGATGCGGTCGCTCTCGTCGCAGATGAGGCGGGTGAGCTCGCGGTCGCCGGCGCCGGCGTTCTCCTCGAGCAGCTGGGCCGCGCCGCGGATGCCGGAGAGCGGGTTCTTGACCTCATGCGCCAGCATCGCCGCCATCGCGGTCACCGAGCGCGCCGCGTTGCGGTGGGTGAGCTGGCGATCGATCTTGTGGGCGATCGAGCGCTCCTGCAAGGTCACCACCACTTCGGCGCGGTTCTCGGCGATGGGCGCCGCCTGCACCGTCACGATGTGGGCGCCGAGCCGCGGCGTCTCCAGGCTGACGCCGTATTCGGAGACGCTGTGGCCGCTGCCGCGGACGCTGTCGATCAGTGCGAAGATCGGGCTGTCGGCGGGCAGCATTTCCGCCAGCCGGGCGCCGAGCAGGGTCGCGGCACTGGCGTCGAAGAACTGCTCGGCCGCGGCATTGGCATAGATCAGCGCGCCGGCGGCGTCGACCACCAGCACCGGGTCGGGCAGCGCCGACAGCACCGCCGACGCGTCGACGCGCGCGCTCCAGGCGCTGCCGCGCTTGGCCACGGCGGCGGATTTGCCCATGCTCAAGCCGCCTGCCGCTCGAGCAGCGGCTCATAGAAGGCGCGGATCATCGCCGCCACCGCCTCGGTGTCGTCGGTGCGGTTGACCGCGGCGCGGAACTCGGCCGAGCCCGGCAGGCCCTTCGAGTACCAGCCGATATGCTTGCGCGCGATGCGGCTGCCGACGCTGCGGCCGTAATGGGCGAGCATCGCCTGGTAATGCGCCAGCACCGCCTGAAGCTGCTCGGCGAGCGGCGGATCGGGCAGGCGCTCGCCGCGGCGCAGGTAGTGGATGACCTGGCCGACGAACCAGGGACGGCCATAGCTGCCGCGGCCGATCATCAGCCCGTCGGCGCCCGATTGCACCAGCGCGTCCCGCGCATCATCGAGCGAGCAGATGTCGCCGTTGACGATCACCGGCAGCGTCACCGCCTCCTTCACCTCGCGGATGAAGCGCCAATCGGCACTGCCTTCGTAGAACTGGCAGCGGGTGCGGCCATGGACGGTGATCATCCGGATGCCGCAGGCCTCGGCGATGCGCGCCAGACGCGGCGCGTTGCGGTTCGCCGCGTCCCAGCCGGTACGCATTTTCAACGTCACCGGCAGCCGCACCGCCTTCACCACCGCCTCGAGGATGCGCGCGGCATGCGTCTCGTCGCGCATCAGCGCTGAGCCGGCATGGCCGTTCACCACCTTCTTCACCGGACAGCCGAAATTGATGTCGATGAGCGCGGCGCCGCGATCGGCATTGAGCCGCGCCGCCTCGGCCATGACCGCGGGCTCGCAGCCGGCAAGCTGCACCGCCATCGGCTGCTCCTCCGGACAGTTCGCCGCCATCGCCAGCGACTGGCGCGTCTCGCGGATCATCGCTTCGCTGGCGATCATCTCGGAGACGACGAGACCGGCGCCGTAGCGCTTGACCTGCCGGCGGAACGGCAGGTCCGTCACTCCCGACATCGGCGCGAGGATGACGGGATCGTCGAGACGAAGCGAACCGAGATCGATGGTCATTTCGTGGGCACTGGCCATGTTGCTCAATATTTGAGCACATGATAACCCGCTCATATGGCAGCGCAACAGAAATCGGGCGGCGCCATACTCAATTGAAAACAACCGTATTTTCAACCCATGAGAACGCCGGTGACGAATTTCACCCCGGGATAGGCAAGCGTGAGCAGCAGCCAGGCCAGCAGCGCCAGGCGCGCCACGCGGCGTCCGCGGATGCCCTGGCGGTAGCGCGCCAGCAGCAAGCCGCCCAGCACGACGAAGGCGGCGAGCGAGAACAGCGTCTTGTGATCGAAGGGCAGCAGCGTGCCGGCGAGGAAATGCGCCGCCGCCATGCCGCTCAACAGGCCGAGCGCCAGCACCGCCTCCGCCGCGGCCAGCAGACGCAGCTCCAGGCTCTCGCTCGCCGCCATCGGCGGCAGCAGTCGGGTCAGCGCGGTCGGCCGCTTGGTCTTGAGCGCGCCCTCCTGGAGAAAGACGGCAAAGCCGGCGACGGCGGCGATGGTGATGAGGCCATAGGTGGCCACCGCGAAGACGATATGCGCGTCGAGCCAGCCGGCCGGCACGGCGCCCGGCACCGGCCGATCCGGCGCCCGCTCCCAGACCACGGCGAGGAGTGCCAGCAGCAGCAGATAGGGCAGCAGCAGCGGCGAGAGCTGCCAGGCATGGCGCGTCGCCAGCGACAGCGCCAGGTAGAGCGCCATGGTGGCGGCGATGGTCACCCAGAGCGACATGGCGAAGCCGGTGCGCCATTCGCCGTCGGCCTGGGCCATCACCCAGAGGCCGGGGCCGACCACGCCCAGCGCCAGCAGCGCGAAGAACAGCGCGCCGGGCGCGCCGCGGCGCCGGAACGACACCGCCGCCGCCGGCACCAAAGCCAGCAGCGCCGCCACATTGAGCGCGAGGATCGCCATGGCGCGGAGATAGCCATGCGGCCGTCGCCTTGGCAAGCGTTGCGCTCTGGTTTAGCTTGCGGCCATGGCTTCCTGCATCGCGCTGGTGGTGGCGGCGGGGCGCGGCACCCGGCTGGGCGCGCCGCTGCCCAAGCAATATCTGCCGCTCGCCGGCCGCGCAGTGCTGCGCTACAGCCTCGAGGCGCTCGCCGACCATCCCGCCATCGACGCGGTGCGCGTCGTCTTCAACCCGCAGGACGCCGCGCTCTATGACGCCGCCGCCAGCGGCCTCGCGCTGATGCCGCCGGTGGCGGGGGGTGCGGCGCGGCAGGATTCCGTGCGGCTCGGCCTCGAGAGCCTCGCCGACGCCGCGCCCCAGCGCGTGCTCATCCATGACGGCGCGCGGCCGTTTCTCGACCGCGGCACCGTCGACCGCGTGCTCGCCGCGCTGGACGAGGCGCCGGGGGCGATCCCGGCGCTGGCGCTCAAGGACACGGTGAAGCGCGGCGCCGACGGGCGCATCGTCGAGACGCTCGACCGCGCCCAGCTGTGGCGGGCGCAGACGCCGCAGGGCTTTCGCTACGCGCCGATCCTCGCCGCGCATCGCGCCGCCGCCGGCAGCGATCTCTCCGACGACGCCGCCGTGGCCGAGCGCGCCGGGCTCGGCGTCCGCCTCGTCGCCGGCAGCGAGGCCAATTTCAAGGTGACCACGGCGGAGGATCTGGTGCAGGCCGAACAGGTGATCCGGGCGCGCCAGGGCGACATCCGCACCGGCCAGGGCTTCGATGTCCACGCCTTCGGTCCCGGCGACCGCGTCTGGCTCTGCGGCGTCGAGGTCGCGCATGAGCACGGCCTGGTCGGCCATTCCGACGCCGATGTCGGGCTGCATGCGCTCACCGACGCGATCCTGGGCGCGCTCGGCGCCGGCGATATCGGCCTGCACTTCCCGCCCGGCGACCCGCAATGGCGCGGCGCGCCGTCGCGCCGCTTCCTGCGCCACGCCGCCGGCCTCGTCGCCGCCGCCGGCGGCAGCATCGGCCATGTCGACGTGACGCTGATCTGCGAGCGGCCGAAGATCGGCCCGCATCGCGCCGCGATGGTGGCGCGCATCGCCGAGATCCTCGCGCTCGATCCGAGCCGGGTCAGCGTCAAGGCCACCACCACCGAAGGGCTGGGCTTCACCGGCCGGAGCGAAGGCATCGCGGCGCAGGCGATCGCCACCCTGCGCCTGCCGCTCGCGCCGTGAGCGACGCGGCGCCCTCCGGGACGGCGTGGTTTCATCCGGCGACGCTTATCGCCACCTGGTTCGGCTCGGGGCTATTGCCCTGGTTTCCCGGCACCTGGGGCTCGCTCGCAGCCCTGCCCTTCGCCTGGACGATCGCCTGGCTGTTCGGTTCCCGCGCGCTGCTGATCGCCGCCGCGCTGGTGTTTGTCATCGGCTGGTGGGCGGCGCGCCGCGCGGCGCGCGCCAGCGGCGCCGAGGACCCCGGCTCGGTGGTGGTCGACGAAGTGGCGGGGCAGTGGCTGGCGCTGGCGGTGACGCCGCCCGACGCGCTGGGATACCTCGCCGGGTTTCTGCTCTTCCGGCTGTTCGACATCCTGAAGCCCTGGCCGGCGGGCTGGCTCGACCGGCATGTCGGCGGCGGCCTCGGCATCATGGCCGACGACATCGCCGCCGGCTTCTACGCCGCCGCGGCGCTCCTGCTGCTGCTGCTCGTGCTGGGGCGGCCGATTGGCTGAGGCGCTCCAAAGCCTCGCCGAGGCGGTGCTCAACGCCTGCCGCGGCAAGGGCCTCAAGCTTGCCACCGCGGAATCCTGCACCGGCGGCATGGTCGCCGCGGCGCTGACCGACATCGCGGGCTCGTCCGACGTGGTGGAGCGCGGCTACGTGACCTATTCCAACGAGGCCAAGAGCTCGCTGCTGGGCGTGCCGATGGCGCTCATCGCCCGGCATGGCGCGGTGAGCGGCGAGGTGGCGGCGGCGATGGCGGCGGGCGCGCTCGGCCTCTCGCCGGTCGACCTCGCGGTCGCCGTCACCGGCATCGCCGGCCCCGGCGGCGGCAGCGCGGCGAAGCCGGTCGGGCTGGTCTGGTTCGGCGTCGCCCGGCGCGGCAAGACCGCTACCGAAAGCCATGTCTTCCCCGGCGACCGTGCCGCGGTGCGCCTCGCCGCGACGCGGCGCGCGCTCGAGCTGCTGCTCGCCGCGACACAATGACTGCCGCCATCCTCGCCGGCGAGCGCCGGGTGACCGGGGCCGAGATCGAGGAACGGGCGCTGCGCGCCGTGGCGGCGCTCGACGGGATCGGCATCGGCGCCGGCGCGGTCGTGGCGCTGATGCTGCGCAACGACCTGCCGGCGCTCGAGGCGATGCTGGCGCTGCGCCGCGCCGGCTGCTGCGCGGTGCCGATCAACTGGCATTTCAAGGCCGAGGAGACCGGCTACATCCTGCGCGACAGCGGCGCCGCCGCGCTCATCATCCACACCGACCTGCTGCCGCAGGTCCGGGATGCGATCCCTGACAGCGTCGCGGTCATCGCGGTCGAGCCGGGCGCGCCGGTGCGCGCCGCGTTCGCGCTGGCACCGGATCAGTGCCGCGCGCCGGCCGGGATGCGGGAATGGGAGAGCTTCGTCGGCAGCGCCGCGCCCTATGCCGGGCCGCCGCGGCCGGTGGTGCCGCAGATGCCTTATTCCTCGGGCACCACCGGGCGGCCCAAGGGCATCCGCCGCGCGCCGCTCTCGCCCGAGCAGGTGGCGCTGAGCGCCGAGGTGATGCGCCACGGCCTCGGCGTCGAGCCGGGGCTGCGCAGCTCGCTGGTGGCGCCGCTCTATCACAGTGCGCCCTATGTCCACGGCCTCAACAGCCTCTTGACCGGCGAGCTCCTGCTGCTGCCGCCGCGCTTCGATGCGGCCGAACTGCTGGCCGATATCGAGCGCCACCGCCTCAGCCATCTCTATCTCGTACCGACCATGTATGTGCGCCTGCTGCAACTGCCCGAGGCGGTGCGGCGGCGCCACGATTTGAGCTCGATCAGATGCGTCGCCAGCACCGGCTCGCCCTGCCCGCCCGAGATCAAGCGGGCGATGATCGAGTGGTGGGGCCCGGTGATCACCGAGACCTATGCGTCGAGCGAGACCAGCCTGATCACGCTCGCCACCTCCGCCGACGCGCTGGCGCGGCCGGGCACCGCCGGACGGCCGCTGCCCGGCGCCGAGATCAGGATCGTCGACGAGGCCGGCAACGAAGTGCCGCCCGGCACCGTCGGCACGATCTGCTGCCGCCAGACGGCGCTGCCCGACTTCACCTATGTCAACAACGAGGCGGCGCGGCGCGCCATCGATCGCGGCGGACTCGCGGCGGTCGGCGATGTCGGGTATGTCGACGAGGAGGGATACCTCTTCGTCTGCGACCGGCGCTCCGACATGGTGATCTCCGGCGGCGCCAACATCTACCCGGCGGAGATCGAGGCCGTGCTGCTGACCTTGCCCGGCGTCGCCGATTGCGCCGTCTTCGGCATCCCCGACGCCGAATTCGGCGAGGCGCTTGCCGCCCACATTCAGCCGCAGCCCGGCGCCCGTCTCGATGCCGGAACGGTGCGCGGCTTCGTGCGCGCGCGGCTCGCCGCCTACAAGGTGCCGCGCGTCGTCGAGTTCGCAGCGAGCCTGCCGCGCGAGGACAGCGGCAAGATCTTCAAGCGCCGCCTGCGCGAGCCCTATTGGCAGGGAACCGGGCGGCGGATCTGAGCCGGCGGATGGACTCCTGGAGCCGCCGCCTCATCCGCAGTAGGATGGCGGCAAAATGCCTCGGGAGGACGTCATGGCGACACTGACGCAAAGCTATGTCCACGGCGCATCCGACGTGCCGCTGATCGGCGAGACCATCGGCGCGCATTTCGACGCCGCCGCCGCGCGCTGGGGCGAGCGCGACGCGCTGGTGGTGCGCCATCAAAGCATCCGCTGGACCTATGGTGAGCTCAAGGCGCGGGTCGACGCCTTCGCCGCCGGCCTTTTGGCGCTGGGGCTGGAAGCGGGCGACCGCGTCGGCATCTGGTCGCCCAACAATTCGGAATGGGTGGTGACGCAGTTCGCCACCGCCAAGGCCGGCCTCATCCTGGTCAACATCAACCCGGCCTATCGCCTCTCCGAGCTCGACTACGCCCTCAACAAGGTCGGCTGCAAGGCGCTGATCACCGCCGATCACTTCAAGACGTCGGACTATGTCGGCATGCTGCGCGAGCTGGCGCCCGAGATCGACCGCAGCGCGCCGGGCCGGCTGCAGTCCCGGCGCCTGCCGACGCTGGCGGCGCTGATCCGCATCGGCAGCGACGAGCAGCGCGGATTCTTCCGCTTCGACGACATCCTCGACGCCGGCGGCGAGCGCCACAAGGCGGCGCTCGAGGCGCTGGCGCCCAAGCTGCAATTCGACGATCCCATCAACATCCAGTTCACCAGCGGCACCACCGGCATGCCCAAGGGGGCGACGCTCACCCATCACAACATCCTCAACAACGGCTTCTTCATCGGCGAGGCGCAGAAGCTCGGCGACCGCGACCGCGTCTGCATCCCGGTGCCGCTCTACCACTGCTTCGGCATGGTGCTGGGCAACCTCGCCTGCATCACCCATGGCGCGGCGATGGTCTATCCCTCGGAAGGCTTCGAGCCGCTGGCCACGCTCGAGGCGGTGGCGGCCGAGCGCTGCACCGCGCTTTACGGCGTCCCCACCATGTTCATCGCCGAGCTCGGCCATGCCGATTTCAAGCGCTTCGACCTCTCCTCGCTGCGCACCGGCATCATGGCCGGCTCGCCCTGCCCGATCGAGGTGATGAAGCGCTGCGTCAGCGAGATGAACATGTCCGAGGTGACCATCGCCTACGGCATGACCGAGACCAGCCCGGTGAGCACGCAGACCTCGGCCGATGACCCACTGGAGCGCCGCGTCGCCACGGTCGGCCGCGTCCATCCCCATGTCGAGATCAAGATCGTCGACAGCGACGGGCGCATCGTCGCGCCGGGGCAGCCGGGCGAGCTCTGCACCAGGGGATATTCGGTGATGCTGGGCTATTGGGACGACGCGGAGAAGACGGCAGAGGCGATCGACCGCGCCGGCTGGATGCATACCGGCGACCTCGCCACGCTCGACGCCGAGGGCTATTGCAACATCGTCGGCCGCATCAAGGACATGGTGATCCGCGGCGGCGAGAACGTCTATCCGCGCGAGATCGAGGAGTTCCTCTTCCGCCATCCCAAGGTCGAGGCGGTGCAGGTGGTCGGCCTGCCCGACGTCAAATACGGCGAGGAGCTCTGCGCCTGGATCAAGCTCAAGCCCGGCGAGAACGCGACGGAGGACGAGATCCGCGGCTTCTGCAAAGGCCAGATCGCGCATTACAAGATCCCGCGCTACGTCAAATTCGTCGACGCCTTCCCGATGACGGTGACCGGCAAGGTGCAGAAATTCATGATGCGCGAGCACATGGTGAAGGAGCTGGGCCTGACCGAGCAGAAGACCGCGTAGCCTCAGCCGATCCCCGAGGCGAGGCGGAAGGCGACCACTGCGCCCAGATGCGCGACGATGCCGGCCAGCACGCAGCCGTGCCAGACCGGATCGGTCCAGCGGCCGATGTCGCGGGCAAAGATGACCGCGCCGACGGTGTAGGCGAGGCCGCCAACGGCGAGCAGCGCCAGTGACGGCGCGGGAATGGCGCGGAGGAGGTCCGCCCCGCCCGACAGCAGGAGCCAGCCCAGCGCCAGATAGAACGCCACGAAAACCCGATCATAGCTCTTGGGCAGCACCAGCTTGAGCGCGATGCCGACGCCCGCCAGCCCCCACACCCAGACGAGCAGGCTGCCGCCGAACGGCCCGCCGATGCCGCCGGCGGCGAACGGCGTATAGGTGCCGGCGATGAGCAGGAAGATCGCGGCGTGGTCGAGCCAGCGCAGCAGCGCGCGCCGCCTCGCCTGTTCCAGCATGTTGTAGAGGAACGAGCAGAGGGCGCAGGCGAGCAGCGAGAGACCATAGACCAGGCTCGCCGCCGCTCCCGCGCGATGCGCCCGGAGCGCGAGCAGCACGAGCGCGACGAACCCCGCGGCGCCGCAGGCGAGCGTCGCCGTCAGGATCATGCGGTTGACCCGGCGCGACAGGCCGGTGGCGGGCGTGAGCGACATCCGCGATCAGCCTAGCAGGCGACGCCGGATTTGTCCGGCGAGCGCCAAGCGGCGTAGTGCCGGAGCGGTCGTCGATCGGCCGCCGGCCTCACACCGGCTTCGCGGCCACCCCGACGCCGTCGGGCGCGCCGTAGAGCTGGCGCGCGCGCGCCTCGAAGGCGCCGACCATGCGCCGGACGGCCTCGTTGAACAGCAGCCCGATGATCTTCTGCAGCATGCGCGAGCGGAACTCGAAATCGACGTAGAAGTCGATCAGGCACCCGCCGTCGGGCTGGGCGACGAAGCTCCAATGGTTGTTGAGATAGCGGAACGGCCCCTCGGTGTAGCTGACGTCGATGCGGCCGGGGCGGTCGAGGACGACGCGCGAGGTGAAGCGCTCGCGCACCATCTTGAAGCCGATCAGCAGATCGGCGGTGATGGTGGTGGCGCTGCGCTCGCGCACGCGCGCGCCCAGGCACCAGGGCAGGAACTCGGGATAGCGCGCGACATCGGCGACGAGATCGAAGAGCTGCTCGGGCGTGTAGGGGAGCAGCCGCTGCTCGGCATGGGTGGGCATCGATTAGAGTGCCGCGAACGTCTCGGCGCGGGCGGCGCGCAGCCTGGCGAAATCCTCGCCGGCGAAATAGGAGGAACGGGTCAGCGGCGAGGCCGAGACCATGAGAAAGCCCTTGCCGAAGGCCAGGGCACGGTAGGTCTCGAATTCCTCGGGCGTGACGAAGCGCTCGACGGCGTGATGCTTGGGGGTCGGCTGGAGATACTGGCCGATGGTGAGGAAATCGACCCGCGCGGCGCGCAGATCGTCCATCACCTGCAGCACCTCGGCCTTGTCCTCGCCGAGCCCCACCATGATGCCCGATTTGGTGAACAGGGCGGGATCGAGATCCTTGACGCGGTCGAGCAGGCGCAGCGAGTGGAAATAGCGCGCGCCCGGCCGCACCTCGGCATAAAGCCGCGGCACGGTCTCGAGATTGTGGTTGTAGATGTCGGGCCTGGCCGCCGCCACCGCCTCGATCGCCCCTTCCTTCTTGAGGAAGTCGGGGGTCAGCACCTCGATGGTGGTGGCGGGCGCCAGCTCGCGGATGGCGCGGATGGTGCGCACGAAGTGCTCCGCCCCGCCATCCGCGAGGTCGTCGCGATCGACCGAGGTCACGACGATGTGGCTCAATCCCAGCCGCGCCGCCGCCTCGGCGACGTGCTGCGGCTCGTGCGGATCGAGCTGGTCGGGTCGCCCGGTCGCGACGTTGCAGAAGGCGCAGGCGCGGGTGCAGACGCTGCCCAGGATCATCACCGTGGCGTGCTTCTGCTTCCAGCACTCGCCGATATTGGGGCAGGCCGCCTCTTCGCAGACGGTATTGAGCTTGAGCTCGCGCATCAGCCGCTGCGTCGCCCGGTATTCGGGCGAGGTCGGCGCCTTGACGCGGATCCAGGACGGCTTGCGCGAGACTGGATTGTCCGGCCGGTGCGCCTTCTCGGGATGGCGGAGGGGCTCGCTCATCGCAGCCTGCTTAATGTCGGCTAGATGTGGAGCACTTGGCCGAAAGCGTCAAGCACGCTCTCGTGCATCATCTCGGAGAGCGTCGGATGCGGAAAGATGGTGCGCATCAGCTCCTGCTCGGTGGTCTCGAGCGTCTTGGCGATGGTGTAGCCCTGGATCAGCTCTGTCACCTCGGCGCCGATCATATGCGCGCCCAGCAGCTCGCCGGTCTTGGCGTCGAACACCGTCTTGACCAGCCCCTCCGACTCGCCCAGCGCGATCGCCTTGCCGTTGCCGATGAAGGGAAAGCGGCCGACGCGCACCGCGTAGCCGGCCTCCTTCGCCTTGCGCTCGCTCAATCCCACGCTCGCCACCTGCGGCCGGCAATAGGTGCAGCCAGGGATGTTGCGGATGTCGAGCGGATGCGCGGTGCCGAGCCCGGCGATGCGTTCGACGCAGATCACGCCCTCATGCATCGCCTTGTGCGCCAGCCAGGGCGGGCCGACGACGTCGCCGATGGCATAGACGCCGGGCTCGTCGGTGCGCAGCCATTCGTCGACCAGGATATGGCCCTTCTCGGCGCGCACCTTGGTCTTCTCGAGCCCGATGTTCTCGACATTGCCGGCGATGCCGACGGCGAGCACCACGCGCTCCGCCTCGACCTGCACCGACTTGTCGCCGGCCAGCAGCGTCGCGCTCACCCCGTCGGCGTTGCGCTTCAGCTCCTTCACCATGGTCGAGGTGTGGATCTTCATGCCCTGCTTCTCGAAGGCCTTGCGCGCGAAGGCCGAGATCTCCTCGTCCTCCGCCGGCAGCACCCGGTCGAGCACTTCGACCACCGTCACCTCGGCGCCCATGTCGCGGTAGAAGCTGGCGAACTCGATGCCGATCGCGCCGGAGCCGACGACCAGCACCGATTTCGGCATCGCCGGCGGCACCATCGCCTCCTTGTAGGTCCAGACGAGCTTGCCGTCGGGCTCGAGCCCCGGCAGCGAGCGCGCCCGGGCGCCGGTGGCGATGATGATATTCTTGGCCGAAAATTCGCCCACCGGCTTGCCGTCCTTGGCGACGGCGACCCGGCCCTTGCCGAGCAGGCTGCCCTGGCCGTCGATCACCGCGATCTTGTGCTTCCGCATCAGGAAGCCGACGCCGTTGGAGAGCTGCTTCGCCACCTTGCGCGAGCGCTCCACCACCTTCCTGGCGTCGAAGCTGATGTCCTTGGCGGAAAAGCCATAGGCGTCGAGATTGTGCAGGAGATGATTGATCTCGGAGCTGCGCAGCAGCGCCTTGGTCGGGATGCAGCCCCAGTTGAGGCAGATGCCGCCGAGATGCTCGCGCTCCACCACCGCGGTCTTCATGCCGAGCTGCGCGGCGCGGATCGCCGCGACATAGCCGCCGGGCCCGCCGCCGAGGATGAGGGTGTCGAAGGATGCGTCGGCCATCTCTTTCTCCTGCCTCACCCCGTCCCGTCCCGCCCCTCAAGGGGGAGGGAGTTTTCATTCCGCCCGGTGCGGCCCCCCTCCCCCTTGAGGGAGGGTCGGGGTGGGGGGAAGCTGCAAATCCGCGTCGCTACAGCGCCAGCATGCCCGGCGCTTCGATGATCTTCTTGAAGGCCTGGATCCATTGCGCGCCGACCGCGCCGTCGACGACGCGATGGTCGCAGGCGAGCGTGCAGCTCATCACCGTGGCGACGGCGAGCGCGCCGTGCTTCACCACCGCCCGCTGCTCGCCGGTGCCGATGGCGAGGATGGCGCTGTGCGGCGGGTTGATCACCGCGGTGAAGTCCTTGATGCCGTACATGCCGAGATTGGAGATCGAGAAGGTGCCGCCCTGGAATTCCTGCAGCTTGAGCTTGCCCGCCCGCGCGCGCGTGCCGAGGTCGCGCATCTCGGCCGAGATCTGTTGCAGGCCCTTGCGCTCCGCCGCCTTGATGATCGGCGTGATCAGCCCCTCCTCGATCGCGACCGCGATCGCGATGTCGGCGGTCTCCCACTGCAGGATGGCGTCCTCGCTCCACGACGCGTTGACCGCCGGCACCTTCTTCAAGGTGAGCGCGGCGGCCTTGATGACGAAGTCGTTGACCGAGAGCTTGAGCCCGGCCGCGGCGTTGATCTCTTCGCGCATGCGCAGCAGCGCGTCGATCTCGCAATCGACGGTGAGATAGTAATGCGGGATGGCAAGCTTCGATTCCACCATGCGCCGCGCGATGACGCGCCGCATGCCGGTGATCGGCAGCTCGGTGAAGGCGGGATTGCCGGCCAGCGCCACCACCTGGTCGCGGCCATAGCTCGGCGGCGCGATCGTGCCCGGCATGGCGGCCGCGGGCGCGCGCGCCGGGACGGCGCGCGGCGCCGCCGGACCCTTGGCGAGCGCCGCGTCGATGTCGTGCTTGACGACGCGGCCGTGCGGCCCCGAGCCGGAGAGCCGCGAGAGGTCGAGCCCGGCCTTCTCCGCCATGCGCCGCGCCAAGGGGCTGGCCAGGATCCGCCCGGCCTCGGCGTGACCGTTGGAGCGCGGCGCCGGTGCCGATGCCACGGACGGCGCAGGTGCGGCGGCAGGCGCCGCCCGCGGCGTTTCGGGCGCGGGCTTGGCGGCGGCGGACGGCGGCGCGGTCTTGGGCGCAGCGGCCGGCGCCTTCGCCGCGCCGGCGAGCGCGGCCTTGTCCTCGCCTTCCTCGAGCAGCAGCGCGATCGGCTGGTTGACCTTCACGCCCTCGGTGCCTTCCGGCACCAGGATCCTGCCCAGCGTGCCCTCATCGACCGCCTCGAACTCCATCGTCGCCTTGTCGGTTTCGATCTCGGCGATGACGTCGCCGGCCTTCACCGCGTCGCCTTCCTTCTTGTGCCATTTCGCGAGATTGCCCTCGGTCATGGTCGGCGACAGCGCGGGCATCAGGAGTTCAATCGGCATGGGTCCCCTCCCCGCTCAGCGATAGCTCACGGCTTTGGCGGCTTCGACCACCTCGTCGGCCTGCGGCAGCGCCAGGCGCTCGAGATTGGCGGCGTAAGGCAGCGGCACGTCGCGGCCGGTGACGCGCTTGACCGGCGCGTCGAGGTCGTCGAAGGCGTGCTCCATGACCAGCGCCGCGATCTCGGCGCCGATGCCGGCAAAGGACCAGCCCTCCTCGAGCGAGACCAGGCGGTTGGTCTTCTTCACCGAGGCGACGATGGCGTCGATGTCGAGCGGGCGCAGCGTGCGCAGGTCGATCACCTCGGCCGAGATGCCGTCGGCGGCGAGCTTCTCGGCCGCCTCCAGCGCCACCTGCACCATGCGCGAGAAGGCGAGGATGGTGACGCCGTCCCCCGGCCGAGCGACGCGCGCGCGGCCCAGCGGCACGAGATGATCGCCTTCCGTCGGCACCTCGAAGCTGGAACCATAGACCAGCTCGTTCTCGAGGAAGATCACCGGATTGGGATCGCGGATCGCCGCCTTGAGCAGGCCCTTGTGGTCGGCGGCGGTATAGGGCGCCACCACCTTCAGCCCCGGCACATGCGCGTACCAGCTGGTATAGTCCTGCGAGTGCTGCGCCGCGACCCGCGCGGCGGCGCCGTTGGGGCCGCGGAACACGATCGGGCAATGCATCTGCCCGCCCGACATGTACCGCGTCTTGGCGGCGGAGTTGATGATCTGGTCCATCGCCTGCATGGCGAAATTCCAGGTCATGAACTCGACGATCGGCCGCAAGCCGGCATAGGCGGCACCGACACCGATGCCGGCGATGGAGTGCTCGGAGATCGGCGTGTCGATGACGCGGCGGGCGCCGAATTCCTGCAGCAGGCCCTGGCTCACCTTGTAGGCACCCTGATACTCCGCCACCTCCTCGCCCATCAGGAAGACGCTGTCGTCGCGGCGCATCTCCTCCGCCATGGCGTCGCGCAGCGCCTCGCGCACGGTGAGCGTCGCGGTGGGGCCGGAATAGTCCTTCTCTTCGCCGGCCGGCAGGCGCTTGGGCTCGGCCGGGGCGCTCGCGGCCGGCCGGGGCGGGCGCGCCTCGGCGACCTGCTCCGCCGGCGCCTCCTGCGCCGGGGCCGAGGGGCGCGGCGCGGGCGCGGCCTTGGCCGCCGCGCCGACCTCCTCGCCTTCGCCGGCGATCAGCGCGATCGGCTGATTGACCGCGACGTTCTCGCTGCCTTCGGGGACGAGGATCTTGGCGAAGGTGCCTTCGTCCACCGCCTCGATCTCCATCGTCGCCTTGTCGGTCTCGATCTCGGCCAGGATGTCGCCGGCCTTGACCGGCTCGCCCGGCCGCTTGTGCCACTTGGCGATCTTGCCCTCGGTCATCGTCGGCGAGAGCGCCGGCATCAGCACTTCGATCGGCATCGTCTCATTCCTCGCCGTAGACGTCGGTCCACAGCTCCGCCGGATCGGGCTCCGGACTCTGCTGCGCGAAATCCGCCGCGGCGGTGATGATGTCCTTGATCTCCTTGTCGATCTCCTTGAGCCGCGCCTCGTCGGCCAGACCGGCGTCGATCAGGCGCTTCTTCACCTGGTCGATCGGGTCGTGCTCCTGGCGCATGCGGCTGACCTCGTCCTTGCTGCGGTACTTCGCCGGGTCGGACATGGAATGGCCGCGATAGCGATAGGTCTGCATCTCGAGGATGTAGGGGCCCTTGCCCGAGCGCGCATACTCCAGCGCCTCGGCCGCCGCCTCGCGCACCGCGACGACGTTCATGCCGTCGACCTGGTGGCCGGGAATCTCGAAGGGCGCGCCGCGGCTCACCAGGTCGTGCGAGGCGGAGCTGCGGGTGATCGACGTGCCCATGCCGTATTTGTTGTTCTCGATGACATAGAGCACCGGCAGCTTCCACAGCGCCGCCATGTTGAAGCTCTCGTAGACCTGGCCCTGATTCATCGCGCCGTCGCCGAGGAAGGTAATGCTCACCTTGCCGTTGCTGCGGTATTTGTGGGCGAAGCCCAGGCCGGTGCCGATCGGCACCTGGGCGCCGACGATGCCGTGCCCGCCGAAGAAATTCTTCTCGCGCGAGAACATGTGCATCGAGCCGCCCTTGCCCCGGGAATAGCCGCCGCGCCTGCCGGTGAGCTCGGCCATCACCCCCTTGGGATCCATGCCGGTGGCGAGCATGTGGCCGTGGTCGCGGTAGGAGGTGACGATGCTGTCGCCCTCCTCGGCGGCGGCGAGCACGCCGACCACCACCGCCTCCTCGCCGATGTAGAGATGGCAGAAACCGCCGACCAAGCCCATGCCGTACATCTGGCCGGCCTTTTCCTCGAAGCGGCGGATCAGCAGCATGTCGCGGTAGAGCTTCAGCAACTCCGCCGCCGATACCTCAGGCTCCTCGAGCTTCGCCGTTCTCGGCTTGCGCTTCGCCATCGCCATGGCGCCATCCCTTATTGACTGGCAGGGGCCCCGCGCGCCCGACCGCAGCGGGCCGCGAGCATCGCCGGTAAGATGCTCGCACTCCCGCTCGAATGCAAGCCGATCGCCGTTAAATTGTTGTTTTGCAATGCGAAATGAAACTTAACTTAACTTCAGTTAAGAGAGTTGAAAAGCCGTCGCTACCGCGTGGCACAGGCGTGACGGGAACCCGAAGCGCCCGGCCGGGATGAACCGCGCGACAGCGGCAGGGCGATGAATTAACGGCCGGCCGGGGTGTTGAAGATGACGATCTCGTGCGGCGCGATCAGGTTGAGCTGGCTGCGGGCGCGTTCGTCGAGCATGTCGCGGTCGAGATGGTCGGGGCGCAGCAGATCGACCCGCCGCTCGAGCGTTGATCGCTCGGCCTCCACAGCGGCAAGGGTCGTCTCGGCCTCGTGGACCTGCTGGTTGAGGCGCATCCAGGCCAGCAGCCCGCGGTCGCCCTGCACCAGGTGATACGCGAAATACGCGACGAGGCTGATCCCCAGGATGGGACCGATGATCAGTCGCGCGCGCTGGCGTATCTCGAGGACGATCGACACGCCGGTGAGGGAATCACGCCGGAGTCGCGCCGTCAACCGCGCCGAGTCGCGCTCCCTCGCCCCGAGTCACTTTGTCGCAGCCGCGACCGATCCGGCGGCACCAGCCGCCACAGCAGCAGCACATAGGCGCAGACGGCGACATAGAGCGCGGCAAAGGCCGAGAGCGGCAGCGGCCAGTAGATCAGCCGGTTCACCATCCGGGCAATGAGCGGCGCGTCCGAGGCGGCTTCGCCGGCCGCGCGCATGAGCCGGAATTGCCAGCTCGTGAGGACGCAGGCCTGCGCGGTCACCGCCTGCAGCGCCACCAGCGCCAGAACCGCGGCATGCAGCGCCCGCCACCACAAGACCCGCACGAAGCGCCAGCCGAGCCAGCCGCCCAGCGGGATGACGACGAGGCCGAAGAGATTGAACAGGATGACGCCGAGATGGGCGGCGAGGACGGCGTCTGCGAGGAGGGCGTAGCGGTCGGCGCTCATTGGGCAGTCATGGCCGTGCGCCCGTGCAGCGCTATTTCCGCCGCAGCACGCCCTTGCCGGCGTAGTGCGCGGCGCGGCCGAGCTTTTCCTCGATGCGGATGAGCTGGTTGTACTTGGCGAGGCGGTCCGAGCGGGAGAGCGAGCCGGTCTTGATCTGCCCGCAATTGGTGGCGACGGCGAGATCGGCGATGGTGGCATCCTCGGTCTCGCCCGAGCGGTGCGACATCACCGCGGTATATCCCGCGCGATGCGCGACCTCGACCGCCTCGAGCGTCTCGCTCAAGGTGCCGATCTGGTTCACCTTGACCAGAATCGAATTGGCGAGGCCCTGGGCGATGCCGTCGGCCAGCCGCTTCGGGTTGGTGACGAAGAGGTCGTCGCCGACCAGCTGCAGCTTGCCGCCCAGCGCCTCGGTCAGCGCGCGCCAACCTTCGGCATCGTCCTCGGCCATGCCGTCCTCGATCGAGACGATGGGATAGCGCCCGGCAAGATCCTCCCAGTAGCGCACCATGCCGGCGGCATCGAGCGTCTTTCCCTCGCCCTCCAGCACGTAGCGGCCGTTCTTGTAGAATTCGCTGGCGGCGGGATCGAGCGCCAGCATCACTTCCTCGCCCGGCCGGTAGCCGGATGTCTCGATCGCCTTCATGACGAAGCCGAGCGCCTCGTCGGCCGAGGCGAGGTTGGGCGCGAAGCCGCCTTCATCGCCGACATTGGTGTTGTGGCTGGCGTCCTTGAGCTGCCGACGCAGCGCGTGGAACACCTCGGCGCCCATGCGCACGGCGTCGGCCAGGCTCGCCGCCGCTACCGGCATGATCATGAACTCCTGGATGTCGATGGGATTGTCCGCGTGAACGCCGCCGTTGATGATGTTCATCAGCGGCACCGGCAGGGTCCGCGCATGCGTGCCGCCGACATAGCGGAAGAGCGGCAATCCCAGCTCGGCCGCCATCGCCTTCGCCGCCGCGAGGCTCACGCCGAGAACCGCGTTGGCGCCGAGGCGCGATTTGTTCTCGCTGCCATCGAGTTCGATGAGGAGGCGATCGAGCGCCTCCTGCCCTTCGGCCTCGACCCCCGACAGCGCGTCGAAGATCTCGCCGTTCACCGCCTCGACCGCACGCCGCACGCCCTTGCCGCCATAGCGCCGGACGTCGCCATCGCGCAGCTCGACCGCCTCATGCGCGCCGGTGGACGCGCCCGACGGCACCGCGGCGCGGCCCAGCGCCCCGCTTTCCAGCGTCACTTCGACTTCGACGGTAGGATTGCCGCGGCTGTCGAGGATCTCGCGGCCGTGGATGTCGGCGATGGCGCTCATGGCTTGCTCCCGATCTTTGACCGCGAGATAGCCGGCAGGGACGGAGGAGGCAAGTGAACGTCCGCCGGAACACCGGCTACGGTGCCTTCAAGGCCGGCTGCGGCGCTTCTGCTTCTTCGCCCCCGTGCCGGCCAGCGGCGCATAGCTCGTCAGAAAATGCTCCATGGCGGCGTCCACCCCCTTGCGGTCCTGGGTGGCCAGGAGATCGAGCAGCAGCCCGCGGGTGACGGCCAGGCTCAGCCGCGCCGCCGCGCGGGCGTCGTCGCGGGCCATCCCGTTGCGCCGGTTGATCGCTACCAGCGGCTCGAGCCACGCATCGACGATTTCGTCCAACAGGGCGCGGGTATGCGGCCGGCCCCGCAGCGCCTGGGCATAGACCTCGAAGAACAGGCGTTCGCGCGGCCACATCTCATTGTCCGCAAGCTGGCTCCAGAGGCGCCGCGCCTGCTCGATCGGCGGCGTGCCGGTATCGGCCATCAGTTGGGCGGTGAAGGCGCGCTGCTCCGCCTCGGACCGCCGTACCACCTCGGTCAGCAGCCCTTCCTTCGAGCCGAAATGATAGACCAGCATGCGGTGGCTGGTGCCGAGCGCCTTGGCCAACTGGCGCAAGGTCAGCTCGCCGATGCCATGCCGCGTCACGTGGTCCATGGTCGCGGCCAGCAGCCGCTCGCGCGGGCTCGCCGCGGCCTTGGCGCCAGGCTTGGTCATGCGGCGCGTCCGGGCGCCGCCTCCGCCGCCGAGGCCGCCGCCGCGAGCTGCGCCGCGAGCGTGCGCAGCGTTCGCCGCATCACCAGCGACCAGAACCAGCCGGTGCCGGCATATTTCGGATAGAAGGAGCAGCTCCAGGTGACGATGCTGCCGTGCGCCGCGGGCTCGATCTCGACCACGGCCCCGTAGTCGCGGAACGGAAAGCCCGCCAGCAGCACATAGGCGAGCCGCCGGTTGGGAACCAGTTCGACCACTTCCTCCCGGGCGCGCGATACCCTGGTGATGAAGGTGCGGATCGAGCCGACGCCATGCGGCTCGTCTCGTCCGGGCCGATTGAGCTCGAACGCGTCGAACATCGACCAGCGCGGCCAGTCGGGCGCGTCCTTGAGGACCGCGAAGACCGTTGCCGCGTCGGCCTTGCTGTGCGCGGTGGCGGAAATCCTGATCGGTCGCATCGCCGCTCCTCCGTTCCAGTACCGTACCACACGGTACATGTACCATATGGTACATACGCCGGCAAGCGAATGCCCCGCGCCATGGCCCGGGATGTCCTGCGTCCCGGCGCTGGTGGGTTCAGCCTGGTCGAAGCGGTCGACGAGCGTCGGCTCAGGACGCGAGCGGCGCCGCCTTGGCCAGTCGGTCGAAGGCGATGAGCGTCTCGAGCAGCGCCGGCATGTCGCGGAGCGTCACCATGTTGGGTCCGTCCGAGGGCGCGTGGTCGGGGTCCTGATGCGTCTCCATGAATACGGCTGCGACCCCCACCGCCACCGCGGCGCGCGCCAGCGCCGGCACGAAGCGCCGCTCGCCGCCGGTGGCGTCGCCCTTGCCACCCGGCTGCTGCACCGAGTGCGTCGCGTCGAACACCACGGGATAGCCCGTCTCGGCCAGGATCGGCAGCGCCCGCATGTCGTTGACCAGCGTGTTATAGCCGAAGGACACGCCGCGCTCGCACAGCAGGATACTGTCGTTGCCGGTGGAGGCCAGCTTCGTCGCCACGTTCTTCATGTCCCAGGGGGCGAGGAACTGGCCCTTCTTGACGTTGACGGCGCGGCCCGTGCTGCCGGCCGCCAGCAGCAGGTCGGTCTGGCGGCAGAGGAAGGCCGGGATCTGTAAGACGTCGACGGCTTCAGCCACCACCGCGCATTGCTCGGGCGCGTGCACGTCGGTCAGCACCGGGCAGCCATAGGTCTCGCGCACCTCGGCGAGGATCGGCAGGCTCGCCTCGAGCCCGAGGCCGCGCGCGCCGGTGACCGAGGTTCGGTTCGCCTTGTCGAAGGAGGTCTTGTAGATGAAGGACAGGCCGAGGCGGCCCGCGAGCTCGCTCAGCGCATGGCTCATCTCCAGCGCATGCGCGCGGCTCTCGAGCACGCAAGGCCCGGCGATGAGCGCCAGCGGCCGGTCATTGCCGACCATGAAATTGCCGATGGGAACGTGACGGGGCTGCATGGCCGGGTTCTACCCCATCTGCGCGGCGAGCGACAGCGTCCCCTCCCTCACACCAGCCGGCTCTGGTCGAGCGCCGCCTTGATGAAGGCGGTGAACAGCGGATGCGGCTCGAAGGGCTTCGATTTGAGCTCGGGGTGATACTGCACGCCGATGAACCAGGGATGCCCGGGCAGCTCGACGATCTCCGGCAGCTCGCCGTCGGGCGACATGCCGGAAAAGACCAGGCCGGCATCCTCGAGCCTGCCCTTGTAGTGGATGTTGACCTCATAGCGGTGGCGGTGGCGCTCGCTGATCTCGGCGGCGCCGTAGATCTCGCCAACCCGGCTGCCCGCGGCCAGCACCGCGGTATAGGCGCCGAGCCGCATCGTGCCGCCGAGATCGCCGCCGGCCCGGCGCTTCTCCAGCGTGTTGCCGCGCGTCCATTCGGTCATCAGCCCGACGACGGGATGCTCGCAGGGGCCGAACTCGGTCGAGCCCGCGCCGCCGAGCCCGGCGAGGTTGCGCGCCGCCTCGATCACCGCCATCTGCATGCCGAAGCAGATGCCGAAATAGGGCACGCCGCGCTCGCGGGCGAAGCGCGCCGCCTGGATCTTGCCTTCCGCGCCGCGCTCGCCGAAGCCGCCGGGAACCAGGATGCCGTGCACCGCCTCGAGATGGTGCACGGTGTCGTCCTGCTCGAAGATCTCGCTGTCGAGCCAGTCGAGATTGACCTTCACCTGGTTGGCGATGCCGCCATGGGTCAGCGCCTCGGCCAGCGATTTGTAGCTGTCGAGCAGATGCGTGTATTTGCCGACCACGGCGATGGTGATCTCGCCTTCGGGGCGGCGGATGCGACCGACGATCTCGCTCCAGCGCGCGAGCTGCGGCTCGGCCTGGGTGATGCCGAAATGGTTGCAGACCTCGCGGTCGAAACCTTGCAGATGATAGGCATTCGGCACGTCATAGATGGTGTCGACGTCGAGCGCGGGGATGACGCGGCTTTCCCGGACGTTGCAGAACAGCGCGATCTTCTTGCGCTGGCCCTCCGGAATCGGCCGGTCGGAGCGGCAGAGCAGGATGTCGGGCTGGATGCCGAGGCCGAGCAGCTCCTTCACCGAATGCTGCGTCGGCTTGGTCTTGAGCTCGCCCGCCGAGGGGATGTAGGGCACCAGAGTCAGATGCACGAACAGCGTGCGCTCGCGGCCGAGCTCGTTGCCGAGCTGGCGGATCGCCTCGAGGAAGGGCAGGCTCTCGATGTCGCCGACCGTGCCGCCGATCTCGGACAGCACGAAATCCTCGTCGCCGTCGAGATCGGCCTGGATGAATTCCTTGATCGCGTCGGTGACGTGCGGGATCACCTGCACCGTGGCGCCGAGATATTCGCCGCGGCGCTCGCGGCCGATCACCGTCGAATAGATGCGACCGGTGGTGACGCTGTCGCTGCGCCGCGCGGCAACGCCGGTGAAGCGCTCGTAATGGCCGAGATCGAGATCGGTCTCGGCGCCGTCATCGGTGACGTAGACCTCGCCGTGCTGATAGGGACTCATCGTCCCGGGATCGACATTGAGATAGGGGTCGAGCTTGCGCAGCCGCACCTTGAAGCCGCGCGCCTGAAGCAGCGCGCCAAGCGCCGCTGCCGAAAGACCTTTGCCAAGGGAGGAGACCACGCCGCCGGTAATGAAGATGAACCGCGTCATGGACCTTCAATCTAAGCGACAGGGCACTGCGGTACAACAGAAAGCGGCGGCCAGCGGCGAACTGGCGGAATTGCTGGGATTTCTTTCGCCGCTCGCCGGCCGCCGGACGACCGGACGGTGCCGCGAGGCCCGGCGGCGGCGCGAGATGCCGGCGATTTCCAGCGAGTCTCGGCGAGTCGCGGCGGCGCGTGCGGCTATTTCGCCAGCGGTGCCGCCGGTGCGGCGGGCTGGACCGGAGCCGGATGGTCGGGCGCGGCCGGAGACGGCGCCGGCTGCGGCTGGCTCTGGCTGCGCGGCGGCTGCATCAGCAGCGTATCCGTCGCCGGCTGCCGGATGCCGGCGAGATAGGCCAGGGCCATGCTGGTCAGGAAGAAGCCCGCCGCGAGAATTGCCGTGGTCCGGGTCAGCAGGTTGGCGGTCGAACGGCCGCTCATGAAGCCGGACATGCCGCCGCCGCCCATGCCCAGCCCGCCGCCCTCGCTCTTCTGCAGCAGGATGACGCCGATCAGTGCGGCGGCGAGCATGAGATGGATGACGATGACGACGGTGGTCATGGCGCTCTGGCGGTGGGGTTGGGAGAAGGCTTTCTAGCGCGTCCCCGGGCGGAACGCCAGCCTTAGCAGCTTTCGGCGATCGCCCAGAAATCCGCGGCGTCGAGGCTGGCGCCGCCGACCAGCGCGCCGTCGACCTCGGGGACGTGCAGCAGCTCGCGCGCGTTCGCCGGCTTGACCGAGCCGCCATAGAGCAGGCGCACCTCGGCCGGCGCCGCCACCTTGCCCTTGAGCTCGGCGCGCAGGCGGGCGTGGACGAGGCCGACATCGGCGGCGGTGGGCGTGCGCCCGGTGCCGATCGCCCAGACCGGCTCGTAGGCGATCGCCAGCTGCGCCGCGCTCATGCCGTCGGGCAAGGAGCCCGCGAGCTGGCGCGCGACCACTTCCAGCGCGTGCCCGGCGTCGCGTTCCTGCGCGGTCTCGCCGACACAGAGGATGACGATGAGCCCGGACGCCCGCGCCGCCTTGAGCTTGGCGCGGATCAGCGCATCGCTCTCATGATGGTCGCTGCGGCGCTCGGAGTGGCCGAGGATGACATGGCTGCAGCCGGCGTCGCGCAGCATCGGCGCGCTGATATCGCCGGTATGGGCGCCTTGCGGCCGGGTGTGGCAGTCCTGGCCGCCGAGTCCGATGCCGCTGCCGGCGAGGATGCCGGCAACCCCGGCAAGCAGCGTCGCCGGCGGACAGATCACGAGATCGCAGCCGGGAGGCCGCGCCGCGGCGCGCTCGACCAGCGCCCGCGCGAGCGCCAGCCCGTCGGCCTTGAGTCCGTTCATCTTCCAGTTGCCCGCGACCAGCTTGCGCATCGCCTTGCCCCGCGCCTTTCCCAGCCCTCCTAGCACAGCCGGCGGGCCCGCGGCCAGCCGGCCTTGCGAGGCAGACCATGGGGCCTATATCATCCGCGCCATCGCCGCGCCCGCCTTTGGATGGCGCCGCCTCACAGTTCCCCGGCCGCCATGCTGCAAGCGATCCGCTCCAAAGCCTCGTCCCTGGTCGTCAAGCTCCTGTTCGGCCTGCTCATCCTCACCTTCGGGGTCTGGGGCATCGGCGACATTTTCCGCAATCGCGGCACCGACACCACGGTCGCCACCGTCGGCGACCGCAAGATCGACGCCCAGGAACTCAATCAAGCGGTGCACGAGGACGCCGAGCGCTGGCGCCAGGCGCTGCGCGGCACCACTCTCGACAACGAGCAGCTGAAGCAGCTCGGCATCGTCGACAGCGCCTTGCAGCGGCTCATCGACCGCAGCCTCGTCGATCTCGAGATCCACCGCCTCCGTCTCGCCGTCGGCGAGGACGCGCTCGACGATCTCATCCGCTCCAACCGCGCCTTCCAGAACGACAAGGGCGTGTTCGATCCGCTGCTCTACCAGCAATTCGTCGCCGCCCAGCACATGACGCCGCAGCAGTTCAAGAAAGAGATCCGCGACGACATCGTCCGCCAGCAGCTCGACCAGGCGCTGGTCGGCGGCGTCGCGCCGCCGGCGGAGCTCGTCGACACGCTCTACCGCAGCCGCGCCGAGAAGCGCACCGCCGAGGTGCTGAGCCTGCCGCCGAGCGCGGTGGCCGATCCTGGAACGCCGAGCGACGCGGAGGCGCAGGCCTTCTACGACAAGCACCGCGACGATTTCCGCGTGCCGGAGCAGCGCAGTTTCAGCCTGGGCACGCTGCGGCTCGACGACGTCGCGGCCGAGATCACCGTGCCCGACGCCAGGCTGCACGAGGAATATCAGAACCGCGCCGCGGAATTCCACACGCCCGAGCAGCGTCATTTCGAGCAGATCCTGCTGCCCGACGAGGCCAAGGCAAAGGAAGCGGCGGCGGCTCTCGCCCAGGGCAGGGACTTTGCAACGGTCGCCAAGGAGATCGCCAGCGCGGCGCCGGACACGCTCGATATCGGCTTCTTCAAGAAGGACGACCTGCCGGCCCCGCTCGCCGGTCCGGCCTTCGCGCTGAAGCCGGGCGAGACCAGCCAGCCGGTCCAGGACCCGCTCGGCTGGCACATCCTGAAGCTGGTCGAGGTGAAGCCCGAAGAGACGCAGCCCTTCGAGGCGGTCAAGGACAAGCTCGCCAAGGAGATCGCGCACGACATGGCGGGCGACCAGATCGAAAAGATCCGCGACAAGGTCGAGGACGCGCTGGCCGGCGGCGCCGGCTTTGCCGACGTGACGCAGCGCTTCGGCCTCAAGGTGAGCAAGATCGGGACTGTCGACGCCAACGGGCGCGGTGCCGACGGCAAGCCGGTCGATCTGCCGGCCACCGGCACCGACATTCTCAAGACCGCCTTCGACACGCCGGCAGGCCAGATGAGCCAGCTCAACGAGCTCGGCGATAACGGCTATTACCTGCTGCAGGTCGACACGGTCACGCCGGCGACGGTGAAGCCGCTCGACCAGGTGAAGGCGGAAGTGGTGCGGCTCTGGCAGCAGGAGAAGCGCCAGACGTCGCTCGCCCAACTCGCCAAGGAGATCGCCGACCAGGTGACTGCCGGCAAGAAGCTCGCCGACATCGCCGCCGAGCACAAGCTCGCGAGCTTCACCACCCAGCCGCTCACCCGCGCCGGCGGCGACGACAAGGTGCCGGCGAACCTGGTGGCGAACATCTTCGCCGCCAAGCCCGGCGCCGCCGTCTTCGCCCCGGGCGGCGAGGGTTACGCCGTGGCGCAGGTGAAGGAGGTGCTGCCCGCCGATCCCGCCAAGGACGCGGCGCAGGTCAAGCAATTCGCCGACCGGCTCATCGTCCCCGCGATGCGCGAAGACATGCTGCAGGAATTCGACAAGGCGCTCCGCGGACGCTACTCGGTCAGCATCGACCCGGGCGCCGTGGCGCGCGCCTTCTAGCCTCGGCCCCATGCAGGTCTCGCCCGGCTTCGACGAATTCCGCGAGCGCTACTCTGCCGGCAAGCCGGTGCTGGTCTGGACCTCGCTGGTCTCCGACCTCGAGACGCCGGTCTCGGCCATGCTGAAGCTGGCGGATGGCAGGCCGAACAGCTTTCTCTTCGAATCCGTCGAGGGCGGCGCCGCGCGCGGGCGCTATTCCTTCATCGGGCTGAAGCCCGATCTGATCTGGCGCTGCTTCGGCGACCGCGCCGAGATCAACCGTCAGGCGCGTTTCGACGCCGACGCCTTCATGCCTGCCGCGGACGGCGCGCTGGCGAGCCTGCGCGCGCTGGTCGCGGAATGCCGCATCGAGACGCCGGAGCCGCTGCCGCCGATGGCCTCGGGCCTGTTCGGCTATGTCGGCTACAACATGGTGTCGCTGATGGAGCGGCTGCCGGACCGGAATCCGGACACGCTCGGCATTCCCGACGGGCTCTTCCTGCGGCCCACCATCATCTGCATCTTCGACACGATCGCCGACCGGGTCACCGCGGTGACGCCGGCCTGGCCGGATCCGGACCTGCCGGCCGCCGCCGCCTATGACCGCGCGCGCGAGCGGCTCGCCGATGTGCTGACCGATTTCGAGCGCAGCCTGCCGCATCGCCGCGAGGCGGCCGAGGCGGTGCAGGAGCTGCCGCCGCCGGCGGCGAACATGACGCCGGCGCAATGCATGGCCATGGTCGAGCGGGCGAAGGAGTACATCCGCGCCGGCGAGATCTTCCAGGTGGTGCCGTCGATGCGGCTGCGGGTGCCCTTCCGCCTGCCGCCCTTTGCGCTCTACCGCGCGCTGCGCCGGCTCAACCCCTCGCCTTTCCTGTTCTTTCTCGACTACGGCAGCTTCGCCGTGGTGGGCTCGAGCCCGGAAGTGCTGGTGCGGCTGCGCGACGGCAAGGTGACCATCCGCCCGCTCGCCGGCACCAGGCGCCGCGGCGCCACCGCCGCCGAGGACGTGGCGCTCGCCGAGGAGCTGCTCGCCGATCCCAAGGAGCGCGCCGAGCACCTGATGCTGCTCGACCTCGCGCGCAACGACGTCGGCCGTGTGGCGAAGATCGGCACGGTGCGCGTCACCGAGCAGATGGTGATCGAGCGCTACAGCCACGTCATGCACATCTGCAGCCATGTCGAGGGGCAGATCGATCCGCGGCACGACGCGATGGACGCGCTCATCGCCGGATTTCCCGCCGGCACGCTCTCCGGCGCGCCCAAGGTGCGCGCCATGGAGCTCATCGACGAGCTCGAGAGCGAGCGGCGCAACCTCTATGGCGGCGCGGTGGGCTATTTCGCCGGCGACGGCAGCATGGATACCTGCATCGTGCTGCGCACCGCGGTGGTGAAGGACGGGCAGATGGTGGTGCAGGCCGGCTGCGGCGTCGTCGCCGACAGCAATCCCGCCGCCGAGCACCAGGAGATCCTCGACAAGTCGCGCGCCCTGTTCCGCGCGGCCGAAGAGGCGGTGAGATTCGCCCGCGGATAACGCTCGCGCGCCGCTGGCCCGCCTCGGGTCAGGCCGCCGAGGTCGAGGACCTCGTCACCCCGTCCCTCCCGGCCGGGCATTCTCCTTGGCGATGGCGCTGATCGGCACCAGCACGAAGCCCTTGCGCGGCAGGCTGGCAAGCCACGCGGTGAGCTGATCGATCGTCGCGTCATGGGGATGGCCGATGGCAACCGCGCTGCCGTGGCGGCGCGCCACCAGCTCGACCTCGGCAAGCTGCGTCGCGATGGCGCCGGCCTCGACCTCGTTGTCGAGGAAGATGTCGCGCGCGGCGTGCGGCACCCCCAGCTTGCGCGCCAGCTCGACGCCCGCGCTGTTGCCGACGGTGCGGCTGTCGAGGAACATCAGGCCGCGCGCCTTCAGCTCCTCCATCACCGGCGTCATGCTGGCGGCATTGCCGGTGAAGCGGCTGCCCATATGATTGTTGATGCCGACGTACCCGTCGAAGCGGTCGAGATCCCAGCGCAGCCGGCGCAGCACCTCCTCGGCGCCGAGGCTCACCGCCAGCCCGTGCGGGCCCATATCCTCGGCGCGGCTGATCGGCTCCATCGGCACATGCACCAGCAGCTCGTGCCCGGCCCGATGGGCCTCCTCGGTGAGCCGCGGCAGGTCGGTGGCGTAGGGCAGGAAAGAGAGCGTCAGCGGCCCGTGCAGCGCGATCGTGCGCTCGCTGCGCTTCTTGTCGAGGCCGAGATCGTCGATGACGATGGCGATGCGGGGCCGTCCCTCCGCCGCCGGCGCCGGCACGGCGAAGCGCAGCCAGGCCGGCTCGCCCGGGCGCGCCGGCGGCACCAGCGGCGCGGGCGGCGGCAGCGCCGCGAGCTTGGCACCCTCGGCCGGCGGCGGCGGCGGCTCCGGCGCGTCGCCGGGATCGGGCGCGGTCATCTCGCCCTGCTCGTCGGGCGCGCCAGCGGGAAACGGCAAGGTGATCTTGCCGGCTACCACCGCGACGCGCTCGGGCGAGGGCAGCGGCGGCGCTGCCGCGATCGGCACGGCGGGCGGCGGCGCCGAACTCGGCAGCGCCAGCCAGAGGGCAACGAGGAGGACGGCCACCGCCCCCGTGGCGGCGGCGACAGCGATCCAGAGCCGCGGATGCGGCCGCGACGGGCGCGGCCGCGAAAGGCCGGGGCGCGGCTGGGCGGCGGCCATCCGCGCGCGCGCTGCGGCCACCGCCGGCGGCCGGCGGGACGGCGGGGGCGCATCGGCCGGC
>DAHUYF010000111.1 GCA_027315365.1 Rhodospirillales bacterium | reverse complement strand
TCACCGGACGCACATGCCGGGCTTCCCACATCATTGCCCGGCGCACTGATCCGGCCACCGGCTAAACTGCCTCCCGTGCCCAGCAACCGTCCCTTCATCCGCCGCTCCACCCTGAACGGCCGCCAGGTGCTCACCCAGGGCCTGCCGCGGCGCACGTGGCGCGATCTGTATCACCTCTTCATGACCCTGACCTGGCCGCGGCTGTTCCTGAGCTATGCCGGCTTCTTCGTGCTCTTCAACCTGCTCTTCGCGGCGGCCTACCAGCTTCAGGCCGGGGACATCGCCAACCTCAATCCCGCCGGCTACTGGGGCCGGTTCTTCTTCAGCGTGGAGACGCTGGCGACGGTGGGCTATGGGGACATGCACCCGCAGACGGTCTACGCGCACCTGATCGCCTCGGTGGAGATCTTCACCGGGATGATGAGCCTCGCGCTCATCACCGGCATGATGTTCGCGCGCTTCTCGCGGCCGACCGCGCGCATCCTCTTCGCCCGGCACGCGGTGATCAGGCAGTTCGACGGCAGGCCGACGCTGATGCTGCGCGCCGCCAACGAGCGGCAGAACGTCATCATGGAGGCTTCGGCGCAGCTGCGCTTCATCCGCGATGAGCAGACGGTGGAGGGTTATCGGATCCGGCGCATCTACGACCTGCCGCTGCGCCGCAGCGAGCAGCCCGTGTTCCTCTTCGGCTGGAGCCTGATGCACGTCATCGATGAGGCGAGTCCCTTCTCCGGCGCCACCTTCGAGTCCCTTCAGGCGAGCCGAGCGTTCCTGCTCCTGACCATCGGCGGGATCGATGAGACGACCGGCCAGATGCTGATGTCGCGCCAGGAGTATCACGCCGCCGCGATCCGCTGGAACCACACCTTTGCGGACATCTTCATGTCGGGCGAGGACGGCATCGATCGCTTCGACTACTCGAAGTTCCACGACGTGCAGCCCCTGCCGGATCTGCCGAGCGACACCGCCGCCGCGCGCGCAAGCTGAGCCGCGCCCGCCGTTTGCCCTGCCGTTGGCCGCCCACTGCCGACGGCTTCCGGCGGCAGGGGTGATACCGCCCGCCGCCGGGCGCCCCTGGCCCCGTGCGCCCGCGCCTACTCCGGCGCCGCGCCAGCGAGGTGCGCCTGCGTCTCCCGGATGAGGAAGTCGACGACCGCCTGCAGCGCCTCCCGGGCGCTCGCGCCGGCGGCGCGCGCCTCCTCGTACATCCTGATCTGCCGGTGGGCGCTCGTGCCGTGAAGGAGGATGGTGTCCAAGTGCTCGAGCTCGCGCAGGCAGCCGAGCTCGGCGGCATCCTCGCGCACGAGCTCGATCAACTCCTTCACGAGCTGCGGAAAGGCGACGAGCTGCCCGTGCGCGAGGTCCAGCAGCTCCCCTTCCACGCCATAGCGCATGGCGCGCCAGCGGTTCTCGGCGATGAGCATGTTCGGATAAAGCCGCCAGGTACGGTTCTCGAGCTTCAGGCGATACAGGCGCCGCGCCAGCGAGACGATGAGCGCCGCGAGGCAGGCCGCATCATCGATGCTGGTGCAGCTGTCCATCACCCGCACCTCGAGCGCCGGGTGGTGCGGGTTCGGGCGCACGTCCCACCACATCTTGCCCGCATCCTCGATCACCCCGTTCCTGATCAGCATGTCCAGATGGCGCTTCAACTCCGCGAAGCTCGTGAACCGCTCGGGCAGTCCCGTGCGCGGCAGGGAGTTGAAGAGCGTCATCCGAAACGACATGAGGCCCGTGCGCTCCCCCTCCCAGAACGGCGAGGAGCACGAGAGCGCGAGCAGATGGGGCACGAAGTAGGACAGCTGGTTCATCAGATCGACGCGCAGGTCATCGTCGACGATGCCGACGTGCACGTGCATGCCGCAGACCATCAGGCGCCGCGCCGCCCCCTGCATCTCATTCGCGAGCGCGAAGTACTGCTCGCGCTCGGTGGTGATCTGCCGAGTCGATTTGGCGAAAGGGTGCGTGGAGGCGGCGATCGGGGCGCAGCCGTGGCGGCCGGCCACCTCGCAGATGATGGCGCGAAGGCGCGCGAGATCCGCCCGGGCCTGCCCCACCGAGGCGCAGGGCCGTGTGCTCGCCTCGAGCTGACTGCGCAGGAACCTGGGGTTCACCTGGCCTGCCGAGCGGCGGGTGCACTCCTCGAGGAGCGGCGCGGGAGGGTTCTCGTCGACATCGCGCGAGTCGAGGTTGACGAGCAGGTATTCTTCTTCGATGCCGACCGAGAAGGGCGGCGCAGAGCTGCTCATGACACGACACCCTCGGGTTCTAACCCCAGAGCCGTAGTGTAGCTCAGAGGTAGGCACCCGGATGTGTCCCGCCGCCGAAGGGGGCGCAGCTTGGGGCACAAACCGCGCTTTTTGCCCAAAGCCGCGCTGGGCCGGGCAGGGTGCGACGCATGCGTCGCACGGGTGGCCATGGATGGGTCGCCCCGGGCTTGCGCGCAGCAGGGGCTGCGCCGCGCAATGCCCGGATCCAGCGCCTCAAATGAGCACGAGCTTGCCGATCGGCTCGGGCCGGGCGAGGAAATAGCCCTGCGCATAGTCGATGCCGATGCGCTCGAGCTCATCGAGCACGGCCTGTGATTCCACGCACTCCGCCACCGTCTCGATGCCGAGGGTCCGCCCGACCTTGCAGATCGCCTCCACCATGCTGCGGTCCACGGGATCATCGGCGACGTGGCTGATGAACTGGCCGTCGATCTTCAGGTAATCGACCGGCAGGGTCTTCAGGTACATGAAGGAGGAAAGGCCGGTGCCGAAGTCATCGAGCGCGAACTTGCAGCCGCGGGCCTTCAGCTCGCGCATGACGAAGGTCGCATTCGAGAGGTTCGTGACCGCGGCGGTCTCGGTGATCTCGAAGCACAGCGCCTGCGCCAGCATCGGATCGCCCACCTGCTGCATCACGAAGTCGATGAACGACTGCTCGTTGAGCGAGGTGCCGGAGAGATTGACCGCGAGCAGCGGCAAAGCCACCCTCCCCTGGCGCTCGGCCGCGGACCGTGCGGCCGTGCGCGGCCCGGCATTGACGGCTACCTTGAGGTCCGCGCGCTCGGCCCAGTCCTTGAGGCGCTCGATGGCCCGCTGCACCACCCAGCGGTCGATGACCGACATGATGTTGTAGCGCTCGGCCGCCGGGATGAACTCCCCCGGGGCGATGAGGCGCCCGTCCTCATCGCGCAGGCGCACCGTCAGCTCGTGAAACGCCGTCGCGCCGGGGCGGGCGATCGGGCGGATGGGCTGGAAGTACAGCTCCAGCCGGTTCTCCTCCGCGGCGCGCGTCACGCGCGCGACCCAGTGCATCTCGCGATGGCGGGGGTGGGAGACGCCGTCGGACTCGTAGAGGTGCACGCGGTTGCGGCCCTCGTCTTTCGCCGCGTAGCAGGCGATGTCGGCGGCGCTCATCACGTTGGCGACGCTTTCCGTCTCCGCCGTGATCTGCACGACGCCGACGCTCGCGCCCACCGAGAGCGTCGAGGCTCCCCAGACGAAGCGGTAGTCGCGGATGGCCTGGCGGACACCCTCGGCGATGCGCGTCGACTGCTCCACCGTGCAGCCTTCCAGCAGCACTCCGAACTCATCGCCGCCGAGCCGCGCGATCGTGTCGGACGCCCGCACCCGCGACTGCAGCAGGCCCGTGACATCGCGCAGCAGCCGGTCGCCCGCCTGGTGGCCGCAGGTGTCGTTCACGACCTTGAACTGGTCGAGATCGATGTAAAGGAGCGCGTAGTTGCCCTCCCCGCGCTGCGCGCTCAGCACCGCCGCGTGCAGGCGGTTGTCGAATTCGCGCCGGTTGATGAGGCCGGTCAGCGCATCGTGGCTCGCCTGGTAGGAGAGCGCGCGCTTCAGCCGCCGCTCCTTCGTCACATCGTGGAAGACGATGACGGCGCCGATCACCCGTCCCTGGCGGTCGCAGATGGGGGCCGCCGACTCCTGGATGGCGACCTCGTGGCCGGCGCGGGTGATGAGCACCGAGTGGTCGGCGGGAGCGCTGGTCTGCCCGCCTCCGAGCACGCACAGCAGCGGATTCTCGATCGGCTCGCGGGTGATCTCGTTGACGAGCCTCAGCACCTCCCCGATGGGCCGGCCGCGGGCCTCCTCGAGCGTCCAGGCGGTGAGGGTCTCGGCGACGGGATTGATGTACTCGATGCGTCCATCCGCATCGGTGCTGATGACCGCATCGCCGATCGACTGCAAGGTCACTTGCGCCCGCTCCTTCTCGGCGAATACCGCCTGCTCGGCCCGCTTGCGCTCGGTGATGTCGGCGATCGTCCCCTCGTAATGCGTGACCCGGTTGGCTTCATCGCGGACGGCACGTGCGTTCTCGAGTATGACGACCTGCTCCCCATCGCGGCGGCGCATCAGGAATTCCGCGTTGCGGATCGCCCCCTCGGACTCCACGTGGCGGATGAATTCGGCGCGATCGGTCGGGTTCCAATAAAGCGTTGCAACGCTTGGCAGGGCGTACAGTTCCTCGGCACTGCCATAGCCCAGGATCGCCACGAAGGCGGGGTTGACCGAGTGCAGCCGCCCATCGCGGCCGCTCTGGTAGACCCCCTCGATGATGGTCTCGAACAGGCCCCGGTACTTCGCCTCGCTCGCGCGCAGCGCCTCCTCGGCGAGGCGCCGGCCGATCGCGATGCCCGCGATCTGCGCCGCATGATCCATGATGCGAAGCTCCCGCTGTCCCGGCAGGCCCGAGGCCGAGTGGTACACGCCCAGCGCCCCGAGGACCTTGCCGTCGGCCGCCTTGATGGGGGTCGACCAGGCCGCCTTCAGTCCCGCCTCCATGGCATGGGCGCGCGGCTGCTCCCAGAAGGGGTCGGTGCCGATGTCGGCCACGAGCACCTGGCGCCCCAGATACACGGAGGCGGCGCAGGAGCCGTTACGGATGTCGACCGCGCAGCGCTCGAGCGCTGCGCGCATCTTCGCCGGCAACCGCGGGGAGACCAGATAGGAGAACCCCGCGCCAGTGGCGGCCAGCACCGCGATGGAGCAGACCGTGCCGACGCCCACCGTCTCGATGAAGCGGGTGATGGAGGCCAGGATGTCCGCGAGCGGCGCGCTGCCCGTCAGCTGCTCGAGCACGGCGCGCTCGGCGAGCGCGACGCGCTCGGTGAGCTCCGATTCGCGCGCGCGGTAGGCGAGCTCCGCCGCCTCATCGGCCATCAGGCGCATCGACTGCACGATGCCGCGGCGCTCCGCGTCCATCGCCTCGAACTGCACGCTCACCAGGCTCAGCAGCAGCCCGAAGTCCGGCTCCGCGAGCCCCGTGCGCAGCGCCGCCTCCCTGAGGATGGCGCGCACCTGCGGGTGCAGATCTGGAGTCGCGAGCCCAGGCAGCGCCCGCACCAGGGTCGTCGTCGCCGTGGTACTCGGCTGGGTTTCCTCGGGCGACGGCACGGCTGTCTGGACGGTTGACATAATTCCTGGGCTACGGATGGCCGGCGGCCGTCTGCGGCGCCCCCTGCCCGGCGATCACCGGGATGTTGAAGTTCCACATGACCGACTGGCCCGCGGACTCCACGGCCACCGCGGCCGTCAGCGTGAAGAGGCCCGCTTTGACGGGCCTGACGATCACCGAGCCAAAGATCGGCACGCCGCTCGCAGGCTTTACCGCATTGATCGCGGGACCGTGACTCACGACCGTCAGGCCCTCGAGCGCGCCGAAGCCCACCCTCACGCTCGTAAGTCCATGCGCCTGGGGAATCACGGCGAATTTGATCTCATCGTCCTGATCGACCACGGGCTTGTCCCGGATGCTGAACTTGAGGTTGACCGGGGCATCGCTGCGGCTCGGCCCCACGGCATCCACCATGGCGGCAAGGGCCTTCTCGGCGGGGCTCTCCTCATGGACGGCCTGTACCTTGGGTGGGGCGTGCGCCGCCGCCCCGGGGTGCTTGGCGCCGCCAAAGCCACAGCCGGCGAGCAGGCACGCGGCCGCGGCGGGAAGCCCCCTCGCGAGGGGCCGGACCCCCCGGGATACCCCCCCGCGCGGCACGGAAATTATTCTGGATGTCCGCATCGTTGCGCACACAAGCGACTGATTCTTTGACAATAGCGCGGCAGTGGCCGCCGCGCATCGGAACTTATGGATTTTCGTGACCCCCGGCGCAAGGGGCGCCCGTCACCTCGTGAGCAGCGGCGGCTCATCGATCGCCGCCATCTGCTCGCGCAGGTCCCCGAGGTAGCCCTCCCAGTAACGCCCCTCGCCGAACCAGGGAAAGGCTCTCGGGAACGCCGGATCCGCCCACCGGTGACACACCCAGGCCGCGTGGTGCAGCATCCGCAGCCCCCGCAGCGGCTCGATCAGGAGCAGCTCGTGAAAATCGAGGTCGGCGAACTGCTGATAGCCGCTTGAGAGCGCCGCCCACTGGGCCTGCTGATCCGCGGGCGGACCGGACAGCAGCATCCACAGGTCCTGGATACGGGGACCCAGCGCGCAGTCGTCCAGATCGACGAAGATCGGTCCATGCTCGTTCCAGAGGAGGTTGCCGAGGTGGCAGTCCCCGTGCAGGCGCACGCGCCCGTGCGGGCCCGCCTCGTGGTAGGCGCGCCGGATGCGCTCGAGGAGCTGGCCGCTCACCCGCGCGTACTGCTCCTTCAGCGCCTGCGGCAGAAGATCCGCCGCGAGCACCTGCGAGCGCGCCTCGGCCCCGAGCCGCTCGATCCCGATCTGCGGCCGATGCTCGAACGAGCGCCGCGCGCCCACCTGATGCACCCGCGCGAGGGCCCGCCCGAGCATCTCCCGGGCCTCGGGCGCATCGAGCTCCGGGGCCGAGCCGCGCAGGTACGGAAAGGCCGCGAAGCGAAACTCCCGGTGCTTCAGCAGCGTCTCACCGCCGATCGCCAGGGGGGCGGCCACCTGCAGCTCGGCGGCGGCGAGCTCGGCGGCGAAGCGGTGCTCCTCGAGGATCTGCGCATCGCTCCAGCGCGCCGGACGGTAGAACTTCAGGACGAGCATCCCCTGAGCGCCCCCGAGCTGGTAGACGCGGTTCTCGTAGCTGTTCAGGGCGAAGAGGCGCCCGTCGGGCTCGAGCCCGGCGAAGCTCGCCGCATCGAGCACCCGCTCGGGCGAGAGCCCGGCGAAGGGCTGCTCCCCAGGCGCCAAAGGCGTCACGTGGCTGCTCCTCGTTTTGTTTATCATCGCCGGCCAGCTCTTGCGCTGCCATTCCTCCCACCTCAACGTACCCCCATTTTGCATGAAACACGCCACCATCCTAGTGACCGGCGGCGCCGGCTATATCGGCAGCCATGCCGCCAAGGCGCTCGCCCGGGCGGGCTATGCCCCGGTGGTCCTCGACAACCTGGTCTACGGCCATCGCGAGGCGGTGCGCTGGGGGCCGCTGGTCGAGGGCGATGTCGGCGACCGGACGCTGGTGGCGGCGACGCTGCGGCGCTTTGCCGTCGAGGCGGTGATGCATTTCGCCGCCTTCGCCTATGTCGGGGAGTCCATGACCGCCCCCGAGCGCTATTTCGCCAACAACGTGGTTAACAGCCTCGCGCTCCTCGACGCCATGCGCGAAACCGGGGTGCGCCGGCTGGTCTTCTCCTCGACCTGCGCCACCTATGGCGTGCCGGAGAGCGTGCCGATCCGCGAGGACATGCCGCAGCGCCCGGTCAATCCCTATGGCGAGAGCAAGCTGATGGTCGAGCGTCTGCTCCACTGGGAGGGCGTGGCGCACGGGCTGCGGCATGTCTCGCTGCGCTATTTCAACGCCGCCGGCGCCGATGCCGAAGGCGAGATCGGCGAGGCGCACGATCCCGAGACGCATCTCATCCCGCTGATCCTCGATGCGGCGCTGGGCCGGCGGGCGCAGATCGACATCTACGGCACCGATTATCCGACACCCGACGGCAGCGCCATACGCGACTACATCCATGTCGACGACCTCGCCGCGGCGCATGTGCTGGCGCTCGGCCATCTCGAGCGCGGCGGCGACAGCCTCGCGCTCAACCTCGCCACCGGCGAGGGCCATTCCGTGCGCGAGGTCATCGCCGCGGCCGAGCGCATCACCGGCCGCCGCGTCCCTCGGCGCGAGGCGCCGCGGCGGGCCGGCGACCCGCCGGCGCTGGTGGCCGACGCCGCGCGCGCCCGGGCGGCGCTGGGCTGGACCCCCCGCCGCTCCGACCTCGACAGCATCATCGCCACGGCCTGGGCCTGGCATCGCCGCCGCGGCGCGGCGGCCGACGGCTGACGCTTGACAGCCAGGGCTTTCTGCGGCGCTATCCCGGCCGCGGAATAGGGCGCGCCAAGGCAACGTTCTGCTGCTACCGGCAGCGAGCCGACGGGCCCGCCCGGGGGCCGACCCTCACGCGGTCGGACGGGTCGTCATCAGCCTCAGACGTCACGGGAGTCGAGCGGGATTATGCAGCCGGTCGAGACCGCCATCGCGGTACGCCAGCCAATGTCTGCGGGCGCGGAGAGCGCGGCGCTGCGCGTCCAGGGCAAGTTCTTCTTCGCCGGAGAGGCCAAGTTCTTCATCAAGGGCGTGACCTACGGCCCCTTCCCGCCCGGCCCGGACGGCACGCAGTTCCCCGGGCGCGAGACCGTGACCCGCGACTTCCGGCTGATGGCCGAGATGGGCGCCAACACGCTGCGCGTCTTCACCGTGCCGCCGGTCTGGCTGCTCGACCTCGCCGCGGCGGCGGGGCTCAAGGTGCTGGCCGGCATCCCCTGGTCGCAGCACATCACCTTTCTCGACAGTGCGCCGGTGCAGACCGAGATCATCCGCACCGTGGTCGAGGCGGTGCGCGGGCTCGGCCGCCATCCCGCGATCCTGGCCTATCTCGTCGGCAACGAGATTCCGCCGGACATGGTGCGCTGGCACGGGCCGGAACGGGTGCGCGCCTTCCTCAAGAAGCTGGTCGGCGCGATCAAGGAGATCCATCCCGAAGGCCTGGTCAGCTACGCCAACTTTCCCTCGACCGAATACCTCACCATCGACTTCACCGATTTCCTCTGCTTCAACGTCTACCTGCACGACGAGCCCGCCTTCCGCCGCTATCTCTCGCGGCTGCACAATCTCGCCGTCGACCGGCCGCTGGTGCTGACCGAGTTCGGCATCGACTCGCTGCGCGAGGGCACCGGGGAGCAGGCCAGGATCCTGTCCTGGCAGCTGCGTACCGCCTTCGAGATGGGCGTGGCCGGCGCCTTCGTCTTCGCCTGGACCGACGAATGGTTCACCGGCGGGCATCTGGTCGAGGACTGGGCCTTCGGCCTGGTCGACCGCGAGCGCGCCCCCAAGCCGGCCTTCGCCGCGGTGCGCGAGCGCTACCAGGGGCCGATCCCGCCGCCTCTCGCGCGCTATCCGCGCGTCTCGGTGGTGGTGTGCGCCTACAATGCCGAGCGCACCATGGCGGCCTGCCTCGCCTCGCTGGAAAAGCTCAACTATCCCGATTACGAGGTGGTCGTCGTCAATGACGGCTCGACCGACCGCACGCTGGAGATCTCGCAGCGCTTTGCCTACTGCCGCATCATCAGCCAGCCCAACAAGGGCCTGTCGGTGGCGCGCAATGTCGGCGCCGACGCCGCCACCGGCGAGATCGTGGCCTATACCGACAGCGACTGCGTCGCCGACCCCGACTGGTTGACATATCTCGTCGCCAAGATGGAGACGGCGCAGCTGATGGCCTGCGGCGGCCCCAATTTCCCGCCGCCCGAGGACAGCCTGGTGCCGGCCGCGGTGGCGGTGTCGCCGGGCGGCCCGACCCATGTGCTGCTCTCCGACGACGTGGCCGAGCACATCGCCGGCTGCAACATGGCGTTCCGCCGCGACGTGCTGCTGCGCATGGGCGGATTCGATCCGGTCTATCGCGCCGCCGGCGACGATGTCGACATCTGCTGGCGTTTCCAGGATGCCGGCTACACCATCGGCTTCAGCCCGGCGGCGGTGGTCTGGCATTTCCGCCGCAACACGGTGAAGGCCTATATCGGCCAGCAGCGCGGCTACGGCAAGGCGGAGGCGCTGGTCTATTCCAAGCACCCGTTCCGCTTCAACCTGTTCGGCCAGGCGAAATGGCTGGGCCGGATCTACGGCGACCTGTCGGCGGCGCTGCTGCTGTCGCGCAAGCCGCTGATCTATTCCGGCGTCTTCGGCCGCGGCCTGTTCCAGACCATGTACGAGCCGTCCTCCTCGCTCGCCGCCTTCCTGCCGCTCTCCTTCGAATGGAACGTCATCGCCATCCTGCTGGCGCTGGGCGGCATCGTCGCCGGCGGCTGGGCGTGGCTGCTCACCGTGCCGCTGCTGACCACCTGGGTGCTGTGCATCAACGGCGCGCTCAAGGCGCCGATCGACAAGCGCTTCACCGGCCTCAAGGCGCGGTCGCTGGTGGCGCTGCTGATCTATCTCGGCCCGATCCTGCGCGGCTGGGAGCGGCTCAAATGGCGCCTGCGCGAGATGCGGACGCATCGGCACGCGCCCGACGCGATCCCTGCCGCGCGGCAGAAGGCGCGGCTCGACTGGCGCGACCGCGCCTTCTATCTCTCCTACTGGAGCGAGCGCGGCGACGAGAAGGAGCTGCTGCTGGGCGGCCTGATGCGCTTCCTGACGCCGCAGAAATACTTCATCGTCACCGATCAGGGCTGGAACGACTGGGATCTCAAGATCGCGCGCGGCCTGTGGAGCCGCGCCTTCGTGCTGGTCTGCACCGAGAATCACGGCGGCATGAAGCGGCTGCTGCGCGTACGCTGCACCATGCGGCTGTCGCGCCTCTCGGCCTTCATCCTGCGCGGATATGCCGTCGCCACCGCCGCCGCGCTGATCCTCGACGCACCGGCGGCGGCGGCGGCGATCGGCGTCATCGGGCTGCTGCAGAGCGCGCTGGTCGCCTACCGCACGCTCGAATTCGGCCGGCTGATGCACGGCATCATCGAGACGGTGGCGAAGAGCCAGGGCGTGACCCCGGTCGCGCCGACGCCGGAGACGGCGCCGCCGGCCGACCTGCCGCGCGCCGCCTGAGCACGAAGGCTCGGTCCATGGGCGCCTCGGCGTGGAAGTTCCTGCCCTACCTCCGGCCCTATCGCTGGCGCTTCGCCTGGGCGCTGCTGCAGGTCTTTCTCATCGCCGGCTTCGACCTGCTCAAGCCCTGGCCACTGCAGCTCGTCATCGACCATGTGCTCGGCGGCAAGCCGGTGGACGCGCCGGTCCTGTCGCAACTCGCCGCCGGACCGCTGCTGGTCGCGGCCTGCATCGGCCTGGTCGCCGTCACCCTCGGCTCGGGGCTGACGGCGCTGCTGCACAACTACACCACGATCGGCGTCGGCCAGCGCATGGTCAACGACCTGCGCGGCGCGCTCTACGGCCATCTGCAGCGCCTGTCGCTCGCCTTCCACAGCCGGCAGAAGGTGGGCGACCTGATGTACCGGATCACCGCCGACAGCTTCGCCGTCCAGACCATGATCATGAACGGGCTGCTGCCGATCCTGTCGGCGCTGGTGCTGCTCGCCGGCATGCTGGCGGTGCTGCTGCCGATGGACCCGTGGCTGACCGCCCTGTCGCTCACCATCGTGCCGGCGCTCTTCGTGCTGATCGCGGTGTTCAACCGCCGCATCACCGCCATCGCCGGCGAGGTGCGCGAGCGCGAGAGCGCGGTCTACACGCTGGTGCAGTGGGCGATGAGCTCGGTGAAGGTGGTGCAGGCCTTCACCAAGGAGGAAGAGGAATACGGCCGCTTCATCGGCGCCAGCCGCGCCAGCCTCAAGGCGACGCTGCGCCTCTACAGCTGGCAGACGGTCTATTCCGCCGCGGTCAACACGCTGATCGCGCTGGGCACCGCGCTGGTGGTCTATTCCGGCGCGCGCTCGGTGATCAGCGGCGAGATCTCGCTCGGCCAGCTCGTCGTCTTCATCTCCTACCTGGCGCAGCTCTACGTGCCGGTGAACCAGATCACCCAGAGCTGGGGGTTGATCGCCGGCGCGCGCATCGGCGCCGCGCGCTGCTTCGAGATCCTGGAGACCGAGGCGGATCTCAAGGACGGCACGCGCGACTTCCCGCCGGCGGGGGCGCGCGGCGCGGTCGAGTGGCGCAAAGTCAGCTTCCGCTATCGCCCGGACATGCCGGTGCTGCGCCAGATCGACCTCGCCATCGCGCCGGGCACGAAGGTCGCGGTGGTCGGCGCCACCGGCGCGGGCAAGTCGACGCTGCTGGGATTGTTGCCGCGCTTCTTCGATCCCACCGCCGGCAGCGTCCACATCGACGGCGCCGACCTCCGCGACTACCGCCTCAAATCGCTGCGCCGGCAGATCGCCATGGTGCTGCAACCGCCGCTGGTCTTCCCGATCTCGGTGCGCGACAACATCGCCTACGGCCGGCCGGAGGCGAGCGACGCCGAGATCGAGCAGGCGGCGCGGCTGGCGCGGGTCCATGACCTGATCACCTCGCTGCCGCAGGGCTACGCGACCGTGCTCGGCGACGGCGCGACGCTGTCGGAAGGCGAGAAGCAGCGCCTCACCATCGCCCGCGCCATGCTGCGCAACGCGCCGATCCTGATCCTGGACGAGCCGACCTCGGCGCTCGATGTCGAGACCGAGGCGCTGGTCATGGAAGGCATCGCGCGCCTGACGCAGGGCCGCACCACCTTCATCATCGCCCACCGGCTCTCCACCGTGCGGAGCGCCGATCTCATCCTGGTGCTGCGCGACGGCGCCATCGCCGAGCAGGGCGGCTTCGCCGAGCTGCTGCACCGCGGCGGCATCTTCGCCGAGCTCTACAACACGCAGTTCGCCGGCGCCGCCTGAGCGCCAGGCGGCGCTGGCGCGCGTCCGCCCGCCGGGAGAGAATGCGCGTCATGGTCGAGCGGGCGGCGAGTGCGGGGGAACCGGTGCCGGCGGGCGCGGCAAGCGCCTACCTGCTGCTGACGGTCGCCATGCTCTCCTGGGCGGGAAACGCGGTGGTCGGCCGCGCGCTTGCCGGCATCGTGCCGCCCTTCGGCCTCAGCCTGATGCGCTGGACCATCGCCTGCGTCGTGGTGGCGCCCTTCGCGATCTCCGAGGTCGCCGCCAAGCGCGCGATCATCCTCGCCCATTGGCGCTTCCTGCTGACACTGGGCCTGCTCGGCCTCACCATCTGCAACAGCCTGGGATATCTCGGCCTGCAATGGACCACGGCGATCAATGCCGGGCTGCTCAACTCGGCGGGTCCGATGCTGACCCTCCTCGCCGCCTTCGCCCTCCATCGCGAGCGCGCCGCACCGCTGCAGATCGCCGGCGTCGCCGTGTCGCTGGCGGGCGTGCTCGTCATCGTGTTGCGCGGCGATATCGGCGGGCTGCTCCATCTCGCGATCAACCGCGGCGACGCCGCGATCCTCGCCGGCGTCGCCGCCTGGTCGGTCTATACCGTGCTGCTGCGCCGCGCGCCGCGCGAGCTGTCGCCGGTGGCGCTGCTCTGGGTGCTCTTCGCCATCGGCAGCGTCACCGTCCTGCCGCTCCATCTCGCGGAGTCAGCGCTGGGCCGCCCGCTGCCGCAGACCGGCGCGGCGATCGGCGGCTATCTTTACGTCGGGCTGTTTCCGGCGGTGATCGCGTTTTTCGGGTGGAATCGCGGCGTGGCGACGCTGGGCGCCGCGCGGGCGAGTCTCTTCGCCCATCTCATGCCGCTGTTCTCGGCGATGCTCGCCTACGCCTTTCTCGGCGAGCAGATCGCGGCTTTTCACCTCGCCGGCGCGGCGTTGATCTTTCTCGGCATCTTTCTCGCCAACCGCTACGCGGCCTGACCGCGGGCAGTGCCGGCGCAGCGCACAGCGGCCGCGCGCCAGCCGCGACATGACGGTGCCGACCGGCACGCCCTGGACCTGCGCCGCCTCGGCATAGCTCAACCCCTGGAGGCCGACGAGCAGCAGCGCCTGGCGCTGTTCGCGCGGCACCTCGTCCAAAGCGCGTGCGAGATCGCGCAGCTCGAGCCGCACCTCCTGGTCGGGCGGCCCCGCGGCAGCCTCGCCCGCCGCCGCCTCGGCCGCCGGCGGAGCCCGGCCGCGCAGGTTGTTGACGTGGATGTTGTGCAGGATGGTGAAAAGCCAGGCGCGGAGATTGCTGCCGGGCCGCCAGAGATGCGCGCGCGACAGCGCCCGCGCGAGGCAATCCTGCACGAGATCCTCCGCGTCGCAAGGATTGGCAAGCAGCCGGCGGGCGTAGCGGCGCAACGACGCCATCTGGCCGGCCAGCGCCGGTTCGAGCGTCGCGGGAGGGTCCTCGCCGCTCGCGCGCGCTGTCGCGATCGCCGCCCCATGCCGTCCCTCGCGCCATGCCATATCGACGGTTGCCTCGCTGCCCTGGTCGTATACGCCCACGCTAGTGCGCCGGCGGCAAGCGCGCCCTGTGTGAAAAATCGGGCAGCGGGCATGTACCTGCGGTTCGGGCGGCAACGCCCGGGAAAAACGCGCGCACGGCCGTGCGGCGCGGCGGCGCGGATCAGGGCAGCATGATCTCGACGCGGCGATTCTTCGGCTCGCGCACGCCCTGCGCGGTGGGAACGCGCGGATCCGCCTCGCCGCGTGCCGCCTCGACGATCGCCGCTTCCGGCACGCCGAGCTCGATAAGGCGGGCGCGCACCGCGTCGGCGCGCCGGCGCGACAGCTTGAGATTGTAGGCGGCCGGACCGGCGAGATCGGTGTAGCCGGTGACGTCGAGGCGCGCCGCGCCGCCGGCGCGGTAGGCCGCCGCCGCCTGCTCGAGAACATCCTGCCCGAAGGGCGTGAGCGTCGCCCTGTCGAAATCGAAATAGACCAGGAAGAGCCGCGGCGGCGGCGCGGCAGACGGCGCCGGCTGCGCCATCGGCATCGGCGCCGGCGGCGGCGGCGCGGCCACCGGCAATGCCGGCGGCGCGGCCGGGTGCGACGGCACGCCGAAGTGATAGGTGACGCTCAGCAGCAGGTTCTGCTCGCGATATTTCGAGCGGAAGCTCGCTGCCGCCGTATCCCTGAAGTTGGGATCCATGGTGACGAAATAGCGGTAGTCGAGGGCCAGCGAGACATGCGGCGAGATTTGGCCGCCGATGCCGGCGATGCCCTGGGCGGCGCCGACGAGGGTGGAATCGTTGGCGATGGTGGTGCCGGCGACGCTCAGGCCGTTCAGCGCGACGTCGGCGCCGCCGACGCCCGCGCCGACATAAGGCGAGACGCGCCAGCTCGGCAGCAGATTGACGATGCCGTTCATCATGAAGGACAGCGCCGAGATGCCGCCGGCGGGATTGCCGCTGGCGCCGGTGAGCGAGCCGACGCCGAGGCTCGAGCCGAGGCCGCCGTCATTGACGACGCTGAGCGACTTCACGTCGTGCCGGTGATATCCCACCTCGCCTTCGGCGCGGAACAGGCCGTTGAAATCGTAGCCGCCAAAGCCGATGACGCCAAAGCCGTGGGTTTCCGTCGAGGTGAAATTGAGGCTGCTGTCGGCGGTGCCGACGCCGGCGAGCTTTGACCAGCCGCCGCCGGCGCCGACATACCAGCCGGGCTGATCGGCGCGCGCCGGCAGCGCGGCAAGCATGGCTGCCGCTGCGGCCGTCACAACGGCGCCGCGCAATCGCATGACCCCTCCTTGATCGGCGCGCCCATCGGTGCCGCGCCGCTCCACCCCCGTGGGGCGCCTTTAACCGTTCCGCGCGCGCGAAGTCAATCGCGCGCGGGAGCGGCGCAGCGCGGTTGCGCCTCTGGCGACGGGACCGCAGACTGCGCTCCGATGCCGGTGCCGTTCCGCCTCGCCTTCTATTACGCCGCGATGTTCTCGCTGGGCGGCGTGCAGCTGCCGTTCTGGCCGGCGTGGCTCGCCGGCCGCGGCCTCGCCGCCGGCGAGATCGGCGCCGTGCTCGCGCTGGGCCAATGGATCAAGCTCGTCGCCAACCCGCTCGCCGGCGCCGCCGCCGACCGTCATGCCGCGCCTCAGCGGGTGATGCTGGCGCTCAGCCTCGGCGCCGCCGCCGGCTATGCCCTGCTGCTGCCGGCACAGGGCTTCACCGCCCTGCTGCTGCTGGGCACGCTCACCGCTGCCTGCCTGTCGGCGCTGCAGCCGCTGGGCGATCATGTGGCGCTCGCCGCCGCCGCCGCCGGCCGGCTCGATTACGGCCGCGTCCGGCTGTGGGGGTCGCTGGGCTTCATCCTTGCCACCTTGCTCGCCGGCCGGCTGATCGCGGCGCGCGGCGCCGCGTCGGTGGCGCCGCTGCTGGTCGCGACGGCGGTGCTGATCGTGCTCGCCTGCGCCGGCCTGCCGGCGGCGCGCGGCGGCGGGCCAGCGCTGCACCGTCCGTCCTGGCGGGGCCTGGCGCGACCGTCCTTCCTCGCCTTCCTCGCCGCCGCTTCCCTCATCCAGGGCAGCCACGCGGTCTATTACGGCTTCGGTACGCTTTATTGGCAGCATCTCGGCATCGGCGACGGCACCATCGCGCTGCTCTGGGCCGAGGGCGTCGTCGCCGAGGTCCTGCTGTTCTACTGGAACGCGCCGCTGCTGCGCCGGCTCGGGCCGCGGGGGCTGCTGGCGCTGGGCGGCGGCGCCGGCGTGCTGCGCTGGACGCTGACCGCCTTTGCCAGCGGAGTGCCGGCGCTGGCGCTGCTGCAACTGCTGCACGCCTTCACCTTCGGCGCGGCGCATCTGGGCGCCATGCATTTTCTCGTGCGCAACCTGCCGGCGGGGCAGGCGGCGACCGCACAGTCGCTCTATGCCACGGCGGTGGGCATCGGCCAGGGGCTGCTGATGCTGCTGGCGGGCGCGCTTTACGGCGCGCTGGGCGGGCTCGCCTTTCTCGCCATGGCCGCCGCGGCCGGCGCCGCGCTGGCGTTGCTGCCGGCAGCCACCAATTCTTAAGCCTTTGGCACCACACTCGGCCCGAAGGGGGACCACGCTGCATGACCCGGCGATTGCAGGCACCACAGCGCCGCGCCCGACGCGCCGCCCGGCGCAGCCGCGAGGGCGTCGAGCCCGAGTTCAATCTTTTGGCGGTGGCGGCGCGCAGCGCCGGCGAGGCCGGCATGCCGGCGCGGCCCTGGCCCGGCAACGACATCGCCTTCCTGACCGCGGTGCTGGAGGCGCACAACCTGCCCGCGGCGCTGATCCGGCGGCTGTCGCGGGCGGCCGCGGCACTGCCGCTCAATACGCTGCTGCTGGAGCGGCTGAGCGCGGCGCTCGCCGATCAGTTCCATTTCACCGAGCTCGACTCGCTGCTGCGCCACCGGGTGCTGCTGCTGATCGGGCCGCCCGGCGCCGGCAAGACGACGCTCGCAGCCAAGCTCGCCGCGCACCTGGGCGAGCGACAAGTGCTGCTGCTCAGCACCGATAGCGGGCGCGCCGGCGGGTTGGCGCAGCTCGCGGAATACGCCGGCGTGCTCGGCCTCGCCTCGACCGCGGTCGAGGACGCCGCCGCGCTTCGGCTTCTGCTCGCCGACGCCGAGGGACGCAGCGTGGTGATCGACACGGCGGGGGTGGCCACCGGCGACATTGCGGCGCGTGACGCGCTGGCGGCCTTGCTCGCGGCCAGCCGCGCCACGCCGGTTCTGGTGGCGCCGGCCGACATCGCCGCCGAGGAAGCCGTCGCCATGGTGCGTTTCTTCGCACCGCTCGGCGCCGACCACCTGCTGCCGACACGGCTCGACCTCGTGCACCGCCTCGGCGGCGTGCTGGCCGCGGCCGATGCCGGACGGCTCGGCCTGCCCGCCTCGGGCACCACGCCGCATTTCGCTTTCGGGCTGAGGTCGCTCACGCCGGAGATGCTGGCGCGCCGCCTGCTCGCCGCCGCGCTGCGCGATCAGCGCTCGGTGGTCACCGCGGCCTGAGATCAGCCGCGCGCCAGATCGAGCGCATTGGTGAGATCCCCCATCGGCCTGGCGCCATGCGCGCCGAGCGCGGCATCGCGTGCCGCGAGGCCCGGCAGCAGCGGCAGGTCGAAGCGCCGGGTGATGAAGCGCAGGATCGAGGTCGTGTCGTACGGCGTATGATCGACCTGGCCGCGCCTGGCGAAGGGCGAGACGATGATCGCCGGCACGCGCGAGCCCGGCCCCCACCGATCGCCCTTGGGCGGCGCGACATGATCCCAGAAACCGCCATTCTCGTCATAGGTGACGATCACCAGCATGTGCGGCCATTGCCGGCTCCTGCGCAGATGGTCGATGATCTCGGCAATGTGCGCGTCGCCGGCAAGCACCGGCGCATAGCCGGGATGCTCGTCGAGATTGCCCTCGGGCTTGTAGAAGGCGACGTGCGGCAGCGCACCGTCATCGATCGCCTTGATGAAGGCCGCGCCTGCGAGCCCGCCATCCCTGAGATGCTCGGCGCGCGCCGCGGTTCCCGGCGCCAGATCGGCGAAATAATTGAAGGGCTGGTGGTGATATTGGAAGTTCGGCACCGGCCGCGTGTTCCTGCCATCGAGCGCCGCCTGCCAGGCGCCGGCATACCAGGCCCAGGATATCCCCTTGGCCGAGAGCAGGTCGCCGATCGTTTGCTCGGTCTGCGGCGGCAGCGTCGTCGGGGCATCGGGATCGGCGAGCGCAGGGTCGCCGCCCGGCGGCGGCGGGTTGGCGCTCGGCTGATACGGCGGCTCCATGGTGTTGACGGCATAGAAATCGGGCGTGAGGCTGCCGTCGCGGACGAATTTCGGGATGCCGTCGAGCGCCGAGCGCGGCGAGTCCGCGGCGAGCTTCAGGCGGACGCCATTGCTCTCGACGACCGCGATGCGGTCCCTGGCCGGACTTTGGTCGGCATGCGGATAGGTCGGCGTGCAGGCGCAGATCAGCCAGAAATGATTGAGGAAGGAGCCGCCGAAGGCGCCCATGAAGAAGTTGTCGGCGAGCGTGTAGCGCTGCGCGATGCGCCACAGCGGCAGCTTGGCGGCGTCGCCCTGGTAGTGGCCCATCACCAGCGCGCCTGAATTGGCGTAGGCGACGAAGTTGTCGTTGCGGCCGCCGTCGATCTGCATCTGGTTCTCGTAGAAGAGATGCCAGAGGTCCCGGGTGACGACCGCGAGCGGCGCGTTGAACCCCTTGGGGTCGTCGATCGCAAAGGGCCGGTTGGGCAGGTGCCGGGTCTCGTCCTCGGCGATCGGCGGGACGACGCCCTTGGCGGTGAGCCCGCCCCAGATCGGCGGCAGCTCCTTCAGCACCGCGCCGTCGCGATCGCGCTGCACGTAGAGTGCGGGCGCGAGATGCCGCAAGCCATTCGCGCCGGGAAAATAGCCGTAGAGATTGTCGAAGCTGCGATTCTCGGCATAGATCACGACGACGGTCTCGATCGCGTCGAGGCCCGGCGGCTCAGCGCCGGCGCCCGCCGACACCAAGAGCCCGGCGCTCGCCAATGCCAGCGCCGCAAACCGTACCTGCCATCCCATCGCGCCGCTGCCCGCTCGGTGGACCGAGCCGCCACTCTAGCAGCGCCGGTCCGGCATCGCCATCGACCGGCGGCCTCACCGCGGCGCTGGCCCGCCGATGAGGGAGAGATCGAGCAGGCTGTCGGGATCGACGGATCGGTCGACCAGCCCCTGGCTCTGATACCACGCCACCTGGCGCCGGATGTCGCTCGCCGCCAGCGCCGCGTCGGGATCGACATAGGGAATGCCGTTGCGGATCTGATCCGGCGCCTGGCCGGTGGCGCCGGCGATGATCGCCAGGCACGCCGCCGCATCCTTGCCGTCCTGCGGCCGGCCGTCGGCGCCCTTGGCCAGGAAGGCGGCGTAGAAATCGCGCGCGCCGCGGCGATAGGCGCGCAGGAAGCCCGCGACCGCGGCGCGGCGCTCGTGCAGCAGGGGGGCGCGCGCGAAGATCGCGCCGACCTGCCAGGGCGTCTCGTCTCCGACCCAGCCGAGGAGATGCCCGTCGCCGCGCGCCGCCAGCGGCACCGCCAGCGTGGCGGGAATGAGCGCGGCATCGACTTGGCCGCCCTTCACCGCGGCCACCATGTTGCCGAGCGATTGCAGCGGCACGAGCCGCACGCGCGCGAGCGGAAAGCCCAGCTTCGCCGCCAGCAGCCCCAGGCTGTAGTGGAAGGTCGAGCCGACCTGGGTGACCGCCACGGAATGGCCGGGGAGATCGGCAAGCACCGCAAGGCCGCCGGCGAAGGCCCGGTTGGACGCGACATAGGCGACGAGGTGATAGCCCGGCTCCTCGCGGCTCTGCGCGCCGATGATGCGCAGCGCGCCTTTGCCGGCGAGATTGTAGAAGCCGGCGGTGAGGCCGGTGACGCCGATATCGACCCCGCCCGCGACGGCGGCGACGGCAATCGGCTGCGCCGCGTCGAAGAAGCGCAGCTCGGCGTCGATGCCCTCGGCGGCGAAATAGCCGCGCGCGGCGGCGATGAAGACCGGCCCCGACGATGCGAGCTTCAGCACGCCGACGCGCAGCGTCTCGGCCGCCTGCGCCGGCGCGGCAAGCGCCAGCGCCGCCGCCAGCAGCGTCCGGCGTCCTATCCTAGTCAGGGCAGCGACGGGTGCTGCTGTGGGCGGCCTGCTCGGCGACGTAGCGGCGGAAGCGGTCGCCGGCGAGCGTGTCCGCCATGGCAAGGAGGTTCTGGGCGTCGCGGCACACCGCCGCCACCGGCTGCGCACCGAGGCGCAGCGACACCTCGTTGGCGAGCCGCGTCAGATAGGAATCGAAGCGCGCCTCGGCGTGGCCGGCTCCGCTGCGGCGGAAGCGCTCGATCACCTGATGCTGATAATCCATCAGCGCTGTGCGGTTGCGGCGCGCGAAGAGCGTGTAGGTCGGCGCCCCGCAGGTGTCGCTCACCACCATCAGCTCGGTCTGGAAGCGGATCGCCTGCTCGGCCTCGGCGTCGTTCGGGCGCATGCATTGCGGCGTCGCAGCGGCGACCGACGCGGCCGAACCGATCAGCAGAGCCAGAGCGGTTGCAAGCTTGATCATCTCCCCACCTCACTAAGCACCAAGCGAGGATGATGCCGCGTCCGCGGTCGATGTTCAATTTTCTCGTGCGGCGTCACAGATTTGCCATCCAATGACGCGGCGAATTTTATCGGTATTGCGCGCGTCCGGCGCGATCAGGCGGCAGGCGACGCCGCCGCGGCGGCACGCCGGCGCCGGCGTCGGTGCAGGCGGTGGATGACGGCGATGGCCAGGACGCCGACGATGAAGGCGGCAAGCGCCAGCATGCTGAACTTGTCGGCGATCTCGCCCAGCATGCGCTCCAGCGCGCGACCGCAGAAATAGCCGCTGCCGACGAAGACCACCGCCCAGAGAAAGGCCGCGAGACAGTTGAGCGACATGAAGCGCCGCCAGGAGATGCCGCTGATGCCGAGCGCGAAGGAGGAGAAGTTGCGCACGCCATAGATGAAGCGGAAGCTCAGGATGAACCACGCGTCGAAGCGCTTGACCCAGGCGAGCGCGGCGTCGACCGGCGAGCGCCAGTGCGGCCGATGCGACAGCAGCCGCAAGCCGTAGCGCCGGCCGATCCAGAAATAGCATTGGTCGCCGGCGAAGCTCCCGAGCCAGGCGGCGAGCAGGAGCAGCGGCGCGTTGAGCAGGCCCTCGGCGGCGAAGAAGCCCGCGACCAGGACGAAGGTCTCGCCCTCGACGAAGGTCCAGCCGAAGGTCAGCAGATAGAACCAGACGCCGTATTGATGGATGAGGCGCGGCACGTCGGCTTCGCGCATGATGCCGCCCAGCCACCAGATCAGCGCCGCGCCCGCGGCGAGGAGAAGGGTGGCGCCGGAGAGGCGCAGTCGATTGGACCAAAGCGTGGATAGCAACTGCCGGCGCGCCCTCTGCCGTTTTTTCCTTAACGGGTGGAGGAATTTACGCGCTTCGGGCGAGCAAGGTCGAGTCGAGAATGACGCGCTCCCGGCCGCGGCTGCCGGCGGCGGCGGTTCGGCGCCGCCGCGTCGCCGATGTGGCGGCACTCCCGCCTCCCTGTCAGCGAGCATGGCGGCCGTCAATTTCTCTCTGCCGCGGCGTCGCCCGCCGGAGAGACCGCGCGATCGGCAGCCGCATAGCGCGCATTGCCTCCGCGATGGAGCCACCAGCCCTGCTCGTTGATCGAGTAGTAGGGGCGGTAATAGCCGAGGCTGGACGCCGGCATGACGGTTTTCTGCTGATTGTCGAGCACCAGCGCCTGGCCGTCGACGAAGGCCACGGTGACGGCGTGGTCGAGGCCGAGACGGGTGTCGCGCAGCACGACGAGGCGCAGGCTCGCTGCCGGGACGCCGGAGGCGCGCAGCAGCAGGTATTTGGCGATCGCATAGTCCTGGCACTGGCCGCCCTTGCGCAGGAACTCGAACGGCGTCTCCCAATGGTTGCTTTCGTGCCAGTTGACGAAAGAGGGGATGTAGGGATGGCGGTTGATCGCGGCATTGACGCGGTCGAGCTTGGCGCGGAGATCGAGTCCGTCGAGCGACGCCACCAGGGCACGCCACTCCGCGGGCGCGCAGGGCGCCGCGACGCCCGGCGCGCAGGCCGGCTCGAAGCGGCGCTCGGCGGCGAAGCGCTGGAGCATGCCATGCCACTTGAAGAAGGCGGAACTGTCGGACGAGAACACCTCGCCTGCGCCGAAGAGCGCGGGCGAGGCATGCGTCTGATGATTCGCCGCGACAGCAGCGCCCGGCAGAACCAGGAGGGGGAGCAGAGCCAGGGGGCGCAGGAACCGCATCGGGGGCCTCGTTCGGAAGCCCCGCTATCTCTCGAAAGAGACCGGAGGCTTTGCGTCGCCGGGTCGCCCCGGGTTTGCCGTTTCGCGATGCCGCCCCGACACGGGACGCCATCTGTCGCGCGCTAGGTCACCACAGCGGGCTTAAGGATCGGTGAATATCGATTAAATCTTTGCGAAAATGCCGGGATCTGCGCCCGGCGACGGGCCTTGCTGCGGTGCGAGACGCCGGCGGCCCGACGGCGGCATGCACGACCGGCATGAAGCGGAGCGCGTTGCCGGCCGGGCCTATCTCGGCGAGCATCGGGGCGATATGGTAGCGCGCCCGCGCCGATAGCGAGGAACCATGAGCAAGCTCCCCCTCTCCCGCTTCAAGGTCATCGACCTCACCCGCGTGCGCGCCGGGCCGACCTGCGTGCGCCAGCTCGCCGATTGGGGGGCGGAGGTCATCAAGGTGGAGGCGGTCGAGGGCGATGGCGGCCTGGGCGGGTCGCGCCACGGTCCCGACTTCCAGAACCTGCACCGCAACAAGCGCAGCATGACGCTCGACCTGAAGCAGCCCGACGGGCTCGAGATCCTGAAGCGCCTGGTCAAGGACGCCGACGTCCTGGTGGAGAACTATCGGCCCGACGTGAAGTACCGGCTGAAGGTCGATTACGAGAGCCTCAAGCCGCTCAATCCGCGCCTCGTCTATGGCAGCATCTCGGGCTTCGGCCAGGACGGCCCCTATCGCGACCGGCCGGGCTTCGACCAGATCGCGCAGGGCATGGGCGGGCTGATGTCGATCACCGGCCTGCCGGGCCAGGGGCCGGTGCGCGTCGGCATTCCCGTCGCCGATCTCACCGCCGGCATCTTCTGCGCCATGGGCATTCTGGTGGCACTGCTGGAGCGCGAGGTCTCGGGCGAGGGACAGTGGGTCGAGTCCTCGCTGCTGTCGTCGCAGATCGCCATGCTCGACTTCCAGGCGGCGCGCTGGCTCATCGGCAAGGAGGTGCCGGGCCAGGCCGGCAACAACCATCCGACCAGCATCCCCACCGGCGTGTTCAAGACCGCGGACGGTCACATCAACATCGCCGCCGCCGGCGACGACATGTATCGGCGGCTGTGCAAGGCGCTGGGCGCGGAGAGCCTCGCCGACCACCCCGATTACGTCACCGACAAGCTGCGCTCGCGCCACCGCGACCCACTCAACGCCGCGCTCGAGGAGATCACCCGCACGCGAAGCTCGGCCGACTGGATCGCGCTGATCAACACCGCCGGCGTGCCCTGCGGCCCGATCTACAAGATGGACGAGGTCTTCGCCGACCCGCAGGTGAAGCATCTCGGCATCGCGCAGAAAGTCGCGCATCCCGTGCTCGGTCCGATCGACATGGTCGGCCAGGCGGTGACCTTGAGCCGCACGCCGTCGGCGATGCGGATGCCGACGCCGGAGCGCGGCGAGCATACCGAGGCCGTGCTGCGCGAGCTGGGTTATGACGACGAAACCATTGCCGGGTTCCGCGCCCGGCGCGTGATTTGAGGAGGAGCAGATGATTTCCCCGAGCGAGCGGATGATCGCGCAAAAGGACGGCGCGATCGGCTGGATGATCTTCAACAACCCCGGGCGGCGCAACGCGCTGTCGCTCGACATGTGGCAGGCGATGCCGGTGATCCTCGAGCATTTCGAGCGCGACCCCGAGGTGCGGGTGATCGTGCTCAAGGGCGCCGGCGACAAGGCGTTCATCTCGGGCGCCGACATCTCGCAATTCGAGCAGCAGCGCTCCTCGCCCGAGAGCGTCGCGCAATACGACGCCATCGCCGAGGCGGCGAACGCCAAGCTGCAGGACATCCGCAAGCCGACCATCGCCATGATCCACGGCTTCTGCATCGGCGGCGGCGTCGGCGTCGCCTTGCAGTGCGACCTGCGCATCGCCGCCGACAATGCGCGCTTCGCCGTGCCGGCGGCGCGGCTCGGCCTGGGCTATCGCTGGGCCGGGGTGAAGAAGCTGGTCGACCTCGTCGGCCCCAGCTTCGCCAAGGAGATCTTCTTCACCGCCCGGCAGTTCTCCGCCGCCGAGGCGCTCGGCATGGGGCTGATCAACCGGGCGCTGCCCGACGCCGAGATCGAAGCCTATGTGCGCAACTACTGCGCGCTCATCGCGGAGAACGCGCCGCTGACCATGGAGGCGGTGAAGGGCGTGGTGGGCGAACTCGCCAAGCCCGGTCCGCAGATCGACCGCGGCCATTGCGAGGCGCTGGTCGCGCGCTGCTTCGACAGCCAGGACTACATCGAGGGCCGCCGCGCCTTCATGGAGAAGCGCAAGCCGGTGTTCGCCGGGAAATGAGCGCTCGGCGGCCGGCTCAGCCGGCCGCCGCCGCAGGCGCGGGACAACTCACGCCGGTGCCGCCCAGGCCGCAATAGCCGTTGGGATTCTTCGCCAGGTATTGCTGGTGGTAATCCTCGGCGTAGTAGAACGCGCCGGCCTCGGCGATCTCGGTGGTGATGGCGCCGCGGCCGGCGGCGGCGAGCGCCTTCTGAAAGAGCGCGCGCGACGCCTCGGCCTGGCGCTTCTGCTCCGGCGTGGTGGCATAGATCGCCGAGCGATACTGCGTGCCGAGGTCGTTGCCCTGGCGCATGCCCTGGGTGGGGTCGTGGCTCTCCCAGAAGGTCTTGAGCAGGCGGTCGTAGCTCACCTGGGTGGGGTCGAAGACCACCAGCACGGCCTCGGTATGCCCGGTCATGCCGGAGCAGACCTCCTCGTAGGTCGGGTTGGGGGTCTGGCCGCCGGCATAGCCCACCGCGGTGGAGTAGACGCCGGGCAGCCGCCAGAAGCAGCGCTCGGCGCCCCAGAAGCAGCCGAGGCCGAAGACCGCCGTCTCGAGCCCCGCCGGGAAGGGCGGCGTCAGGCGATGGCCGTTGACCTCATGCGCCTCCGGCACCGGCATCCTGGCGGTGCGCCCGGGCAGCGCCTCGCCCGCCTTCGGCAAACCCGCCGCCTTGCTGCGCAGCATCCACATGGCTCGCCTCCCTCGCGTCGCTACCCGGCAAAATCTAGGGGCGGCTCCCCCCGCCCGCAACCGCCATTGACGCAGATGTGAGCGCAGGCTAGGCGAGCCGCCGCAGCGAATGAAGGAGGACCGCGCCCGTGAAGGTCATGGAGATGCGCGACGATTGGGGGCTCGAGCACATCAAGCCCGGCACCAGGCCGGAGCGCGATCCCGGTCCCGGCGAGGTGCTGATCAAGATGGCGGCCGCCTCGGTCAATTTCCGCGACTTCGTCATGACCCGGCGCGGCTATGGCAGCCATGCCGGGCAGCTGCCGCTCATCCCGCTCTCCGACGGCGCCGGCACGGTGGCGAAGATCGGTCCCGGCGTCACCCGCGTCGCGGTGGGCGATCTCGTCTGCCCGACCTTCCCGCAGACCTGGTTCAGCGGGCCGATGAAGGAGGAGCATCGCACCGGCATGCTCGGCGGCCCGCTCGACGGCGTGCTGCAGGAATACATGCTGCTGTCGCAGCAGGGCATCGTGAGGGCGCCGAAAGGCTGGAGCGCGCTCGAGGCGGCGACCTTGCCGTGCGCCGCGCTCACCGCCTGGAGCGCGGTGATCGGCGCCGGCATCAAGGCCGGCGACGTGGTGGTGACGCAAGGCACCGGCGGCGTCTCGCTGTTCGCGGCGATGTTCGCCCGCATGCAGGGCGCGCGCGCGATCGTGACCTCATCGAGCGACGCCAAGCTGGAGCGCGCCCGCGATTTCGGCGCCGCTCTCGGCATCAACTACAAGACGCATCCGGAATGGAGCCGCGAGGTGCGCAAGGCGCTGGGCGGGCGCGGCGCCGACCTCGTCCTCGAGCTCGGCGGCGCCGAGACGCTCGACCAGTCGCTGCGCGCCGTCCGCACCAGCGGCACGCTCGCCATGATCGGCGTGCTGTCGGGCGCCACCGCGGCGCTCAATCTCGGCCGCGTGGTGACGCAGAACGTGCGGCTGCAGGGCGTCACGCTCGGCAACCGCGACGCCTTCGAGGCGATGGTGCGCGCCATCGACCTGCTCGGCGCCAGGCCGCCGGTCGACGAGCAGCGCTACGCCTTCGATACCGCCGCGGACGCCATCCGCGCCATCGCCGAAGGCCGGCATTTCGGCAAGATCTGCATCGCCTTCTGAGCCGGCCGTCAGCCGGCGACGAGCGTGTCGACGCCGAGGATCGCCTGCGCCAGGCGCTTGGCGTCGACCGGCACCAACCAAGCCTCGCCGGCGCGCCGCGCCGCCGCCTCGGCCGCCGCGGCCCGGTCGGCGACGATGCCGATCTCGGCGAGCCGCACCGGCAGCCCGAGCGAGCGGTAGAGCGCCACCAGCTCCGCCAGCAGCCCGGCCGGACGCGCCTCGAAGACGAGCTGCGCCAGGAGTGCCACCGCGACCAGCTCGCCGTGAAGCGCGGTGCGGCAGGCCGGAAGTCCGGCAAACCCCCGCGCCAGCGCATGTGCGATCGACGGGCCGCCGCTCTCATGGGCGATGCCGGCGAGCAGCACCATCGCCTCGCAGACGCGCTCCAGCGCCTCGCCGCCGCTGTGCCGCGTGCGCAGCGCCAGCGCCGCACCGGCATGGTCGCGCACCGCGCTCCAGGCCGCCTCGCCGATCGCGGCAGCGAGCCCGGTCGGGCGGCCCTCGAGCAGGTTGAGCGCGCCGGCGGCGGCGCTCTGCTCGACCTCGAAGCGGCGCGCCAGCGCGTCGCCGAGCCCGGCGATGAAGACGCGCGACGGCGCCGCGGCGAGCACCGCCGTGTCCACCAACACGAGGTCCGGCGGCAGCCGCATCGCCCGGGTTGCGGCGAGGCGACCGCCCTCGCCCTCGAGCTCGACGATGCGGCTCACCGGCGCGTGGCAGCAGGGCACGGTCGGGATGGTGACGAGCGGCAGGCCGGTCGCCACGCACAGCCCCTTGGCGACGCCGATCGCGGTACCGCCGCCCAGCCCCGCCAGGACATCGGCATCGAGCATGCGCGCGGTCTCGGCGAAGCGCTCGATCTCGGCCTCGCTGCAGGCGCCGGCGAGGCCGAAGACGACGCGGCCGGTCGACGCCTTGAGCTGCCGCTCGATCTCCTGGCGCAACGGCTCGGCGAGCGCGGCGTCGATGACGACGAACGGCCGCGCGCCGTATCCGGCGAGCAGCGGCACCAGCTGCGCCAGCGCGCCGGCGCCCTGGATGTAGCGCGGCGGCGCCCCGAAGACGCGGACGCTCATGGCCTGTCCTCCCCGCCCATTCTAATCGGCCGCCGTCACCGGCAGATCGTCCCGTCGACGAGGCGGGCGGGATCGAAGGGAAAGACGATGGTGCGGTCGGGCACGACCAGCCGCGCATCGCGATCGCGGTAGTCGAGCCGCGACAGCAGGTCGCGGATGAGGTTGAGCCGCGCCTGATGCTTGTCGTCGGCGCGCACCACCGTCCACGGCGCGTCTGCGGTGTGGGTGCGCTCGAACATGGTGTTGCGCGCCTTGCTGTACTCGCGCCAGAGCTTCTGCGCCTTGGCATCGACCGGACTGAGCTTCCACTGCTTCAGCGGATCGTGGCGCCGCTCCGCCAGCCGGTGCTTCTGCTCCTTCTTCGCGATGTCGAGGTAATACTTGAAGAGCTTGATGCCGGAACGCACCAGCATCCGCTCGAAATCCGGCGCGGCCTCGAGGAACTCGCGCGTCTCCCGCCGCGTGCAAAAGCCCATCACCGGCTCGACGCCGGCGCGGTTGTACCAGCTGCGATTGAACAGCACCATCTCGCCCGCGGTCGGGAGGTAGCGGACATAGCGCTGGAAATACCAGGAGTGGCGCTCGCGATCCGACGGCGGACCGAGTGCGACGACGCGCGTCTCGCGCGGGCTCAGATGCTCGACCACGTGCTTGATGGCACCGTCCTTGCCGGCCGCGTCGCGGCCCTCGATCAGGACGAGGATGCGGTCGCGGCCGGCGATCAGCTCGCGCTGCAGCTTCACCAGCTCGATCTGCAACTTGACCAGCGCCCGCTCGTCGTTACCCCTGGCAGCTTCGCGCGCCATTCTTCCCTCCCTCAGGGTCCATTCACGATCAGCCACAGGGCGGCGGCGAGGCCGCACAGCGCCAGGACGACGAGCGCGCGGGCCGCCGGCAGGCTCGCGCGCACGCCGGCGAGGGCTGCGGCGTAGCCGGCATTGACCAGATTGTTGGACGCGACGGCGATCAGCACCGCGCCCGCTGCGGCCGCAGCCGAGAGCGGCGCGGCGCCCCCCTGGGCGATGCTGAGCACGAAGGGATTGATGTCGGTGACGCCGACGATGGCGGCCAGCACGTCGATGCCGGTCTCGCCGAAGCGGCTCTTGACCCAGCTCGAAGCGATCGAGATGACGACGAACAGCACGGCGAAGGCCGCGGCCGCGTTGAGCTCGAGCGGGTTGCGCGGGGTCGTGTCGGGCTGTGCGTCGGCGAGCACCGGACCGGCGCGGCGATACTGCCAGAAGGCGATCGCCAGGCCGAGCGCCATGAGCGTCAGGAGGCTCGGCGCCAGCGCGGCGGCGAGCGGCCGGTCGAAGAAGGCGATCACCGCCAGGATGCGCGGATACATCAGCGCGGTGGCGAGCACGATCCCCGCGCGCGCGCGCGGCTGCGCCGCTCGGTCGGCCGCCGCGCGACGCGCGAGCACCACGGTAGTGGCGGTCGAGGAATAGAGCCCGCCCAGCGCCGCGACCCAGATGTCGCCGCCCGGCGGCGCAACATAGCGACGCAGCAGATAGCTGGCATAGGAGATGGTGCAGACCGCCAGCAGCGCCAGCCATGCGTTGTAGGGCGTGATCGCGGTGAGCGCCGTCACCGGCCGGTCGGGCAGCAGCGGCAGCACCAGGCCGGTGAGGATCAGGAATTGGCCGGCGGTGACGATCTCGCGCAGCTCGAGCCGGCGCGCGAGATCGTGCAGGCGCTCGCGCGCGGTCAGCAGCAGCACGGCGGCCACGGTGACGCCGATGGCGAGCCAGGGCGGCTGGGTCAGCGACATCGGCCCGAGGAGATAGGCCAGGAGATTGCACACCGGGACCATCAGCCCGGCCGACGGCGCGCCGGTCGCGTCCACCCTGCGGATGCGGTCGTGGTAGTAGACGGCGAGCCAGGCGCCCAGCAGCAGCAATCCGGCCACCAGCGGCAGCAGCCGGACGGTGTCGAGCAGATAGAGCCCGCCGCCGGTCAGCGCCAGCAGCGGGAAGGTGCGGATGCCGCCCGGCCGGGCTTCGCCGCTGCGGGCGTAGAAATCCTCGAAGGCGAGGCCGAAGAAGAACGACAAGCCCAGCGTCAGGGCGAAACCGGTCAGCGGCGTTACCGGCATGGCGCGCCTGTCATGGTTGCTTCAAGGACAGGGAGAATCGCCTGTTCTGCCGGTCCGGCGCAAGACGGAACTGCTCAGCCGAGATGGTGCAGGAACTGCCTGAGGCGGGCCTTGGCCTGGGCGAGTTCGCCTTCCGCCATCTCGGCGGCGCGCAGCAGGTGCATCGGCAAGGGCTGCCGGCGCCGGATCGCAGCGGTGATCTCGGCCTGGATTTCGCAGCTGCGCGCCACCGCGTCGTCGCGCCAGCGCAGCAGCGCCTGCCACTCCGCCTCCCATTGCTGCGCCATCGCCTTCCCCCGGGCAGAAGCGTCCCCGCCGCACCTTAGGACGGAGTACGCGCCGGACCTGTGAGCGATCTGTGAGCGCGAAAGGCTCAGTTGCGGCCGGAGAGCAGGCCGCGGGCGATGACCTGCGCCTGGATCTCGGCCGCGCCCTCGAAGATGTTGAGGATGCGCGCGTCGCACAGCACGCGGCTGATCGGGTATTCCAGCGCGTAGCCGTTGCCGCCATGGATCTGCAGCGCGTTGTCGGCATTGGCCCAGGCGGTGCGCGCGGCGAGCAGCTTGGCCATGCCGGCCTCGATGTCGCAGCGCCGGTCGCCGTCCTTCTCGCGCGCGGCGAAATATGTCAACTGGCGCGCGATCATCGTCTCCACCGCCATCCAGGCGAGCTTGCCGTGGACGCGCGGGAAGGCGTAGATCGGCTTGCCGAATTGCCGGCGGTCGCGGGCGTAGCGCAGCCCCAGCTCGAGCGCACACTGCGCCACGCCGACGGCGCGCGACGCGGTCTGGATGCGCGCGCTCTCGAAGGTCGCCATGAGCTGCTTGAACCCCTGCCCCTCGATGCCGCCGAGCAGGTTCTCCGCCGGCACGGCGAAGCCGTCGAAGCCGATCTCGTATTCCTTCATGCCGCGATAGCCCAGCACGCGGATCTCGCCGCCGCTCATGCCCGGCGCCGGAAACGGCCGGGATTCGCTGCCGCGCGGCTTCTCCGCCAGGAACATGCTGAGGCCGCGATAGTCGCTGGTCGCGGGATCGGTGCGCACCAGCAGCGTCATGAGATCGCTGCGCGCCGCGTGGGTGATCCAGGTCTTGGCGCCGTAGATCCGGTACTGGCCGCCCTCGCGCACCGCCCGCGTCCTGAGCGCGCCCAGATCGGAGCCGGTGTTGGGCTCGGTGAACACCGCGGTGGGCAGGATCTCGCCGGCGGCGATCCGCGGCAGGTACTTTTCCTTCTGCTGCGGCGTGCCGCCCAGCCGGATCAGCTCGGCGGCGATCTCCGAGCGCGTGCCCAGCGAGCCCACGCCGATATAGGCGCGCGACAGCTCCTCGGAGACGATGCACATCGAGAGCTTGCCGAGGCCGAGGCCGCCGAAGCTCTCGGGCACGGTGAGGCCGAAGACGCCGAGCTCCGCCATCTCGGCGATTACCGGCAGCGGGATGAGCTGGTCGGCGAGATGCCAGCCATGGGCGAAGGGCTGGACACGCTCGGCGCCAAAGCGGCGGAACTGCTCGCGCACCATGTCGAGCGCCTCCTCGCCGAGCGCGAGCTGGCCGAAATCGCCGCTGTCGAGCGACAGCTCGATGAGCGCCGCGAGCCGCGCCCGCGCCGCCTCGGTATTGCCGAGCCGCGCCAGCAGCGCCACCTCCGGCCGGCGGAAGGCGTGGAGATCGTCATCCTCGAGGCCGAGATCGTGCGGCCGCACCACCTCGCCCTGGCTGAGCGCGATGCCGCCGCCGAGCTGGCCGAGATATTCGCCGAACGCCATCTGCAGCATCAGCGCGTCGAGCTCGCGCAGCCGCCCGGCGCCCTCGAGCCCTTCCGCCCAGAGCAGCATGCGCCGCAGCGCCTCGACATAGGTCGCCATCCAGGCATAGCCATGGACCGCGAACTGCCGCGTCTCGAGCAGCGCCGGCTCGATCGCCCCGCCCGGCGCCACCGCCGCCAGCAGCCGCCGCTTCGCCGTCGCCAGCAGCCCCTCCGCGGCGGCCAGCGCGCGCCCGGCGGTGCCCGGGAGATCGGGAAGCAGCGGACCGGTCTCGGCCGCGCGAGCGCTCGCCGTCAATGCCATGGCTCCATCCTCGACATGCTCAAAGTCCTTCTCCGTCCCGGAGCGCAAGAACAAACGCGCCCGCGGCGGCGCGCTTAAGCCTGTGCCGCTTCCTCCAGGCCGCGCAGGCCGGGGCGCTTCGCCTGGACCAGCACCGCCATGTTCCCGGGCTTGTGCTCGTTGCGCCACATCTTCATATGCGCGCGCGGGATGTCGTCCCAGGAGAACACCTCGGACATGCAGGGATCGATGCGGCGCTCGACGACGAGGCGGTTGGCCTGACTCGCCTGCAGCAGGTTGGCGAAATGGCTGCCCTGGATGCGCTTCTGGCGCATCCACACGAAGCGCGCGTCGAAGGTGAGGTTGTAGCCGGTGGTGCCGGCGCAGAACACGACCATGCCGCCGCGCTTCACCACGAAGCACGAGACCGGGAAGGTCTGCTCGCCGGGGTGCTCGAAGACGAAATCGACGTCGTTGCCCTTGCCGGTGAATTCCCAGATCGCCTTGCCGAACTCGCGCACCTTCTTCATGTAGTCGCCATAGCCGCCGGCGCTGTTGACGTCGGGCAGCCGGCCCCAGCAATTGAACTTCTTGCGGTTGACGACGCCCTTGGCGCCGAGCGACAGCACGAAGTCGCGCTTGTCGTCCTCGGAGATGACGGCGATGGCATGCGCGCCGGCGGTGGCGATGAGCTGGATCGCCATCGAGCCGAGTCCGCCCGCGGCGCCCCAGACCAGCACGTACTGGCCGGGGCGCAGCACATGCGGGCGATGGCCGAACAGCATGCGGTAGGCGGTGGCCAGCGTCAGCACGTAGCAGCCGCTCTCTTCCCAGGTCAGGTGCTTCGGCCGCTCCATCAGCTGGCGGCCCTGCACGCGCGCGAACTGGGCGAAGGAGCCGTCCGGCGTCTCGTAGCCCCAGATGCGCTGGCTCGGCGAGAACATGGGATCGCCGCCGTTGCACTCCTCGTCGTCGCCGTCATCCTGGTTGCAGTGGACGACGACCTCGTCGCCGACCTTCCAGCGCTTGACCTTGGATCCGACCGCCCAGACCACGCCGGCGGCGTCGGAGCCGGCGACGTGGAACTCCGCCTTGTGCACGTCGAAGGGCGAGATCGGCTGGCCCAGCGCCGCCCAGACGCCGTTGTAATTGACCCCGGCGGCCATCACCATGACCAGCACCTCGTCGGGTGCCAGCTCCGGCGTCGGCACCACCTCGACCTGCATCGCCGTGTCCGGCGCGCCGTGGCGCTCGCGGCGGATCGCCCAGGCATACATCCGCCGCGGCACATGGCCGAGCGGCGGGATCTCGCCGACCTCGTAGAGATCCTTGACCGGGCGGGCTCCGGCCGCGGACGGCGCGAAGGGCAGGATTTGGGCGGGTTCGCTCATGGCAGGTTCTCCATCGAAACCGCTTTGCGTGCGGCGCAGCATTAGCGTAAACGTCTGTGTAGACGAGATGTCAATTCCGCCGCAACGCACAAAGTTGTTTTCGGTCTGATTTTTGAATTGACAAGACATATTATTTCAATATTTCTCCTCGACGGGGCGGATGGGGCGAAAGCACCGTTCACCGGCCAACCGGGGGGTTGGCCTCGGCGGCCGGCGCGATCCCTTGTGCGCCGCAACAGAGGGCGAAGGACCGAGCGATGAGCACGAGCACGACCGCGCGCGACGAGCCCTGGCTGATCCGGACCTATTCCGGCCATTCCTCGGCCGCCGCCTCGAACGCGCTCTACCGCACCAATCTGCAGCGCGGCCAGACCGGGCTCTCGGTCGCCTTCGACCTGCCGACGCAGACCGGCTACGACGGCGACCACCCGCTCGCCAAGGGCGAGGTCGGCAAGGTCGGCGTGCCGGTGGCGCATCTGGGCGACATGCGCGCGCTCTTCGACGGCATTCCGCTGGCGCGGATGAACACCTCGATGACCATCAACGCCACCGCGCCCTGGCTGCTGTCGCTCTACATCGCCGCCGCCGAGGCGCAGGGCGCGGCGCGGCGCGATCTCGCCGGCACGACGCAGAACGACGTCATCAAGGAATATCTCTCGCGCGGCACCTACATCTTCCCGCCGGCGCCGAGCCTCAAGCTCACCGCCGACGTCATCGCCTTCACCTATCGCGAGCTGCCGAAGTGGAACCCGATGAACGTCTGCTCCTACCATCTGCAGGAGGCGGGCGCCACGCCGGTGCAGGAGGTGGCCTATGCGCTCGCCACGGCGGAGGCGGTGCTCGACGCGGTGCGGCGCTCGGGCCAGGTGCCGGACGCGGATTTTCCGCAGGTGGTGGGACGGCTGAGCTTCTTCGTCAATGCCGGCATCCGCTTCATCACCGAGATGTGCAAGATGCGCGCCTTCGCCGAGCTGTGGGACGATCTGACGCGCGAACGCTACGGCGTCGCCGAGGAGAAGTACCGTCGCTTCCGCTACGGCGTGCAGGTCAACTCGCTCGGCCTCACCGAGCAGCAGCCCGAGAACAACGTCTATCGCATCCTGCTGGAGATGCTGGCGGTGGTGCTGTCGAAGAACGCGCGCGCGCGCGCCGTGCAGCTGCCGGCCTGGAACGAGGCGCTGGGCCTGCCGCGGCCCTGGGACCAGCAATGGAGCCTGCGCCTGCAGCAGATCGTCGCCTATGAGACCGACCTGCTGGAATACGCCGACATCTTCGACGGCTCGGCCGAGATCGCGCGCAAGGTGGACGCGCTGAAGCGCGACATCGCCGCCGAGCTGGAGCGCATCCGCGATCTCGGCGGCGCGGTGGCGGCGGTCGAAAGCGGCGCGATGAAGCAGCGCCTGGTCGAGAGCAACGCGCGGCGGCTGGCCGCGATCGAGCGCGGCGAGCAGATCGTCGTCGGCGTCAACCGCTATGCCGAGAGCGCGCCCTCGCCGCTGCTCGCCGCCGGCGAGGCGGGATATCTCGTGCCCGATGCCGCCGCCGAGCAAGAGCAGGCGGCGCGGCTTGCCGTCTGGCGCCGCGATCGCGACGCCGGCGCGGCGGCGGCGGCGCTGGCGGATCTCAGGCGCGTCGCGGCGGAAGGCGGCAACATCATGCCGCCCTCGATCGACTGCGCGCGCGCCGGCGTCACCACCGGCGAATGGGCCGAGAGCCTGCGCCAGGTCTATGGCGAATACCGCGCCCCCACCGGCATCGCCCAGGCCGCGTCCTCGCGCGGCGGCGACGATCTCGCCGAGATCCGCAAGCGCGTCGGCGAGCTCTCCGGCCGCCTCGGGCGCCGGCTCAAGATGCTGGTCGGCAAGCCCGGCCTCGACGGCCATTCCAACGGCGCCGAGCAGATCGCGCTGAAGGCGCGCGATGCCGGCTTCGAGGTGGTCTATGAGGGCATCCGGCTCACCCCGGCGCAAATCGTCAACGCCGCGCTCGAGGAGGGCGTGCATGTGGTGGGGCTCTCGATCCTCTCCGGCAGCCACGGGCCGCTGGTCAGCGAGGTGCTGGCCGGGCTCGCCGCGGCCGGACTCGGCCATGTTCCGGTGGTGGTCGGCGGCATCATCCCGCCCGAGGACGAGGCGGCGCTGAAGCGCCTCGGCGTGGCGCGCGTCTACACGCCCAAGGATTACGACCTCACCGCCATCATCCGCGACATCGTCGAGGTGGTGGCGAGCGAGCCGCTGCTGGCGGCGTGAGAGCGCGCAGCGTCGGCGGGACGGCGACGATGCGCGCGTCGCCCTCCTGTGCGGGCTCTCGCGATTGCACGAGCAATCGCTGACGCCCGCCAGCGACGACGCTTCGCGTCGCGCTAAAGCCGCGTCGAGAGCCAGATGGCGAGGCGCGAGCCGGCCTTGATGGCGGCGCTGAGCGCGGGATAGGCCGGCGCCTCTTCCGCGCCATGGGCGAGCGCCACCTCGCGGTGCTCGGTCTCGTCGCGGCGGAACTCCTCGATCGCCGATTTGAGCGCCGGCTCGGTGTCGCCCAGCGCCTCGCTCTGGCGCCGGTAATGCTCGTCGATCACCTCCTCGACCGCGACGGTGCAGGCCATGGCGGCGCGCTCGCCCATGAGCGCGGTGGCGGCGCCGAGCGCGAAGCCCGCGGCGTGCCACAGCGGCGACAGCACGGTCGGGCGCACCCGGCGCTCGACGACGAGCGCGTCGAAGGCGGCGAGATGGCGCCGCTCCTGCTCGGCCATGCGGCGGATCTCCGGCGCGACCCGGCTGCGGCCGAGCACGGCGAGCTGGCCGTCATAGATGCGCTTGGCGCCGTATTCGCCGGCCTGGTCGACGCGGATCATGCGCTCGACCAGCGCCGGGCGCGCGGGGTCGCCGGGAAGCCGGCGGGGAAATTCGCTCATCCACGCCTCCTTGGCATCGATCGGCGCAGCCCGGTCAGCGAGGCGAGCGCCAGCGCCAGCGAGATCGCGACGTTCCAGGCGGCGAGCGACAGGCCGAACAGCGACCATTGCACCTCGTCGCACTGTACCACCTGCTGCGCGAGCAGTCGCCGCCGCAGCTCCTCGATGCTGCCGGCGGGGCCGCCGCCGGTGCAGGCGGAGGGGCCGGCGATCCAGTGCTGCTCGACGCCGACATGATAGAGCGCGAGGCCGGCGCCGGCGAGGAACGCCAGCGCAGCACAGGCGAGCAGCGCCTGCGTGGCGCCGCGGCGGCCGGCGACGAGCGCCGCCAGCGCCGCGGCGACCACCGCGTAATAGGGCCAGCGTTCCAGGAGGCAGAGCTCGCAGGGCGCCAGGCCGCCGACGATCTGGAAGCCCCAGGCGCCGCCCAGCACCGCGGCGCCGGCGATCAGCAGCAGCAGGGGTGCGAGGCGCGGAGCGGTCATGGCGTCAGAGATAGTGCAGGATGATGAAGCCGCCCACCAGCGACACGGCGAAGGCGCTGGTGACCAGCATCAGCCGGCCCTCGATGAAGCGGCGGATCGGCTCGCCGAACCAGTAGAGCAGCGCCGCCACCAGGAAGAAGCGCAGGCTGCGCGAGATCAGCGAGGCGATGGTGAAGGTGAGGAGATCGAATCTGACGAAGCCGCTGGCAATCGTGACGAGCTTGTAGGGGATCGGCGTCATGCCCTTGAGGATGATGACCCAGGCGCCCCACTCCGCCGCCGCCGCCGCGAAGCGCTCATAGGCCGGCATGGCGTGGTAGAACTCGAGCACGGCGCGGCCGATCGTGGCGAACGCGAAATAGCCGATGGCATATCCGAGATATCCGCCCACCACCGAGGCCAGCGTCGCGATCGCGGCGTAGCGCCAGGCGCGCCGCGGCGCGGCGATGATCATCGGGATCAGCAGCACGTCCGGCGGGATGGGAAAGACCGAGCTCTCGACGAAGGCGACGCCGGCGAGCGCCCAGACGGCGTTGGGCCCGCCGGCAAGCCGCATGATCCAATCGTAGGCGGGACGCAGCACCGGCGCGCCTCAGCCGGGCCGGCGGCCGAAGAAGCCGACGCTGTGGATCGCCATGACCGTCTCGCCGCGCTGGTTCAGCATCTCGCCGAGGCACTTGATCGTGCCGCGGTCGGGCCGGCTCTTGGACGGGACGAGATCGAGGATGGTGAGCCGGCCGGTGAGCGTGTCGCCGGGGCGCACCGGCTTCAGCCATTCGATCTTGTCGATGCCGGGCGAGCCCATGCTTTCCGCCATCGTGCCGACGAAGCCGTCGACGAGCAGGCGCATGTAGAGCGACGCGGTGTGCCAGCCGCTGGCGACGAGGCCGCCGAAGACGCTGCGGCGCGCGCGCTCGGGATCGGTGTGGAAGGGCTGCGGGTCGAACTGGCGGGCGAAGTCGATGATCTCCGCCTCGCTCACCTGCCGGCTGCCCAGCGCCAGCACCTCGCCGACGCGGAAATCCTCGAAATAGCGCAGCGCCATGACCCGTCCTGCCCGTTGCCGGCGCGCGGGTCTAGCGCGAAGCCGCGCCCGCGCGCAAGCGCGGGAGCGGCTGGCGCTCCGACCCCAACGCTTGGTTCCCCCGCGTTGGAGTCGGAACGCCAGCAAACTCAAAGAGTTCTCGCGGTTGCCGGTGCAACCGCTACCGCCGCCGCGGACAAATTCGCTGCCGCAAATTTGCCGCTAGGCGACGCGGATCGTCGTCAGGAACTCCGCAACCTGGCCGCGCAGCTGTGCCGATTGCTGCGACAAGGCGCAGACCGAGGCGAGCATCGCCGCCGCCGCGGCGCCGGCCTCGCTCGAGGTGCTCATCACCGCGGTGATGTCCGAGGAGACGCCGCTCGTCCCGGCCACGGCATGGCCCATGGTGCCGGCCATCTGCTGCGTCGCCGCCCCCTGCTGCCCGACCGCGGCGGAGATGGTGCCGGCGGCGGTACCGACCTGGGCGATGGTCGCGCCGATGCGCTGCATCGCCTCGACCGCTTCCGCCGCGGCGCGCCGCACCGCCTCGATCTGCGTGCGGATCTGGTCGGTCGCATGCGCGGTCTGCGAGGCGAGGCTCTTGACCTCCGAGGCGACCACGGCGAAGCCCTTGCCCGCCTCGCCGGCGCGCGCCGCCTCGATGGTGGCGTTGAGGGCGAGGAGATTGGTCTGGCCGGCGACCGCCTGGATGAGATCCACCACCTCGCCGATCTGCTGCGCCGCCGTCGCCAGGCTGCGCATCGTCTCGTCGGTGTGTTTCACCTCCGCCACCGCCCGGTCGGCGACCGAGGAGGCTTCGGCGACCTGGGCGGCGATGCCCGAGAGCGATGCGCTGAGCGTGTCGGCCGCTGCGGCGGCGCTCTGCACTTCGCCGCTTGCCTGGGTGGCGGCCGAGGCGACGGCGCTCGAGCGCTGCGTCGCCTGCTCGGTCAGCGCCGCCATCGATCGCGTCGAGGCTTCCATCCGGGTCACCGCGGACGCCACCTCCTCTGCCGCAGTGGTGACATTGGTCTCGAAGGCGCGGGCGAGCTGGGCGCGTTGCGTCACGTCCGACCACACCGCCATCGCGCCGGTATAGGCGCCTTGTGCGTTCTTGATGGCGACGACGCGCAGATCGATCACCAGCGCGCCCAGCGCGATCTCGGCGCGCAGCGGCATCCGCGCGGGATCGGAGAGCTCGCCGCGTCGTTCGGCGAGCCCCGGGAACACGGCGTGCAACGCCTTGCCGTCGAGCGCCGCGGCGCCGCCCTGGACCACCGGGTTGAGCATCGCCTTGCCGGTCTCGTTCATGTAGGTGATGAAGAAATCGCGCCCGGGATCGCTCCAGGCGACGCCCAGCGGCATGTTGTCCACCATCACCATGGCGGAATCGAACCATTCCTGCAGCCGGCCTGCCGTCTCACGCAGCGCGGCCAGCTCGCGTTTCCTGCCAAAAAGCGCCCGAAAGGTGAGCATGAGTCCCCGACCTACTCAACCATCGCTGGATAGAACAGCACAAGGCGCTTTAAATTTTGCTTAAAAGCGATGCACTTGACGGCCGGCAGCCGGTCTCCAATGATCGCCGCGCTTGGTCCAAGAGGGCCGGGAAAGCCCCTGTGGCGGAACGGTAGACGCGGCAGACTCAAAATCTCCCAAGTCATTTTCTCGCCGCATAACATAGCATCGCAGAAAACCCCATTTTCATTGCATTTCTGGCACTCCGGGTGTACATAGCTACACATCGGAAAATGCCCTTACGCGCCTCATAAAAGAGACTAAAAGTGCCTAAGACCCACCTGACCGACATCGCCGTTCAGAAGCTGAAACCGCCGCCGACGGGCCAGAAAACATATTGGGACTCTA